>CAYQTB010000113.1:0-7294 GCA_964420315.1 uncultured Thiothrix sp. | reverse complement strand
GGGCAAATTAAACTCACCCCCACCGGGACTTTGTTCAAAGGCGCTTATCAAGGTGAAATTAACCTCGATACCCTGCAAGCCCCAGCGATTTTCAGCAGCGAACACACGGTAAAAAAACTGCGCACCGAAGACTTGCTGTTCGCCCTGACTGACGACCGTTGGGTCACGGGGGCACTGGATGTGACCGCGAAACTGGATTCCGTGGTGGGTGATGCTAAGCTTTTCAAGCAAAATCTCAATGGCACGATCGACCTTACGTTGAACGACGGCACGATTCGCGATGCGAATTTCGCGCAAAAGACCCGTGAAGTGGTCAAATTGTTCGAGAAGGAGCGTATTAACGCAGCAGGAGAAACTGAAGTCACGTTCACCCAATTGAAAGGGCAGTGGCAAGTCAAATCAGGGGTGTTTCATACCAATGAAAACGTGATGCTCGCCCCACATTTTCAGGTGAAAGGCAACGGCGATGTGAATATCATCGATGAATCCCTCGATCTTAAATTACGCATTAGCGAAAAGCCTAAACCGGATAAAGCGGACGGCTTGTTTGCGCCTTTGCATATTCACGGCGCGTGGAGTAAACCCAGCTATGAGTTGGAGTTGGATGTGTTGCTCAAGCAAAAGGGTGCTGAAGTCAAAGAGCGCATCCGGCAAGACGTGCAAGGCGAAGTCGACAACTTGGAACAACGCCTGCAAGATGAGTTGAAAAACAAACTCAAGGGCTTGTTTTGAGTACGTCTAGCACGTGCTGTAATTGCGCGAACGGTGTGTAGAAATGCGGTGACAGGCGAATCCCGCCACCGCGTGTGGCACAGAAAACGCCGTGTGTTTGTAAGCGTTTGAACAGTGCGTCGTTCGTTTCACAGCGGGAACGGAAGGTAACAATACCCGAACGCCGTTCCGTCCGCGTATCACTGAGAATTTCCATATCCGGCAAGGCGTGCAGCCCATCCAGCAAATATTGCACTCGCGCACTAAGCTGTTCCCACACCTTCGCCATGCCGGTTTCCAGCAATACCCCTAGGCTGGCGTGTAGCGCATGAATCCCCAACATATTTGGGCTGCCGCATTCAAACCGCCGCGCATCCGACGCTGGCTGGTAATCTTCCATCGTGTAATCGGTCAAACCTTCTGCCATGTGCCAGCCGTACTGGGTTAAGCGCAAAGACTCCAACACTTCACGGCGCACGTAAAACAGTGCCAAGCCTTCTGGTCCCAGCATCCATTTATGCCCATCCGCCACTACGAAGTCGGCTTGCACTTGCTGCACATCAAACGGCATTGCGCCGATGTGTTGAATCGCATCCACACAAAATAGAATGCCCTTGGCACGGCAAAATGCCCCAACCTTTGCCAAATTCATGCGCAAGCCGTTGGTGTATTGCACCGCACTAATGCTGATCAAACGGGTACGCGCATCGCACAACGCCGACAACGCCGTTTCGGGGTCATCAGGGTGTTCACGCAAGTCCAACTGCCGGAATTCCACGCCTTGGCTTGCCAGCGATTGCCACACGTAGCGGTTGGAAGGAAATTCCTGACGAATTCCCACCACGTTATCACCCGCTTGCCAGTCCAGCCCGTAGGCGACGAATGACAAACCTTCCGAGGTGTTTTTCACCAACGCAATGTCGCCAGCAGTGGGCGCATTCAGCAATTCACGCGCTTGTTCACGCAAGGCTTGTTCCACCCTCAGCCAGTGCGAGTAATTGAGTGTGCCTTGCTGTGCGTTTTCTGCTGCAAACGCTTGCACCGCGTCAGCAGTGACTTGTGGCCAAGGGGCAACCGCTGCGTGATTCAAATACAAGCAGTTTTGCAGGGTGGGGAAGTAGCTTTCTGGGGTTGGCATGATCCGCTCACACGGTGCAGTAATAGATGCCGAAGAGGTTAGCAGCATCCGTCCAGTATTGCTCACATTTGAAGCCCGCCGCCGTTGCCAGTGCTATAAACTCTTCCGGGTGGTATTTGTACGAATTTTCGGTATGAATCCGCTCCCCTTCCGCAAACGCAAACGTTTTCCCCGCCACTTGCACGTTTTGATCTCGCAAGCTGATCAGGTGCATCTCAATCCGTCCCATCGCCGCGTTGTAACAGGCGTAATGTTCAAACGCCGCCAAATCAAACGTGCCGCCGAGTTCGTTATTGATGCGCACCAGCAAATTCAAGTTAAACGCTGCCGTCACGCCCGCCGCATCGTTATACGCCGTTTCCAGCACCGCTTTGTCTTTTTTGCGATCCACCCCGATCAGCAAGCCGCCGCCTTTGCCGACTAATTGCGCAATGTTAAATAGGAAATGCTGCGCTTCCGGCAAATCGAAATTGCCCAAGCTCGAACCGGGGATGAACACCACGCGCCGCCCAGCGGGTACATTTTGCGGCAAGTGCAATTCGCGGGTGAAATCCAAGCACGCGGCATGAACGTGCAGCCAAGGGAAACTTGCCCCCAAGGCTGCCGCCGACTGGCGCAAGAAATCGCCAGAAATATCCATCGGCACATACGCAACGGGGCGCAGCGCATCCAGCAACAATTGCACCTTTTCGCAACTACCGCTGCCCGGTTCGATCAGCACGGTATCCTTGCCGATCAATGTTGCCATTTCCTCCGCGTAATCGCGGTAGAGCTGTTTTTCGATGGTGGGTACGTAATATTCCGGCTGTTCCAGAATCGCCTCAAACAACTGCGAACCGCGTTCATCGTAGAAAAATTTTGGTGGAATTTGTTTGTGTTCGTGCGCCAGCCCGTGTAACGCGGCTTGCCGGAAGCTTTCCAGCTCCGGTTGGTAATCGTGGAAGCTGACTTTGGTGGCTTTAGGACAAATAGCGTTCATACGTCCTCCGCAAGACGAATACCGCTGAACTGCCAGCGGTCGTGTGGGTAAAAAAAGTTTCGGTACGTGGGGCGCATGTGGTCGGATGGTGTTATACACGCCCCGCCGCGTAATACCCACTGATTGCACATGAATTTACCGTTATATTCGCCCATGCTGCCTTCCAACGGTTTGAAACGCGGGTAGGCGGTGTAGGGTGAAGCTGTCCATTCCCATAGCGAGCCGTAATGTTGCCCTGTGCCTGCTTGTGGGTGAAACGTGTTGCTGTCAGTGAAATGCCCAGTGAGCGGCAATTCGCGCAATTTGTGTTCGAGTTCGGCTTCCAGTGGCAAGCGTTTGCCCGACCAGCGGGCGAAGGCATCGGCTTCGTAATAGCTGGTGTGCGCCACAGGGGCGGCAAGGTTGAGCGGCTCGAAACCGTGCAGAGTGAATTCGTACCACTGCCCATCGCGCTGTTCCCAATACAGGGGCGCGTGCCAGCCGTGTTGCTTGCGGTGAAACCAGCCATCCGCCAGCCATAACTCGGCGCGTTGGTAGCCGCCGTCTTCGATAAAAGCGAGGTATTCGCCATTGGTGGTCAGGCGTGAGGCGAGGCGATGCGGTTCGAGCCAGACCCTGTGTTCGGGGCGTTCGTTGTCGTAGGCGAAACGGTCGCCATCGAAACCACTTTTGATCAAACCACCTTCACGGATTTCCCATGTCAACGAGGCGGTTTCGCGCACGGGCAAGGGTTTAGGCAGGTAAATCGGGCGTAGCGGGTTGCGCCAGAAGTTGTGTTTAATGTCCATGTACAACAATTCTTGGTGTTGCTGTTCGTGGTGCAAGCCAAGGGTGACGTAGGCAGCGATGGTGTGCTGTTGGCTGGGGTGAGCGTCACTTAACCATGCCATCATGCGCTCATCAATCGCTGCACGGTAGGCGTAGACTTCTTCCACCGTCGGGCGTGACATTAAGCCGCGTTCAGCACGCGGTTGCATCGAGCCAACGGTTTGGTAATACGAGTTGAACAGGTAGTTGTAATCGGCGCGAAACGGCTGGTAATTTTTGACGAACGCTTGCAGCAAAAAGGTTTCAAAAAACCAGGTCACATGCCCCAAATGCCATTTCGGGGGGCTGGTTTCGACAATGCTTTGCAGTTGGTAATCGTCACGCGCCAACGGTGCGCAAATCGCCGTGCTGGCGTGGCGAATGCGTTGGTATTCTTGCAGTAAGGTGTCAGGATTCATGCTGCTATCCTCGTGACTTCACACAATAACGACTTAAATGGCGGAAACCCACTGATTGGGTCAAGCTGGGCATCATCGGTTAACTCATTGATATTCGCCTCATTCCAGCCGTGGAAACAATGCACCACCCCCGATTTCATGATGTCCGTCACTGCTGCTCGAAACGTTACCGCGCCGCGCCGTGAACGGATTTCGACTGAATCACCGTCTGCAATTCCCCGCGCTGCCGCATCATCAGGGTGAATCTGTACCCGTGGATACGGGTCATGCGCGAGCATCGCGGCGATATTGTGTTGCTGCGAATGCGTGAAAAACTTTTGTCGCCCGCCCGACGTTAATACCAGCGGATAATCTGCCAGCAATTCCGGCGTAGACAACGGGCTTTCCGCCGGTTCACGGTAGATCGGCAAGCCGTCGTAGCCATGAGCTTGCAGTTCCACCGAATCGAATTCGATTTTGCCGGTGGCAGTGCGGAAGCCATTGATGCGCCATTGCCGATCCGCATCCAAAAAGCCCCGTTCCACCAATTCTTCGATCACGGGGCTGTACACGGTTACGCCTGCCGGATTTTCCCACGCTTCTTTACGCACCTCAGGGGGCAAACCTTCACCCATTGCTTCCCATGACGCGTCAAGATTGCCGTGCCAGAATTGGTCTGCCATGCCCAGTTTGACACCGAGTTCAAGGAAGATTTGCCCGTCAGGCTTGGCTTCGCCGCGTGGTGGCAGGGCTTGATGACGGTATTTGATTTCACCCTGATACGCGCAGCCGGGGTAGGCGATCAACGCGGTACGTTCCAAACTGGTCGCGGCTGGCAATACGATGTCGGCTTGCAAGGTGGCGGGGTTGTGGAAGAAGTCGGAGACGGCGAAAAAGTCCAGTGCACCCAAGGCGCGTTCCATGCGTTTGGAATTCGCCCACATCGCGGTATTAATGCCCATTGCCAGCAAAGCTTTGAGCGGTTGCGGCTTGCCTTCGAGAATGCAATCCGGCATTAACATGCTTTGCGCGGCAGGCCAGTATTTTGTCCAAATCGGGAAGACTTCATCGCCAATGCGCGGCGGCAATGCGTTTTTGCACACATCGAACAGTTCAATCGGTTTGGGCAACACTTTGTCGTTGAAAAAGCGGTTGCCGCCTTCGCGGTCGATATTGCCCGTGACCGCTGACAGCAAAATCATCGCACGGTGATTTTGGAAGCCGTTACTGTGTTGCACGGTGGAAGTCGGCGACATGGCAATTTGTGCGGGGCTGGTGGTGGCAAACATTTCCACGGCGGCGCGTAACGCGGCGGCGCTAATGCCGCAAATCGCGGCAACCCGTGCGGGTGGAAATGCCTTAATGTATTCACGAAACGCATCCAGCCCGTTTGCCCATTCGTCCAAAAACGCCTGATCTTGCCAGCCATTGGCAAAAATCAGGTGGTGGAAACCAAGCGCGAGTGCGCCATCTGTACCGGGGCGGATTTGCAGGTGAATATCCGCCAGTTCCGCTGTTTCAGTGCGGCGCGGGTCAACCACGATCATCTTGCGACCTTTTTTGCGGCTGGCAAGGTGGTGATTTTCAAACGGGGGAATCGAGCCGGAGGCGTTGGTCGACCACACCAACACGCATTGGGTTTTCGGCGATTCGACAGTGGACGTGGTTTTGAGCTTGTAACCGTAAGTGAGTTTTTCCGCAACCATCGTTGCCGAGAAGCAGCAGCCGGATTCGGTGAGGTAGTTGGGGCTGCCAAAAGCGTGCGCAAGGCGTTGCAATTGCGGGCGGGCTTCTTTGGTGTATCCGGCGAAAAAGCCCACAGCGGGTGCGCCGTATTCTGCCTTGGTTTTTTGCAGGGCGGCGGTAATGGTGTCGAGGGCTTCTTCCCAACTGATGCGCTCGAATTCGCCCGAACCTTTCGCACCGACACGCTTGAGTGGGTAGAGCAAACGGTCGGGGTGGTATTGGCGCTCTAACTGCAATTGCCCGCGTGGGCAATTGGGCAAGCCTTCCACCTTAATGGCGCGACCGCTCGCGTCAATGGTGACATCGAATAGGCAATTGGCATCGCATTCGTAACAGGTGGTGCTTTTAACAACGGTGTCAGTGTGGGCTGGGGTTGTCATGCGGGGAATCTCGTTGCATTAAGAATGGCGCAAGTCTAGCCTATATTGTGCAGTGCGCTTGAATGCCCTATACGGGTAGTGGGGGATTAGCGTAATATCCACACCATGAAAGAACGCATCCAAAAACTCCTCTCCCGCGCTGGTTACGGCTCACGCCGTGAAATCGAGCGCATGGTCAATGCTGGCGACATTCTGGTGAACGGTCAGCGTGCCGAATCCGGTCAAGCCATTGACGAAAACGATCAAGTGACGTTGCGCGGGCAACGCCTGTATTTAGGGTCACGTTTACATGCCACCCACAAAGTGCTGATGTACCACAAACCGGCGGGCGAAGTGTGTACCTTGAGTGACCCAGAAGGTCGCCCGACGGTGTTTGACAGCTTGCCGAAAATCCGCGCGGGGCGTTGGATCATGGTGGGGCGTCTCGACATCAATACCGACGGCTTATTGTTATTCACCACCGATGGCGAACTGGCGAATAAGCTGATGCACCCCTCGTCTGAGATCGAGCGCGAATACGCCTGCCGGGTGTTGGGCGAAGTCAACCATGAAATGCTGATCCGTTTGCAGGAGGGCGTGGAATTGGAAGACGGCAAAGCCAGTTTCATGCGTATCAAAGACGCAGGTGGCGAAGGGGTTAACCACTGGTATCATGTCGTGCTCGCTGAGGGACGTAACCGCGAAGTGCGCCGCTTGTGGGAATCGCAAGGCGTGAAAATCAGCCGTTTGATTCGGATACGTTACGGCAATATCACTTTGCCACGTTACTTGCGCAGCGGGCATCACAAAGAGCTGGAAGTACGCGAATTGCGCAAACTCTACGGCTTGGTGAACATGGCGTTTGAAGACGGTTCGGATTTTACCGCCGAACGCCCGGAACGCCGTTCCGGGGCAAGACCGGGGATGAAAACGGTGGACAGTGGGCGCACCGCGATGGGTGGAAGTCATCCAGCGGCACGGCGGTCGAGTTTGGCGCGTCCTACTAGTCCAGCACGTTCCAGCAGTCCGGCTCGTCCGAGTGCCAGTCGCCCCAGTGGTGCGGGCAAGCGTCCGCCACCGCGTGGACGTGGTTAATAGTTCAAATTGACATCCTCCCCTCCCTAAAGGAAGGGGATTCCTACGGGAGCTAAGCGGC
>CAYQTB010000112.1:0-7390 GCA_964420315.1 uncultured Thiothrix sp. | reverse complement strand
GGGGATTTTGTTCAAGCTCCTCCCAACTACCACGGGCTTCATAGACTTCGACCAAGCGGCTTTCCAGTTGCGTTAGCGAGCGACTTTCTTGCTCATTGAGATAATCCAGAAAACTGCGGTTGAGCCGATATTGCAGTATCGCCCCAAGCCCGCCAGCAATCAGCAGACAGGCGAGGAAGATAGCCATAAACAATTTGGTACGAATACTTAACATCATGATGCCAATAGAGACAACCGCAACGCCACAATAGTTGCAAGTCTAGCACCATACGTACCAGTACTGGTATCGGCACTGGTTTATTGGTTTATTGGTATTTAATTTCCAGCCAGATATGACCTTTGCTACCAGACTTTTTGACCTGAACGATTTCAACTTCACGTCCAGGAGCTAAATGCCCAATGGACTTACTCAATTTACCACCACCTTCGCTACGCTTGCCCGGAGGATTCTCACGCACGGTTGCCCCCCAAGTTAAAGCATACTTGGCTCCACTGACGGGTAATTCTGCGCCAATTTTCAAGCCTTGCTCAGACCATTTGCCATTGGTAAATTGCCCGGCATAAATCCAGCCAGTAGCCACCGTTGTGCTGCTGTCAGGCTCAGTTGGTGCGGTTGACGCTTCCATTACTTTTTCTGATGTTTCAGCCGGAGTAGCAGAGGTCGCCGGAGCCTTCTCAGGTATTTCCGGCTGCGGCACGGGAAGCGCCGCCAAGGCTGGAACCGTCACGGCAGTTGTCTCTGGTTCGGCTTGATCAGCAACCGCTGCCACACTTGGGCTACTCGCGGGAGCAACGGCTGTGGTTGCCTGTTCTGCTACCGCTGGAGTTGCTGCTGGCTCTGGAAGCTTGGCTACGCTTGGTGCTTCAGCTATTTTAGTAGCGGTGTCACTGGTGCTGCTTGCCACAATACTTTGCGAAAACAGAAAAGCCATGCCCGCCATCAGCAATGTTGTGCCGATCACCAAGCCGATCAATTCACGTTTCATTTGTTCACGGCGACCACCTTTTACGGTATATCTTGCTGTTGCCATCTGGAGCCCATCCATGATTTGATTAATGTGTTCAAAAAACAGGATAGCAAATTCTTATTTAATTATCAGCAATAAAAAAAGATTTATTTCATCAAAGATATTCATGCCTGCAAAGATTACCGGCATTGCACAGGATTTCATAACTAATCGTCCCAGCAGCTTGGGCAACTCTATCAACCGAAAGGTGCTTGCCCCATAGTTCAACCTGATCGCCAACCCGTGCTTCAATGGCGGTGAGGTCGATCACGATCATATCCATCGACACACGCCCTAGCAGGCGCGTTTGCTTGCCGTTGATCCAAACCGGTGTTCCTGTTGGTGCATGGCGTGGATAACCGTCAGCATAACCAATCGCCACTACGCCAGTGCGGGTATCCTCCGGGCATATCCAACTTGCTCCATAACCAATACTTTCGCCTTTCGGAATGGTATGAATAGAAATCAGCGGTGCCACCAAGCTCATCACTGGCTGCAAACCGTCACGTTTAGCATCGCCATTCACAAACGGAGACGAGCCATACAGCATAATGCCGGGGCGTACCCAGTTCACATGGGTTTGCGGCCAACCCAAAATACTGGCGGAATTACCGATGCTACGCGGTGCTTGCAACCCAGCGGTGTATTTGGCAAAGCGTTCCAGTTGCTGTGGGGTTTTGTCACTATTTAACTCATCGGCACACGCCATGTGCGTCATCAGCCAAGGATTGGGCTTGACGTTTGGGTGTTTAACCAAGCGTGCAAATAAATGTTGCGCTTGCTCGACCGGAAACCCCAGACGGTGCATTCCGGTATCCAGTTTCAACGCCACATCCACTTTAACCGCAGCAGGCGCACTATCGAGTAATTCGAGTTGGGAAAGGTCATGCAACACGACGCGAAAACGGTGTTCGGCGGCAACTTTCATGCCTTGGAGATTATTAAAACCTTGCAATACCAAGATGGGGTGGATAAAACGTGCCTGACGCAATTCTGTCGCTTCCGGCAGGCATGAGACCGCGAACCCGTTAGCATTACTAAGGGCTTCAGCCGCTTTGAGCATATTATGCCCGTAAGCATTGGCTTTGATCACCGCCATTGCCAAACTATTAGGCGCAGCCTCGCGGCAGCGTGCAAGGTTATGCCGCAAGGCAGCAGTATCAATAATGGCGCGTGCAGATCGTTTCATGCGGGCAGTGTAGCGGTTTGTGCCGATTATTCAAATCCTGGGGTATAAATGTCAGGGGTAAAATTCTCAAAACGGGTGTATTTACCGAGGAATGTTAAGCGCACACTGCCAATCGGACCATTACGCTGCTTGGCAATGATGATCTCTGCGGTACCTTTGTCAGGGGATTCAGGGTTGTAGACCTCATCACGGTAGATGAAGATGATTAAGTCAGCATCCTGTTCAATCGCGCCCGAATTATGACTCACAATCCCATCCGCTAACCAGCAAGCATTACCCGGCACAGTTAAATCAAAGACTTCCGCTTCACCTACCGGTTCGACTGCGACCACCCTATCCCAAAATAAGCCGTCACTCACTAATGTGCGCAAGGCATCATCATCCAAAATCTCCGCATAACTACTCAAGGTATCCCGTGACGGGGCAAAGTTAAAATGCGCATTGCCACCGTAAGCTGTGCCGCGTAGATTTGCCATGCGGCGATGCGTAATACCCTGTTGCTGCATCTGCGCACGAACATAGTCGAATACACTTTCTGGCAAAGCATCCACATTAGTATTATCAACCGTGCTATCCAGCAAGCGCATGACTTCGTCGATATTATCTGCACGTGCCCCAAACACCCCAATCTCACGTATGAACAGACGTTGCTGGGTTACACCAGAAACATCGGCAGTAAACCAACCCTCGATACTTTCAGCGGTAGTAATATGCTTAATACGTGCCACAATCCCAAAACGTAGCAACAAAGCCGCTACATCTCGAATCAGCAGCTCGCTGGCAGTGGCAAAATAAATGCGGCATTTCGTTTTCCCCACATGAATACTGCCATCGGTCGCCCACAAATGACGCAGAAATAACGCCAATTGCGCATTCGGCAATTGAAACACCCCGGATGGCAAATGTTTTTCACGCGAATTTTGCGCTAGTAAAATAATTTCATGCTCAGGCCATGGCTGCGGCTGTGCTGGTTCTGGTAAATGATGCGCCAATGCAATACGGTCGCCGGGTTGCAATTCTCCAGCATATTGCCAATCCCACAAAGCGCGTAAACGGTGTTCTTTGGAACAACAAATCGTTCGCCCACTGGCAAAGCTGATACGCACCGTTTCCTTCTTGCCAACCGACCACACTAAATCCGTAACAGCAGTTTCCATTTGTCCGGCGGCATTCACCGATACAACGCTAGGCGTTTGCCCAACCAAATCACGGATAGGCATGCGCCGCCCATCTGCCAGCATAACCAAGGTATCTCCGGTAACGCATTCACGTAAATCCGACATGACCGGGCGTTTATTGGGGCGTTGCTCCAAACTGCGATTGAGCTGTGACAGTGCAATCACGGGGACGGCGAGTTCCTTTGCCAGCGACTTTAAACCACGTGAGATTTCGGAAATTTCCGCCGTGCGGTTATCGGTACTCGTGCCGGTTTGCATCAGTTGCAAGTAGTCCAACACAATCAAGCCGAGTTGCCCGTGTTCACGCATCAGGCGGCGGGCGCGGGCGCGAACTTCGGTCGGGGAAAGTGCAGGGCTATCGTCGATGAACATGGGTACATCGGCGAAAATCTTCACTGCTGTCGCAATGCGCGGCCAATCTTCGTCAGTGAGTTTGCCTGTCCGAATGCGGTGCTGGTCAACCCGCCCCATCGAAGACAGCAAACGTAGGGTAAGCTGTTCGGCGGGCATCTCCATACTGAACACGGCAGTCGGAAGCTTTTTGTGCGCAGCAGCATATTCGGCGATGTTCATCGAAAAAGTGGTTTTCCCCATGGACGGTCTGCCTGCGACGATGATCAAGTCGCCCTTCTGCAAACCCGATGTCATTTCATCCAGTTGCGTATAACCGGTCGACACGCCAGTGATATTGCTATCGAGCTTACTTAGCTCTTCAATGTGCGCCAAGGTCACTTTAAGTAGGCTTTTCAAGGGTTTGAATACTTGACCTTGCTTAGTACCCTGCTCTGCGATTTTGAAAACTTTTTGCTCGGCTTCATCCAGCAATTCTTTGCTGGGGCGACCTTGGGCAGTGAACGCGGAATCGGCAATGCCAGTTCCCACACTGATCAGTTGGCGCAACACCGATTTTTCACGCACGATGTCAGCATACGCACGAATATTCGCGGCGCTAGGGGTGTCTTTCGCCATTGTTGCCAAGTACGCAAAGCCACCGGCATTCTCCAATTCATTGCGCTGCTTGAGCCATTCGGTCACCGTGACCAAATCCAGCGGTTTATTGTCTTCCACCAAATCAGCGATCGCGCGGAAAATGAGACGATGATCTTGCCGGTAAAAGTCACCTTCGGTTATTTTGTCCGCAATGGTATCCCACGCGGTACTGTCGTTAGCCAACCCGCTCAGCAACAAACCGCCCAGAACAGATTGTTCGGCTTCGATGGAATGCGGGGGAATTTTGAGGGATTCGTATGAGTCTGCCATTCGCCAAGTTTAACGAAAATCAGCGACAAGCGTTAGGGATAGAACAGTGGGAAAGCTGTGGATAAACGAAAATGCCCCATAGAACTTTTCAGCACTACAGGGCATTTTTTCGCAAGAAGGTGTTAAATCAAAAATTATTCTGCTTCAACCACAACCTTGATGGTAGTATCGACTTCAGCATGCAAATGTATGCCGATTTCAAACTCACCCAAGTGACGCAGTGCGCCATCCGGCATACGGATTTCACGGCGTTCAATCTGAATACCAGCGGCTTGAATCGCTTCGGCAATCTCGATATTGGAAACTGACCCAAACAACTTGCCTTCGTTACCGGCTTTGCCTTTGATAGTCAACACCAACTCAGACAGTTGGTCACGACGCGCTTGTGCGGCTGCCAGAATTGCTTCGGCTTCGGCTTCCAGTTCCGCACGACGGGCTTCAAACGCTTCCAGATTGGCTTTAGTCGCCATCTTGGCTTTGCTTTGTGGAATCAGGAAGTTGCGGGCATAACCAGGGCGTACTGAGACGACATCGCCTAGCGTGCCGAGGTTTTCCACTTTTTTCAAAAGAATGACTTGCATCGTACTCACCTTTTACTTGTGCTGATCAGTGTATGGCAGCAACGCGAGGAAACGCGCACGCTTAATAGCGGTTGCCAGTTGACGCTGATAAATCGCTTTAGTACCTGTAATGCGACTAGGTACGATTTTACCGGTTTCGGTAATAAAGCTTTTCAGGATGTCGAGATCTTTGTAATCAATCTCGGTGATGCCTTCAGCCGTGAAACGGCAGTATTTTTTGCGGCGGAATTGACGTGACATAAATTAGCTCCAGATCAACCGTAATTATTCGTCGTCAGATGAATCGTCATCAGACAGTACTTCTTCACGCATACGTCTAGCAGGCTTACCTTCCGCGTCTTTTCTCAACGGGGATGGCTCAGTGACAGCCTTGTCCATGCGTATGGTGACATTACGGATAACCGCGTCGTTGAAACGGAAAATGCTTTCCAGTTCAGCCAGTGTTTCCGCGCCGCATTCGATATTCATCAGCACGTAGTGTGCTTTATGCAGCTTATTGATAGGGTAAGCCAATTGGCGACGACCCCAGTCTTCCAGACGGTGAATAGCTCCACCGCTTTCCTGCACCATGCTACGGTAGCGCTCTACCATTGCCGGTACTTGTTCGCTCTGATCCGGGTGGACCAGAAAGACAATTTCATAATGTCTCATGACAGTTTCCTTTCGGGTTAAACAGCCTCCCATTAATGGTGAGGCAAGGATCTTGGGCAGATACCCATAGAAAAGCGCGGCATTATGGGTGACTCAGGCAGGTTTGTCAATGCACTGAATGACACTGAATTTCCCCGCTAATGCCAGGTAAGGCGACGCCTCGGTCACTAATGTCCTACACTATTCATGAAGGTTGATCAGAACCCCAATACCTAGCAAGCGAGGGCTAATGGACATTAAGACAGGAACAGCCGCGTGAAACACCGTTTACTGGCACAGTATCCGTTGGCATTACCGGGCTATCAGTATCTCAGCGTACTGCATGAAAGTGACAATGCCATCATTTTGCTGGCTAACAATCCCAGCGGCTCGCCTGTGGTGATCAAACGCTTCAAATTTGATGCCAGCCACTTACCACAAGAGTTAATCGACGAATTCATCCTAGAAAGCAAAGCCTTAGGCTTATTCACCCACCGAGGGCTAGTGCAACCGCTGGACGCCGGAATAATGTCTGGCGCATTGTACATGATTATGGAATACGTGCAGGGTGTGACGTTGCGACGACACTTGGCGATCATAGGCACTCCCCCCTTAGCACAAGCCCTGCAATGGTTCGAGGAAATCACGCTTGCCTTGAGGGTGATTCATGGCATTGGCTTGCTGCATCAAGACCTGAAAACATCCAACATCATCGTGCGCCACGATCAATCGTTAGCGTTGCTGGATTTTGGCTTGGAAATCCGTTTACTGATAGCCAGTGGATTCCTGCGTGAAAATGAAATCTATTGCACCCCCTATTACATTAGCCCCGAACGCATTATCGGCGACCCACCGGATGAACGTACCGATTTGTATGCCCTAGGGGTAATACTGTATGAATTACTGGTTGGTCATAAACCCTATGAGTCCAATTCACTAAGTGAACTCTTGAAAAAACATGCAGTTGCCCCCATACCACACCTGCCAGACAACCTATCGGTTTATCAACCCTTGATAAAGGGTTTATTAGCAAAGTTCCCTGAAAACAGGCTACAGTCAGCTAGTCTAGTGGTACGATTATTGCAAGAGATATCTGGAAAGGTTAACGCCGGGAGTACCAGACCATGAAAAAATCAGCCAAATGCATTAATTCAAAAGCCGTAGAATGCCAACCATCCGTGGTGTTTTATTTCATGCGCATCGCTAGATGGGTGGCTTTATTGTTGATGGTAGGCACTGGAAGTATAGGTGCTGCGTTGCAATTTTACCATCATCAGGACTTGACATCCTCCCCTCCCTAAAGGAAGGGGATTCCTACGGGAGCTAAGCGGCAAGGCTTCACCCCTTCGGTGGGTTCTTGCTTCATCGAGGGGCGTAATACCCCATCTCCACAAGCTAACAAGCGGTGTCCCCGCTCTAAAACGTTGATCGCGCCGACATGATCGGCGTGGTTTTCGTAGCCACATTCCACACACGCAAACCGGGCTTGGGTCTGGCGGTTATCTGCCGACACATGGTGACAAGCCGGGCATTCTTGGCTGGTGT
>CAYQTB010000111.1:0-7527 GCA_964420315.1 uncultured Thiothrix sp. | reverse complement strand
CGGTAAATCAACAATAGTTACTGAAACAAAGAAAAACTAATCAAGGATTTGATCAACGATGAAAGCAATCAACAAGGTCGCAAGTGTATGCCTGCTGCTAAGCTGCATAGCCACGCAACCGGTGGCAGCACTTTCGGTTAAAGCGACACACGCCCTCCAGCAAAAGGAACACAGTACCGCCACTGACAACTTGCCAAAGACAGCCGAGCACCTTGCACCCGCATCGAGCTTGAACGATTTCATTCCCCAATTGATTGGACCGCACTTGTATTTGCAGTTACTGCAATCGGATCAGTTCATCACCTTGCAAGGGGTTGCAGAATCACTTTGGGACAAATACATGATAAAAAAACCGTAGAACCTCCTTACTCGGCTCACCAAACTGCGCCAAAATTGGTGAGTCTTTAACGGCTCTAGCGGCTCCCCTGTCGCTAGAGCCGCTTTTTTTAACGCAACCAACACCCTCGCCCGCCCAACACGCCACGTTTCAGCGCTGCTGATTTGCTTGATAACAGTGAAACCCATACCAGTGATAGGTATAATCCCCTCTCCCCCATTTAAGCGACATAAAGGATTCCCCCATGAGACCCAGCCAACGCGCCCCTGAGCAAATGCGCACGGTGACATTTACCCGCCATTACACCTGCCACGCGGAAGGCTCAGTATTAGTGGAATTCGGCAACACCAAGGTGCTGTGTACCGCCACCGTCGAAGACCGCCTGCCCGGCTGGCTCAAAGGCAAAAGTCAAGGTTGGGTCACGGCGGAATACGGCATGTTGCCCCGTGCCACGGGTTCCCGTACCGCACGCGAAGCCGCCAAAGGCAAACAAGGCGGGCGCACGATGGAAATCCAGCGCCTGATCGGGCGAGCATTGCGTGCCGTGGTTGATCTCGAAGCCCTCGGCGAATTCCAAATCACCGTCGACTGTGACGTGATTCAAGCCGACGGCGGCACGCGCACGGCTTCCATCAGCGGTGCTTACGTCGCCTTGTGTGACGCGATTACCTGGCTGCAACAAAACCGTCGTTTGAAGAAAAACCCGCTGCACGGGCAAATTGCCTCGGTTTCCGTCGGCATTTTTGACGGTGTGCCGGTGCTGGATTTGGATTACGCCGAAGATTCCAAAGCCGAAACCGACATGAACGTGGTGATGAATGAAGCCGGACAATTCATCGAATTACAAGGCACTGCCGAAGGTCACGCCTTCCGCCGCGACGAACTCGATGCCATGCTGGCATTAGCAGCAAAAGGCATTCGAGAAATCATGCAAGCACAACAACAGGCATTAGCATCATGAGTCAACGTATCGTCTTAGCATCCGGCAACGCCGGAAAACTGCGCGAATTCAACGCGATGCTGGCAGATTTAGGCATTGAATTTGTGCGCCAAAGCGAGTTTGGGGTACAAGATGCCGATGAAACCGGCTCAACCTTCGTCGAAAATGCCCTGATCAAAGCCCGTAACGCCGCCCGCCACACCGGAATGCCTGCAATGGCCGATGATTCGGGGATTGTTGTGGATGCCCTCGGCGGCGCACCGGGGCTGTATTCCGCCCGTTACGCGGGGGAACACGGCGATGATGCCGCCAATAACACCAAACTGCTGGAAGCCTTAAAAGTTGTGCCGGACGCGCAACGCACCGCGCGTTTCTATTGCTGCATCGTGTACCTGCGCCACGCCGAAGACCCATTGCCGATCATTGCCGAAGCGAGTTGGGAGGGTAGTATCCTGCATGAATTGAGCGGGGCAAACGGCTTTGGTTACGACCCTTTGTTTTACGTGCCAACCCACGGCTGCTCTTCTGCTGAATTACCGCCGGAAGAAAAAAATCGCATCAGCCATCGCGGGCAAGCCTTGCGTAAATTGCATGAATTGTTGGAAAACGCCCGGTGAAACTCATCATCCTCGACCGTGACGGCGTGATTAATGAAGATTCCGATGCGTTCATTAAAACGGTGGACGAATGGATTCCCATCCCTGGCAGCATTGCAGCGATGGCGCGGCTTTATCATGCAGGGTACACGCTGGCGATTGCCACCAATCAATCGGGCATTGCGCGTGGCTATTACGACGTTGCGACGCTAGATGCGATGCACACCAAAATGCGTCACCTACTAGCTGTTCATGGCGCTGAAGTGGCTTACATTGCCTATTGCCCACACCTCGGAACTGATCATTGTGACTGCCGCAAACCCAAACCCGGAATGCTGCTCACCATTGCAAAACATTTCGGCATAAATCCCGCGCAAGCTCAAGTTGTCGGTGATTCGTTACGCGATTGGCAAGCCGCCGCTGCGGTAGGTGCAAGCTATGCCCAAGTCCGCACCGGCAAAGGCTTGCGCACACTGGCGGAGGGCAAGCTCCCTGCCGCTATACCCGTGTTTGATAATCTGGCAGACTACGCCGACTCACTTTTGGGAAACACTTTCGCATGAATGCACTCAACACGCTCTGGTTAGGCACGCGTGCCGCGATTTTCTGGGTAGGCTTTGCGATCAGCACCTTGTTGGCAGGCTTGCTAACCCCGTTGGTTTGGCTGTTTCCACTCAAATACCGTTATCCTGCTACAACGCTATGGAACTGTTTTAATCTCTGGTGGTTAGCGCTGACCTGCGGCGTGAAATACCAAGTGATCGGGCGCGAGAATATCCCCACGGATGGGGCTTTTATCATTATGGCCAATCACCAATCGACGTGGGAAACTCTCGCGATACCCTGTATTTTTCCGCAACAATTAAGCTGGGTGATGAAACGCGAGTTGTTGAAGATTCCGTTTTTTGGTTGGGGCTTGCGGCTGATTCGCCCGATTGCGATTGACCGCAGTGCTGGGAAAGCTGCCGTCAAACAAATTTCGCACCAAGGGAAAGCCCTGTTACAGGAAGGAATCAGCATCGTCATTTTCCCCGAAGGCACACGGGTAGCCCCGGATAGCACTGTGCCGTTCAAAATCGGTGGGGCAATCCTCGCTTCACACGCTGGCTTCCCAGTGGTTCCCGTCGCGCACAACGCGGGGTTAAGCTGGAAACGCCATGCGTGGATCAAAAAACCCGGTACCATTACCGTTAGCATCGGCCCGGCATTTGCTACCAAAGGCTTAAAAACCGACGCCATTAATCAACAGGCACAAGGCTGGATTGAATCTGAAAAAGCTCGCTTGCCTGCGATTTAACCCATTCAAACCTTGCCAATTTTTTATGACCAACCATAAGTAAATTCACGAACACCGATTGCGCATTCCTTGTTCACTTCTGTCAAAACTAGACTACCATTTAGTCTATGGTTCAGGTTTTGTTCATATTCCCCCATCAGCAAGGAGTGCACCCATGTTAGCGAGAAAACTCATACGTAACGCTATAACAACCCTCGTTACCACCCTCATTTTAAGCAGCGCTTACGCCTACGCGGCGCCTAGCGAAGTGCTATTTAGTGCAACCGAGGGCGGTAAACCCATTATGCGCACCGTTCAATGGGAAATTTTTGATCTGAGTGATAACAGTAAGCGAAACGACGAGCGACACACCTTCACCGCCAAGCTACCAGAGGGTGAATACCTCGCCAAACTCAAGTGTGACGGCAAGGAGTACGAGCGCCCCTTCAGAATTGCCACACCTTTTCATAACGTGCTGATTGAATGCGGTCATTGAGACTGACAATAGCGAAGCGTAAAAGTAGCCGGACGATGTTCATCATCCGGCTCAAAACAGACATCAAAACCAACTTAACAAAAATTGTTAGAAGTTGTAGTGCAAGCCTACCGTCGCAGTGGTGACACCAGTATCAGCCGTACCCACCACGCCTGAATCAATGATTTTGGATTGCTCACCCATGCTGACAAAATGATCAACGCCTGCACGCATCCCAAAATGCTCGCTGAAATTGTACTCAGTGCCCACCCCAACAACCGGGGTTACACCGGAATCATCGGCATTACCCGCGCTGGTGAATGCCTCACTTTCCCAGAAAGCAGCGCCCACTTTACCAAACAAACCCACGTTTTGGGTCAACGCTTTACGCCCGACAGCACTCAAGGTCAAGGCTTGAGATTGTTGATCACCACGGACTGCGCCACCATCTTGCTCAATACGCGCCGTGTAATCCATATCCGTGAAGCCTGCTTCTACCGCCAGATTAGGGCTAACAGGATAACCTGCATACACATTGACTGCTCGGTCAGTGTCACACACTTCACGACACGCTACCCCACCCACACCACAAGTTGAACTCAAATCATTGTCATCGACAGAGCTATTAACACCGTAACCCGCGCCCACGTAAGGCGCTTTCGGCGAACCTGCCATTGCTACACTGCTGAACAATACAACCGCAACACTTACCAAAGGCAAATATTTATTCATCTACGTTTCCTCATTTAGGTTTTATGCTCTAATGAATTTAGCAGAAATGAAAGAAATCATTATTTATTTTTTTATCAGAATAACTATCTATCAGCCCGCGCGATTGCGCATGTGGTCAGCCACATTCGCAAACGAGGCTTTTAACTGCATTTTCAATAATTCGTCGCTCACTTGCTCATCCAATGCTGTATTCATGCACAATAACCACTGATCACGCATTTGCGTATCAACCGGAAACGGCAAGTGCCGCGCCCGCAAACGCGGATGCCCAAATTCCGCCTCATACAAGCCCGGTCCGCCTAACCAACCCGATAAAAATTTAAACAACTTATCGCGGGCGGATTGCAAATCTTGCGAATGAATCTTGCGCAACTCCCACGCTTCTGGCAGCTCATCCATCAGGTCATAAAAGCGGTTCACTAAGCGCAACACGCCTGCCTCACCGCCGAGCATGTCGTAGTGGGTTCTGATCGATAATTCCATCCTGAATACTCCGTAGCCTGTTTAAAACCAGTAAGTCTACGGATTTCCAAAGCAATAGGGGATGGAATTTCGCAAAAGCTTAGAGTTTATCCGCCGCCAAGCGAGCAAGCGTTTCGAGTTTACCCACTTCTGGCTCACCTTGCAGACCGACTGCACCGAGCGTCATCACCATACGCCCTTTGCGGAATATCAGCTGCGTGTTGGATAACAGATCGAGATTGCCAACAGTTAAGTAAGCTTCGTCACCAACCCCAGTGAGTACTTGCTGTGCTTGTTGGTTGGGGGTTTTCATGGCGTCATTGATAACATCGCCCATGAAATCTTGCATTTTCAGCGACAGTTGCAGGGTTTCCTTGGCTTCTGCTTCATTAGCGTTGGGCAAGGATGCCACCCGATGATGCGCTGGTTGTCGCATTGCCCGATGACGTGTCATCTCCGCAACCAGCCAATGTTAGCCCTGACCGATAGTTTGGTACTCAACGAAACCGAAGCAGCGGCTTTTTTTGGTATTGCAGACGCACACCTTTTGTCGATTGCCGAATGGCTGCGCTTCATACCACGCCACTTCACGCGTCATTGGCACACCATCCCCCAAACGCAAACGTACCAAATAAACGCCACACTATCGTTGACGGCATTCGCGTCACTAGCGGGCATAAAACGGGCGTCAGCCAAGTTATTCATGGGTTTTCACGCAAATACATTAGAAAATTAACCTATTGTCAGTATAATCGCGCCTTTCCATGAATACTATTGAGTACCTTAGCTGTGATCCAGAATCTGCGAAATATCGCCATCATCGCCCACGTTGACCACGGGAAAACCACCTTAGTTGACAAACTGTTACAACAATCCGGCACATTAGGCGAACGCGCCGAAGTGTCCGAACGGATGATGGACTCTAACGCGCTGGAGAAAGAGCGCGGCATTACCATCTTGGCGAAAAACACCGCCCTGCGTTGGACGAACCCTGCCGACGGTATCGAATACCGCATCAACATCGTCGACACCCCAGGGCACGCGGACTTCGGCGGGGAAGTTGAGCGCGTGTTGTCAATGGTAGATTCTGTATTACTACTGGTTGATGCCGTGGATGGCCCCATGCCACAAACCCGTTTCGTGACCCAGAAAGCCTTTGCGCACGGTTTGAAACCGATTCTGGTCATCAACAAAATTGACCGCCCCGGTGCCAACCCCCACCGAGTGATGGATCAGGTGTTTGAATTGTTCGACAACCTCGGTGCTACTGACGAGCAACTCGATTTCCCCGTGGTCTACGCATCCGCCTTGAACGGCTTTGCTGGTCTGGAAGAAACCGTTAGCGGTGGCGATATGACCCCGCTGTTCCAAACCATTATCGACAGCGTTGCCGCACCAGACGTTGACCCCGATGCGCCGTTCCAATTGCAAATCAGCCAATTGGACTACAACTCCTACCTCGGCATTATCGGTATCGGGCGCATCAAACAAGGGCGCATCAAAACCAATACCCAAGTCAAAGTCATCGACACCGAAGGAAAAATCCGCAGCGGACGGGTGCTGAAAATCCTCGGCTTCAACGGTTTGGATCGCGTCGAGGTCAACGAAGCACAAGCGGGTGACATTATCGCGTTCTCCGGCATGGATGAGCTGCACATTTCCGACACCGTGTGTGACCCGGATAACGTCGTGGCACTGCCACCGCTGAGCGTGGATGAACCCACTGTCACCATGACCTTCCAAGTCAACACCTCACCGTTTGCGGGCAAAGAAGTCAAAACTGGCACATCGTCACGTCGCTTGAACGAGCGCCTCAAGCAAGAACTGCTGCACAACGTCGCCTTGCGCGTCGAGGACACCGATGACCCGGAAAAATTCAAAGTTTCCGGTCGTGGCGAATTGCACTTGGGCATTCTGATCGAAAACATGCGCCGTGAAGGCTATGAACTCGCGGTTTCCCGCCCCGAAGTCATCGTGCGTGAAATTGACGGCGTGAAAATGGAGCCGTTTGAAAGCGTCACCGTGGACATCGAAGAGCAAAGCCAAGGCAAAGTCATGGAAGCGTTGGGTGAACGCAAAGCCGAACTCAAAGACATGGCGCCAGATGGCAAAGGGCGAGTACGTTTGGAATACCTGATGCCATCGCGCGGCTTGATCGGTTTCCAAACCGACTTCATGACCATGACCTCCGGCACGGGTTTGCTTTACCACACCTTTGAAAACTACGCGCCGGTTAAACCGGGCGCTATTGGTCAGCGTCACAACGGCGTGTTGATTTCCAACAGCACAGGTAAAGCACTGGCTTACGCCATTTTCAACCTGCAAGAGCGCGGGCGCATGTTCATCGGTCACGGTGAAGAAGTATACGAAGGCATGGTGATCGGTATTCACAGCCGCGACAACGACTTGGTGGTTAACCCGTTAAAAGCCAAGCAATTAACCAATATCCGTGCCGCTGGTACGGATGAAAACCTGATTCTGGTTCCACCGATTCGCATGACACTGGAACAGGCGATGGAATTCATCGACGACGACGAACTGGTTGAAATCACCCCGAAAAGCATCCGCATCCGCAAGCGTTTCCTGCTGGAGCACGAGCGTAAACGCGCGGGCAGCAAGAAAGAAGAGGCGTAAGCTAAACCGCAAAAGGGGTCATTGACATCCTCCCCTCCCTAAAGGAAGGGGATTCCTACGGGAGCTAAGCGGCAA
>CAYQTB010000110.1:0-7721 GCA_964420315.1 uncultured Thiothrix sp. | reverse complement strand
CTTGCCGCTTAGCTCCCGTAGGAATCCCCTTCCTTTAGGGAGGGGAGGATGTCAACTGAACGGACGTACTTTAACGTTTTACGATACCCCCGGTCACGCCAACCATCATGGTTGCATTTTCGATGCGCAGAGTCGCGCGTGTTTCACGGGTGATACCTTCGGCATTGCCTACCGTGAATTTGTGACAGAGCAGGGGGCGTGGATGTTTGCGCCGACCACGCCCGTGGCTTTTTCGCCCAATGAATGGCAACGGAGCCTCGATAAATTGGAGGCGCTACAACCCAGCGCGATGCTGTTAACGCATTACGGATCTGTCACCGATGTTGCCGGTCTATTCCCCAAACTTCGTGCTAGCATCGAAGCCTTGAGTAATCTGGCGCTAACCCTGAAA
Organism: uncultured Thiothrix sp.; assembly: GCA_964420315.1. Classification (GTDB taxonomy): domain Bacteria; phylum Pseudomonadota; class Gammaproteobacteria; order Thiotrichales; family Thiotrichaceae; genus Thiothrix. The sequence continues at coordinate 7,330 of CAYQTB010000110.1, read as the reverse complement.
GATGCACCAGAAGGGCGGGTCGATGCGCTCAAAGAGCAGATTTTTTTGACCTGGCTTGAAGAGATAGGCAAGCGTGGGGTTAACCTTCCCGAAGGGGATATTCGCGATTTACTGCGTGTCGATGCGACCCTGAATGCACAGGGCTTGGATGTGTGGTTACAACGTCGTGCAAGAGCTAAAACTTGAAGTATATTCAGATAATTGCGAATAACCCAGTGATAGAATCAACTAATTAAATGTAAGAGTATTGCCATATTATAATGTAATTATATTCTTTAAATATAAGCATTTAGAGGCATGATTAATAGATTTTGCTTATCTTATGGAAGAAACAAACGCATTGGTTTATGCACTAAAATTGTATACAGTGTGCATGGTTCAAAATTTCAAGCAAGTGGCTAATGAATTTTTTCTATAGCATATAGAGTTGGTGTTGGTCACTTGAAAATCTACACAAGATTTGGCGAGTACCACACTTACGGGAGATTGGCATGATCAAGCCTCATGGTTCTGATGAACTGAATCCACTATTCGTCTATGACAGTGCTAAAAACGAAGCATTGCAGAAAGAAGCAGAAGATCTTGCTTCAATCGTAGTCAGCTCGGCGACAGCAGCAAATGCTGTGATGCTCGGCGGTGGTTACTTCAATCCACTTACTGGTTATATGAATAAGGCAGATGCGCTGTCAGTTGCTGCAACTATGCACACCACGTCTGGTCTGTTTTGGCCGACACCGGTGCTGAACTTGGTTGAAGATGCTGGCAGCATCAAAGCCGGTGATCGCATTGCCTTGAGAGACCCCAACGTAGAAGGTAATCCGGTGCTTGCGGTGATGGATGTGGAAGCTGTCGAAGCATTCACCGACGCAGAAATGGCTACCATGACCCAGCAGATTTACCGTCCTGCTGAAGGTGAAGCGCATATCGGCGCGGATACCTTCAATTCCCAAGGCAAGGTTTGCCTGTCAGGTCCGATCAAGGTACTGAACTTCTCCTACTTCCAAAGTGAATTCCCGGATACCTTCCGTACTGCGGTTGAAATTCGCAACGAAATTACCGAGCGCGGCTGGAAGAAAGTCGTTGCTTTCCAAACCCGTAACCCGATGCACTTGGCGCACGAAGAGCTGTGCCACATGGCGATGGAGCGTCTCGGCTGTGATGGCTTAGTCATCCATATGTTGTTGGGTAAGCTGAAGAAGGGTGACATCCCCGCTCCAGTACGTGATGCCGCTATCCGCAAGATGGTAGAACTGTATTTCCCGCCGAACAGCGCGATGGTAACGGGTTATGGTTTCGACATGTTGTATGCAGGTCCCAAAGAAGCGGTATTACATGCCGTATTCCGTCAAAACATGGGGGCGACACATTTCATTATTGGTCGTGACCATGCGGGTGTTGGCGATCATTACGGTGCATTTGATGCTCAGGAAATTTTCGATAATGAAGTGCCTAAAGATGCGCTTAAGATCGAAATTTTCCGCGCAGACCACACCGCTTACTCCAAAAAGCTGGATAAGGTGGTAATGATGTGTGAAGCACCGGACCATAAGAAGGAAGATTTTGTGCTTCTTTCTGGTACCAAAGTTCGTGAAATGCTGGGTCAAGGCATTGCACCACCAAAGGAATTTTCTCGTCCTGAAGTGGCTCAGATTTTGATCGAGTATTACCAAAATGAAAACGGCTAAGGCTGTTTAGAAAGTATCTCTGGTGCAGTCTGAGCTTTGAGGAAAGGGCAACAGGCTTCACTGGTTGAGTTCTGTGACCGTATGTAGCAATACAATTAATTTGAAGGAGTTACACCATGCCTACGTTTGTACGTACTGACAAATGTGATGGCTGCAAGGGCGGCGACCGCACCGCTTGCATGTACATCTGCCCACACGACCTGATGAAGCTGGACGTTGACGGTTCTGCCACAGGTCACGCGATGAAAGCGTATAACCAAGAGCCGGATCAATGCTGGGAATGCTATTCCTGCGTTAAAATCTGCCCGTCCAACGCCATTGAGGCACGTCACTATGCTGACGTTGTACCACTCGGCGGTTCTGTACAGCCTTTGCGCGGTCAAGACTCCATCATGTGGTCGATCAAATTCCGTAACGGCGTAATGAAGCGTTTCAAATTCCCGATCCGTACTACCCCAGAAGGCTCGATCGACTGCTACGGCGGCAAGCCTAAAGCGGATCTGGCTAACTTGGGTAAAGCACTGTTGACTCGTGATGTCATGGGCGGCTACCGCGCTGGCAACCCGGCTGAACTGATCTGCAAGTAATTACGCTCCGTTATTAACATTTAAGCATTGAGGAAATACAAATGGCAGGTACATTTGGTAATCCAGAAGTTGTCCAAGAAGAAGTGGACATCCTGATCATCGGTGGCGGTATGGCTGCGTGTGGCGCGGCGTATGAAATCATGCCGTGGATTGGTGCTGCGAAAGACGCAGGCGTTGACATCACTGTTAAGTTGGTTGACAAAGCAGCAATGGACCGTTCCGGTGCGGTTGCACAAGGCTTGTCTGCAATCAACACTTACATCGGCCCACATCAAGATCCGGCTGATTACGCTCGCATGGTCTCCAACGACCTGATGGGTATCACCCGTGATGACTTGGCGTATGACTTGGGTCGTAACGTTGACGATTCCGTGCATTTGTTTGAAGAATGGGGTCTGCCCATCTGGAAAACCGTTAACGGCGAACGTTTTGACGGTGCTACTTGGCCGAAAGAAGGCGGCAAGCTGTTGAAAGACGGCGGCGAGCCAGTCCGTTCCGGTAAATGGCAGATCATGATCAACGGCGAATCCTACAAGTGGATCGTTGCTGAAGCGGCGAAAAAAGCATTGGGTTCTGACAACATCCAAGAACGTGTCTTCATCGTTAAGCTGGTTAATGACGCTAACGACAAAAACCGCGTGGCGGGTGCAGTTGGCTTCTCTACTCGTGAAGACAAAGTATACGTTTACAAATTCAAGGCTTGCCTGCTGGTAGCTGGCGGTTGCGTCAACATCTTCCGTCCACGTTCCGTGGGTGAAGGTCAAGGTCGTGCATGGTATCCCGTATGGAACGCAGGTTCTACCTACACGATGGCTGCTGAAGCCGGTGCAGAACTGACCATGATGGAAAACCGTTTCGTTCCAGCCCGTTTTAAAGACGGCTACGGTCCGGTTGGTGCATGGTTCTTACTGTTCAAAGCTCAAGCGACTAATGCCTATGGCGAAGTCTACATGCAGAAGAACAAAGAATTGCTGAACGACTATCCTCCGTATGGTCAAGCAGCCGTTCCAGCCTCTTGCTTGCGTAACCACTTGATGCTCAAGGAAATGAAAGAAGGTCGCGGCCCTATCTACATGGATACCGTTACTGCTTTGGGCAAATTACGTGAAACCCTGTCCCCTCGTGAAGTAAAGCACTTGGAAGCGGAAGCTTGGGAAGACTTCCTCGACATGTGTGTCGGTCAGTGCGGTATCTGGGTAGGTGAAAACATCGAACCAGAAAAGAAAAACTCTGAACTGATGCCTACCGAACCGTACCTGCTGGGTTCACACTCAGGCTGCTGCGGTATCTGGGCTTCCGGTCCTGAAGACGTGGGCGCACCAACCACTGAAGAGCATCCAGACAAGGACAAAATCCCTGCTCACCTGCCACAAGGCTGGAACTGGGGCTACCGTGGTATGACCACTGTACGCGGTCTGTTCACAGCAGGTGACGGCGTGGGTGCTTCTGGTCACAAGTTCTCTTCCGGCTCTCACACTGAAGGTCGTATGGCTGCACAGTCTATGGTCAAGTTCGTGATGGACAACAAAGACTGGACACCTACACTGGATACTCCGGTTGAAGCACTGGTTGAAGAAATTTACCGTCCAGTCCGTACCTTCTTGGAACACAAAGACTACACCACCGCGATTGATGTCAACCCACACTACATCACCCCACGCATGTTGCAGTTCCGTCTCCAGAAAATCATGGACGAGTATGTTGCAGGTGTTGCGACTTACTACACCACCAACGGTCACATGTTGGCAGTAGCGGAAGAAAAATTGGGTATGTTGAAAGAAGATGCGCTGAAAATGCGTGCAAAAGACCTGCACGAATTGCTCCGCGCATGGGAAAACTATCACCGTATCCTGACGGCTGAAGCGCACATGAAGCACATTCAGTTCCGTCAAGAAAGCCGTTACCCTGGTTTCTACTACCGCATGGACCACAACTATGTGGATGAAGAAAACTGGCATTGCTTCGTAAACTCTGTTTACGACAAAGAAACCAAGACTTGGACCGTGTTCAAACGCGCTCACAAAGACTTGGTTGACAAGTCCAAGCTGTTCAAATCTGCTGCCCACTAAGGGATGGCTTGAGGACAGTGCTAAGCCTTACTATCGGGCTTAGGCGCAATCAGGGCATCTCATGATGCCCTGATTGTTATCTACGGTAGTAAATCTGGAGGAATTCACCACATGAAAGTTATCCTGTTAGGCGGTCCCGGCGCGGGCAAAGGCACACAAGCCAATTTCATCAAAGAAAAATACAATATCCCTCAAATTTCCACGGGCGACATGCTACGTGCTGCGGTTAAAGCAGGCACGGAAATGGGTGTCGCTGCCAAAAAAGTCATGGACGCAGGCGGTCTGGTTTCTGATGAAATCATTCTCGGTCTGGTCAAAGAGCGCACGGCTGAAGCCGATTGTGCCAACGGTTTCCTGTTCGACGGTTTCCCACGCACCTTGGCACAAGCCGAATCGCTGAAAACCCAAGGCGTTGATATTGATGCGGTGGTTGAAATCGCGGTAGACGATGCCGAAATCGTGCGCCGTATGAGCGGTCGCCGTGTCCACGTTGCGTCTGGGCGTACTTACCACGTCGTGTTCAATCCACCCAAAGTGGAAGGCAAAGACGACGAAACCGGCGAAGATTTAATCCAACGCGCGGACGATGCGGAAGAAACCGTATTGAAGCGTCTGGAGGTGTATCACGCCCAAACTGCGCCGCTGATCGGCTACTACTCCGCGTGGGCAGCGTCTGGCGAAGCCAAAGCCCCGCGTTACATCCGTATCGAAGGCGTGGGTTCGGTTGACTCCATCCGCGACCAGATTTTCGCGGCATTGGGTTAAAAGACCCCCATCCCCAGCCCTTCCCCCCGCAAGGGGTGAAGGGAGCAAGATTTTAGGAGCAACAATGACTGCATCCCCCGAAAAAGTAACCGCCGGTAAAGTGGTGCAATTCACTTACCGCATTGCTGACCGTCATGGCGAGATTATGGAACAGGTGGATTTGCCCTTGAGCATGGTGTTCATGCGCCATAACCGTTTGTATGACGTGGTGGAAAAAGCCTTGGTCGGTTGCCGCGTGGGTGATGAAGTATCCGTTGATGTTCCGGCAGTCGATGGCGCGTGGGGCGAAGCCGACGCTGATCTTATTTTGGTGCAAAACATTGAGCATGTGCCGCCGCCTTACCGCAAAATCGGTGCAGAAGCACAGTTTCAGGCTGAAAATGGCGAAATCAAAACCTTCCGCGTGACCAGTGTCACCGAGGATTCCGTGACTTTGGACGGCAATCACCCATTTGCTGGGCAAACCATGACCTTCCACGTCAAAGTCATTGCCATTCGCGATGCCAGCAAAGAAGAGTTGCTGCATGGTATTGAGTCTGGTGCACCGACTGATTTTGGCAACACTACCGTTCACTAAACAACAGAGGCAGCATGTTATGGCAATTTCTGAGCTGACCGATCTTGAAAAATCCATTATCCAGCAAAGCATTAATGAACGTTGGCGCAACGGCGGCGTGGTTGCGGAAGAAGTGGAGGTCGAATTACGCCTCTCCAAAGCCGACCGCGAAGTGACTGCTTGCCCTGCGTTGTATTGGCAGCATAACGGTTGCACCTTTATCGTCGCCAAGACTGGCGAGAGTCGCTACCGTTCACAATTTTTCTACTCTGCCAGAGAACAATATAACACCGGCATTGAGGAATACACCGATTTAGGCGACTGCGTTCTCTTTCTGCTGCGTTTGCAGGCAGACCATGAGAGTGAGCGCAATAAGAATTTCCCCACCGCTTAATGACAGATACCCACACGTTAGTTTGAGAGATCGCATAGAGGAGTTTGTGTTATGACCGTTAAGAATGCTTTTTACGCACAGTCCGGTGGTGTTACCGCCGTCATCAACGCTTCAGCCTGCGGTGTGATTGAAACCGCCCGCCAGCACAGCGACAAGATCGGCACTGTCTACGCCGGTCAAAACGGCATTATCGGCGCATTGCTGGAAAACTTGATCGACACCAGCAAAATTTCCGATGCGGATGTTGCAGCATTGCGCCATACCCCATCCGGCGCGTTCGGTTCTTGCCGCTACAAAATGAAGAGCTTGGAAAAGAACAAGCGCGAATATGACCGCCTGATTGAAGTGTTCAAAGCGCATAACATCGGCTATTTCTTCTACAACGGCGGTGGCGATTCGGCGGATACTTGCCTGAAAGTTTCCCAACTGGCGGATGCCATGGGCTTCCCGATTCAAGCCATTCACGTCCCCAAAACCGTGGATAACGATTTACCTGTTACCGACAACTGCCCCGGTTTTGGTTCCGTGGCGAAATACATTGCGGTTTCTACCCGTGAAGCCAGCTACGATGTAGCGTCCATGTGCGCCACGTCCACCAAGATTTTCGTGCTGGAAGTCATGGGGCGTCACGCAGGCTGGATTGCGGCGGCGGGCGGTTTGGCAGCCGATGCCAACAACGATATTCCGGTTGTTATCCTGTTCCCTGAAGTTGAGTTCAATCAGGAAAAATTCCTAGCGACCGTTGACGCAAAAGTTAAACAGTACGGCTATTGCAGTGTTGTGGTGTCCGAAGGCTGTCATTACCCAGACGGCAAATTCCTGGCAGAGCAGGGTACACGTGACTCGTTCGGTCATGCGCAATTGGGCGGTGCTGCGCCGGTTGTTGCGAATATGATCAAAGACGCGTTGGGTTACAAATTCCACTGGGCGGTGGCGGACTACCTGCAACGTGCAGCACGTCATTTGTCTTCAAAATCTGACGTGGAACAAGCTTACGCACTGGGCAAAGCAGCGGTTGAATTGGCGCTGGAAGGCAAAAACTCGGTGATGCCAGCGGTTATCCGCACTTCTAACAACCCCTATCAGTGGCACATTGGCATGGGCGAGTTGAAAGACATTGCCAACGTCGAAAAAATGATGCCGCTGGAATACATTTCGGCAGACGGCTACGGCATTAGCGATGCTTGCCGCGAATACCTGCAACCGTTGATCGAAGGCGAGGATTACCCGCCATACGAAAACGGGATGCCGAAATACGTGACGCTGAAGCATGT
>CAYQTB010000109.1:0-7736 GCA_964420315.1 uncultured Thiothrix sp. | reverse complement strand
GGTGGGTGGCTACCCTGCCCGCCTTATCGGTATCACTTGCGCCCCGTCCCGCAAACTATCCAGATAATCAGCCCATTGCTGCATCATGGCTGTACGTTCCAGCATGAGTTGGCTACGATCGTATGCCCTGCGAACATCATTCCCCACGGTGTGCGCCAATTGCTTTTCTATCACGTCCGAAGGATACCCAAGTTCATAGAGCATGGTGCTTGCCATCGCCCGGAATCCGTGTGCTGTCATGCTATCGCTGTCATAGCCTAGCCGCTTCAATGCCGACCTGACAGTATTGGAACTCATAGGCTTGCTGGTATCCGTGCGTGACGGGAACACATAGCGCCGTCTGCCGGTGAGTGGGCGTAACTCTTCCAGCAAGGCTAATGCCTGCTTACACAATGGCACTACATGCACGCGCCCTGCTTTCATCTTTTCCACTGGAATTGTCCATAAGGCTTTTTCTGTGTCGATCTCTGCCCATTCCATTTGCCTGAGTTCGCCGGGTCTGGTGAAGGTGTACGCTGATAGCTGTAAAGCCGTATGGGTTTCAATCGCCCCACGGTATCCAGCCATTGCCCGCAACAGTTCGCCTACCTCCTTTGGGTCGGTGATCGCTGCAAAGTGTCCACCTTTTGCCGGTGGCAATGCGCCTTTAAGGTCTGCGGTTTGGTCACGAATCGCCCGCCCTGTCGCCACGGCATACCGGAACACCTGCCCTATTAATGCTTTTACACGGTGGGCAGTTTCCAGCGTTCCCGCCGCTTCGATGCGCCGCAATACTGCCAGTATGTCGGGTGGTTCAATGTCGGCAATCGGTGAGCTGCCAAGGTAGGGAAAAACATGCCGTTCTAGCCGCCGTTTTTGGCGCTCTCTGTGTTCTGGTGCTTGATCGCTGGTGAACTTAACAAACCACTCCAACGCCACGGCTTGCAGGGTGTTTTCAGCATTTGCCGCCGTTTCCGCTTTGGTTGCCTGCTTGTGCTTTGAAGGGTTAACGCCACGCGCCAGTAAAACCCGTGCGTTTTCGTGCTGGGTACGCGCATCTTTTAGGCTGATGTCTGGATAAATCCCGATAGATAAGTTTTGCTCTTTGCCATCAAACTGATACTTGTAATGCCACAACTTCGAGCCGTTGGGCTTTACCAGCAAGTACAGCCCTCCCCCGTCAAATAGCTTGAATGGTTTGTCTTTGGGTTTGGCGTTCTTTGCCGCTGTGTCGGTGAGTTTGCGCTTCATTTGGGGTATCCATTTTTTAAAAAGTGCTGATACCCCCCAGAATACCCCGAAAATATTGGGATGTCCTGACACAACATGACACGCCATGAAACAAAAAACCCCTTACAGATTGCCGCCTGTAAGGGGTTTTGAGTCTTCATGAAACAGCATGAAACATTAATTTGGTGGAGGCGGCGGGAATTGAACCCGCGTCCGCAAACCCTCCATCTGAAGGCTACTACATGTTTAGTCAGTCGTTTATTTAACCCGATTGCCGCCAACTGACAGGCTGCTCACAGGCTGTCCCAATACTGTTTAGTGGTTTGGCCTTGGGCGAGCCTCCCGCACGATCTTATGATTGGATGATGCCTGAATATTCGTACTGCATAAGCACAGTGGCGATCAGACAGCTAACTACCGGTTATTAAGCGGCGAGAGCGTAAGAGTCGTCGTTTGCGACTATTGTTTGTGACTAGAATTTAAGTGGTCACCACATCCACTACATGCTCCCCAGACTTTGTGACCCACGTCGAAGCCAAGTCGCCCCCGAAGTGTCAGCAAAAGCTGTTAGATTTGTCATTATACGGTTTGACACAGCCAGTGTCATGCAGTTCCGCAAAATCACACCGATTTAACTGATCAACGGCAAACAAGAGCCTGAAAGGTCGCCCAGAACGGATATAAAACTCACAATTATTAAGCGTTTATTAATTCAGCTACAGCTAGACTATTCCTCACTGATGGAGAGGAGTGACTTACCAATCACTGCAAGGAAAAATGGAAATCAACTAATAAAAACAATCAGGTGTATCGTTATGGATATTGAATATAAATTTATTTTAGTACTAATCTCAGTGGCAATGATCAACCTAATGATGGCATACCACCTCATCTAATCGTCACGCCAGCAATAAAAAAGCCCCATAACGGGGCTTTTTTATTTCATCAATTCAAAGGGATCATTACTTTGATTGTGCAACCATGAAGTCAACGGCTGCTTTCACTTCTGCATCAGACAACGCAGGGTTGCCACCTTTTGCAGGCATTGCGCCTTTACCATTGATGGAAGTAGCATACATCGCATCATTACCAGTGGCAATACGTGGTGCCCATGCGGCTTTATCGCCTAACTTAGGTGCGCCAGCAATGCCCATGTCATGGCAACTGAAGCACAGACCTTTGTAAATTTTTTCACCGTCAATCGCACCTGCGGCTGCTACCGCGCCCGCTGCCGCTGTAGCCGTAGCATCAGCCGCTTTAGTAGCAGTATCACCGACTGCTTTAGCCGCATCGCCTACTGCCGCCGTCGTAGCGTCAGCCGCCTTAGTGGCTGCATCACCTGCTGCTTTAGCGGCATCACCGACCGCCTGAGTCGTTGCATCAGCCGCTTTTGAAACCGCGTCACCGGCTGCTTTAGCAGCATCAGTCATAGCAGTTACTGGATTAGCCATTGCTGGCGCCGCCTCTGCTGCTGGGGCTGGAGCAGCTTGTTGGGCAGCTTGTTCAGCAGGCTTTTGCTCAGCCGCAGGCGCTTCGGCTTTTGGCGCTTCTTTTTCGCCACAGCCGCTCAAAACGCCCAGCGTTAAAAACAGAGCAGAAATACTGATGGTAATTTTTTTCATGACTAGCGATCTCCTGATTTGTCGTATAGGACTTTGAATTACATTATTGTGAAAAGCACATCAATGGTCGGGCATCGTAATAGACGCCCATAGCGATGTCAATTAGGTCTGAATTAAGTGCACTCAAAAACGTTTTCTGGCTTGAGTATCCCCCCGCTGCGAATTATGCTGACAGGCTTTAAGAGAGCGGCAAGTCAAAACATCATGAGCGAAACACACCCTTTTTTACAAGCCTTCCGGGGCAGTTTTTTCGGCGTATTGCGCTGGCATCAATTGGATGAACTCTGGCTACGGGTACTCATGACCAAACAAGAGGGTTGGTATATTTACGCAGTGGGGGAAACACCTCCCAGCGCCCCGCAAACTGACACCGCCTTAGAAACCATCATCCACGAGCTGAACATCTTGTTGCACCGCGAACACCAAGAAGATTATTGTGGCATTGTGTATACCGATGATATGCAACAACCCCGTTATATTAAGGTGTTTGACCCGAATCATCTGGGTTCGGTGTGTGGCTCCAGTGGCAACCCACCGTTGCCGGGCTGGATACTCTCTAAAATGCAGCCAATCGACCTGCCTGCCGCACTCCCACAACCCACTAACCGCCGCCACTGGTGGCAAAAGCTGTTTACCCATGCCCACTAAAAACCCGATTACGGTTATTGGTGTGCTGACCTCACTCCTATTGGTGGTAGGAGGCGTCATGCTGTATTTACCACCCGCCGAGCCAATACACCAAGAACAGGTACCGGTGCTAACCAGCCCTTTCAAAGAACCAGACCCCGCGCCGAAAGCAGCGCCTGAACCCGCAGTCACGGCTGCCTCGACAGTAGCGACGAAACCTACCGCATCACCGTTCAGCATTCCCGACATGACACCGGCGGATCTGGCAAAGTTATCCCCCGAGGAACGCGCCCGCTATGACAAGATGCGCGAATCCCTGCAAGCAATCGTGCAGCAAGTACAAGCACTGGAACAAGAAAACACGCGCCTGCAACAAACCTTGATTGAAGGGCAAGCCAGTAACCAAGTGCTCGATACAGAGATCGACAAATTGCGCCCACCACAACACCGCCAAACCCAGTGAACCTTAACTGCGCTTCAGCGCACGCAGCAGAAACCGTGCCGAATGCAAATGGCGATACAAGGTCACCTGCACCGGTAACGGCTCCCCCGTCAGCAACGCCGCTAACAATTCCGCACCCAAGCCGCTGGTGGTAAGACCTCGCGAACCAAAACCCGCCACTATCCACACGCCCGGCTGATAACGCGCTATCGGAAAGGCTTGGTTTGCCCGACCATACCGCAACTCGGCATAGGCTTGCTGAAAAAATACCGTATCCGGCAACGCCCCCACCACCGGGTAACGATCCGGGGTTGTCATCCGAATCGCCGCATGGCTGGCTTGCACCGTGCCAAGTGAGGCGGCAAAGTCGGGCAGGTATTGCGCCAATTGCTGACGATTCAGCGTATCGGCGGCAGCGTCCAGCCGGGGTTCGCGTACATCGCGTACAAACGTTGCGCCGAAAATGTGTTGCCCCGCCAGTGCTGGGGTCAAATAGCCTTCGTGCCCCAGCACTGTCTTCAGTTGGCTGCTAAATGCCGAAGCCGTCGCTGTGCTGGTTTGCCCCAAAACCGGTATAAAAGGCAGGAACTGACTGGCTGCAAACCGATCCGCCTCACGTCCGCTGGCAATAATCGTTACCCCATCCACCGGCAAGGTGCTGACATCGGTCAGGGTGCGCACCGCAATGTTAGGGTGTGCCACCAAGGCGGCACACCAACTGGCAGGATTCAACCACCCCGCTTGCGGAAAATAACTCGCACCGCTCGGTAACAGCATCCCCGCTAGGGCTGAAGCGGCTGCCTGTTCCAGAATTTGGATGAAATCCGCAGGCAATTCACGCGCCTGAAGCGCTTGCTGACGTGCCGTTTCACGCGGTTCGTGCGCCAGTTGCAACGCACCGCATGACGCCCAGTCGATCACCTGCCCCGCCGCTTGCAATTGGCGGATTTGCTGCAAGGCAAACACAAAGGCTTGGCGGTAAAAGGTTTCGCCCCAACCGGCTTGCGCGGTCATTTTCGGGGTCAACACCCCAGCACGGTTGCCGGATGCTTCCGTCGCAAGACGAGCGTGGCGTTCGTACAAGGTGACGTGCCAGCCGCGTTGTGCCAGTGCGTGGGCGATTTGGCATCCTGCGATTCCGCCGCCAATGACGTTAGCGTGGGTGGACGCAGCAGGTTCTGGCAGGGAGTACCAAGGTTCAAGGTCAGCGCCAAGGTATTCCGCAGGCAACGTGGCGGTGAGCATTTCGCGCTTTTTACCAAAACCTTTGCGTTTAGTGACCTGAAAACCGGCGGCTTGTAGGGTACGGCGTACTTCACTGGCAGCGGTAAAGGTTGCCAACGTGGTGTCGGCGTGACTGAGGCGAGCAATGCCTTGCATGACGGGTAATGCCCACATTGCGGGGTTGCGAGCGGGGGCAAAGCCATCCAGATACCATGCATCAACACGGGCGACGAGTTCCGCGAGGGCGGCTTGCACATCCATGAAACACAGGGTGAGGGTAATGCGCCCGTTAGCCAGCGTTAAGCGGTGGAATCCGGCAAGTAACGGCGGGTAGTTTGCCAATAATTCTTGGGCAAACGCCTGCAAGTCTGGGTAGCTTGTCAGCAATTCGCGCAAGGTAATGGGTTGAATCGGGTGCTTTTCGATGGCGATAACGTGCAACCGGGCGCAACGCTGCGGGTCGGCTTGCCATGCCTGCCAGGTGGCGAGGAAGTTTAAACCCGTGCCAAAGCCCGTTTCGGCGATGGTGAAGTGCGCCCTGCCCTGCCAACGCTGCGGCAGTTGATTGCCTTGCAGGAAAACGTAGCGCGTTTCTGCCAACGCATCGTGTTGAGAGCAGTAGTAATCGGCAAAGGCGGGGGCGTAGGGCGTGCCGCTGGGGTCGCGTTCGATGTGGGCGGGGGTTAGTTCTTGCATGAATTATCCGTGGTATGGATCAGAGGTACAGCGAGTGAGCCAGAAGTTTAAGCAGGAGGTAAAGGGTATCAGCCATGAGGAAACAACAAGTTAGTGAAGGGTTTTTGATTCTTCCAACGGTAGGTATTGAAATCGCGCTGATCAACAGACAGGATGCGCCCATGCCCCAACTCTTCTGCTAGAATCACCAGTGAAGCATCCGCCAAATCCATCGGCAGATTTTTGTATTTCAACATCAAAACAGCAGACTGCTGCAAATGCCCCACCGTCAAATCATGGATTGTAAATACACCCTCTGCACCCATTTCCAGAAACTCACTGGCAGCTTCAACACTATGCCGACTTAACAACATATAACTGGTTTCCGTCACCACAGACCAAGTTGTTACCAACAGCTCCTGACAATTTGCCAGATAATGCGTCGCCAATTCGTGGTATTTGTCTTTTTTATCCATCAGGGCATACCAAAACCCTGTATCAGCGATCACTGAATTTGTCATTTAAATACCCGGCAACGTATTTTTTGTAATTGACCGAACCATCTTCTGTAGAGGAGATGATTCCCCCTAAACGCTTCAACAGCTTCTGGTTTTTCTCCCAAGCTGTTTGCTCTCGCTGTTTGAATTTCATCGAGAAATAGTGATCGAGCGCATCCTTCAAAATCTCAGAGCGATTCTTATGCTCCACCTGCTGAATAAGGTGGAATTTTTCTTCATAGCTGTCATCCAACCGTGCATTAATTCTCATTGCTCAATCTCCGTATGACAAGTCATACCAACATCATACACGCTTTTTTTGTGTTTTTCATCTAAATATTCAGCAAGATACTGCTTGTAGTTGGTAGACAAGTCCTCCTCGCCTTCAAAACAGCCAATGAAACCACTGTCACGCCAAAGCTGTTTTTGCCGCCGCGCTCTGGCGATTTCCGCTGCCTCTTCAGCGTCGACATCTTGCTGAACCTCATTTGCCCAACCGGGTTGCTCCACCAATGGCTTGCCATCCAAGCTCAAGCGATCTAGCAATGCCTTGGGCAACCGCACCCGCAAGCGCGGCTGCTTCAGGTATTTGCCGTAGTCCAGCGACACATCATCGGTATCCAGTTCAAGATAAATACCGCCGTCGATGATTTCATCGTAGAGGTGGAATGTAGACTATAATCCGCACTTACTTGAGCATTTCACTCAATAACAATGGCAAAAAACATACCATGCAAATCAACTCATCCAGTAAACCGCGTCGCCCCCTGCTGGCGCTACTGCTATCTGCCATCCTGCCCGGTTTAGGCCAGCTTTATAACGGCGAATGGCGCAAAACCATCTGGTTATTGCTAGGTTTTGGGCTGCTAAGTGTGTTGGGGATTGTCATCATCGGGCTATACCTCCCCATCAGTTGGACACTGCCCGCGCTCATCATCGGGGTGTTTTTGCTGCTAATACTCTGGCTCTATAGCATGGCACAGGCTTTTAGCAGCGCACGCCGTCAGCGCGACTACACCCTAAAAAGCTGGCAAAGCGCGGGCGTATACGGCTTGGTGTGGGTAGTTTGCAGCCTGATCGCCCTGCCCCTGCTCAGTGATTACGTACAACGACACCGTGTCGAAGCCTTCCTTGTCCCCTCCAATAGCATGAATCCCACCGTGCTGAAATACGACCTGTTGTTTGCCGACAAGCGCTATAACCGCATTGGCGCCGCTCACACCGTGCAACGCGGTGACATTGCCATTTTCATCTACCCCGACAGCCGCAACACCTATTTCATCAAACGCATTATCGGGCTACCGGGGGATAAGGTGAAAATCAAAGGCGCGGATGTGGCGATCAACGGCAAACCGCTCCGTCAACACACCACCACAGGCGCACACGGTTTACTCGTCACCGAAACCAGCGGGGAACACCGTTGGCAAGTTTTCTGGAATA
>CAYQTB010000108.1:0-7778 GCA_964420315.1 uncultured Thiothrix sp. | reverse complement strand
TGCCGTGCCGAACGAGCGCTTAATGCGGTGATTCATAAAATCCACGCTGTATAACTCATCCAGCACCAAATGCAAAACAAAGCCTAAAAATACAAATAAGCCAAACAACCACGCGACAAATGGCGTTTTATCCATTACATGGTGTGCAAAGGCTGTCATCAGAAACATGCTTAACACCGCCGCCACCAGCGAATGAACCGACCCACGGTGCGTCGTGTATTGGTGGAATACCATCCAAACAGGGAAGCGAATCAACCCAAAAGTGAGCAATCCCACGCCCCATAACTCCACAATTGACAAATTATTTTCACTGGAAAACACCACCATGAAAGCGGCGAGAATCGCGAACAAGGAAAACATAATTCGGCTAGGGTAAGCGTGTTGCAAATCAACATCCGGCAGGATACCACCAATGGTTCCCAGCAGCGCCAACATCAATGCTTCACGTGGTTCCGCCAAGCCCACTTGCAAGCAAAGGACGGACAATAAGCCCGCCCCCGCCGCTGCCACGCTAATATGCGTACTAAAATTTGCCATATTGCCAGCAAATTACGCGGTTTTTGTCACAATAAACTGCTTGATCGCTTCAACATCCGCATCCATCACTTCAAAACGCTGCGGCAGGCTTTCCAGATCACTCATACTGGCCGGACGCACGGGATCACGCCCCAAAGCTTCGCGAATAGAATCTTCAAACTTTGCAGGCAACGCTGTTTCCAGCACTAACATGGGAACACCCGCCTCACGCTGTTCCAACGCCACTTTCAAACCGTCAGCGGTGTGCGTGTCAATCATTACGCCATAGGTTTCAAAGGTTTGACGAATGGTTTGCATCCGGTGCGTATGCGAACTCACCCCCGACTGAAAGCCGAACGCAGGCACTTGCGCAAACACGCCATCCGCATTCAAATCAAACGCACCCCCGTTATCAACTTCGTTCCACAATGCCCGCACCCTATCGCCATCGCGCCCGACCAAATCGAACACGAAACGCTCAAAATTCGACGCTTTGGAAATATCCATCGACGGGCTGCTAGTGTGGTAGGTATTCGCCGCACCACGAGGACGGTACACGCCAGTGCGGAAAAACTCATCCAACACATCGTTTTCATTAGTCGCCACGACCAAATGCTTAATCGGCAAACCCATCATGCGTGCAATATGCCCCGCGCATACATTCCCAAAGTTACCGGAAGGCACTGCAAAGCTCACCTGCTGCGCATTTGAAGCCGTCGCTGCAAAGTAACCTTTGAAATAATACACAATCTGTGCGGCTACTCGCCCCCAGTTGATCGAATTGACTGCACCAATTTTATTCGCCGCCTTAAACGCATGATCGTTAGAAACCGCCTTCACAATATCCTGACAATCATCAAACACGCCATTGACCGCGATATTAAAGATATTCTCGTCTTGCAAGCTAAACATTTGTGCCGTCTGGAAACGGCTCATCTTGCCATGCGGCGACAGCATGAACACGTTCACGCCATGCTTACCGCGCATCGCATATTCCGCCGACGAACCGGTATCGCCGGAAGTCGCCCCCAAAATATTGATGCCCTGCCCCGCTTTTGCCAGCACGTATTCAAACAAGTTACCCAGCAATTGCATCGCCATGTCTTTAAACGCAATCGTTGGACCATTGGACAAACACAGCAAGTGCAAATCCGGTTCGAGCGTGTGCAATGGCGTAATGTCTGCGGCATTTTCGCCATCACGCACATTGCAATACACCTCAGCGGTGTAGGTTTTGTCGATAATCGCCTTCAAATCAGCCGCAGGAATATCGGTCGCAAACCGCGACAACACGGCAAACGCCAGTTCGCGGTAATTCATCCCGCGCATTTGCGTCAAATCGTCCGCGCTGAAATGCGGATAAGTTTCCGGCAAATACAGACCGCCGTCAGGTGCAAGCCCACCCAACAGGATTTCACAGAAAGATTGCGCAGGCGACTGCCCGCGAGTCGAAATGTATTTCATGATGGTTTAGCCCAAAGTCTCTACACGAATACGCGTGACGTTGCTACAAATCGTTTCCAACGCCTCAATCGCCGCAAGCGCCGCGTTCATATTACCTTCGCGTACCCGCTGGGTGAGCATGATAATGTCGACTTTATCCACACCGCTGGTCGGCTCTTTCTGAATGAAAGCTTCGATGCTGATGTGACGATCACCGAGAATGCGGGTTACATCGGCCAAGACACCGGGGCGATCCAAGGCACACATGCGCAAGTAGAAGGCCGTTTCCACCTCCTCAATCGGCAGAATAGCAGTATCCGCAAGCTGAGAAGGTTGGAATGCCAAATGCGGCACGCGGTTTTCTGGGTCAGCCGTCAACGCACGAGTAATGTCCACCAAATCCGCCACCACAGCAGAAGCCGTCGGTTCTGCACCCGCACCTGCGCCATAATACAAGGTTGCACCGACCGCATCGCCTTTCACCAACACGGCATTCATGACACCATCAACACTCGCAATCAAGCGACGAGCAGGAATCAGTGTCGGGTGCACACGCTGCTCAATGCCTGCATCGGTACGCCGGGCAATGCCCAATAACTTGATGCGATAACCCAATTCAGCCGCGTAGCTCACGTCTTCAGCGGTGATTTTGGAAATGCCTTCGGTATAAGTTTGTTTAAACTGCAAAGGAATCCCAAACGCAATCGACGACAAAATCGTCAGCTTGTGACCCGCATCAATACCCTCCACATCGAACGTTGGGTCAGCCTCGGCATAACCCAAGGCTTGCGCTTCGGACAATACATCACCAAAGCTACGCCCTTTGTCACGCATTTCGGTAAGAATAAAGTTGCTTGTACCGTTGATAATGCCCGCCAGCCACTCAATACGGTTAGCCGACAACCCTTCACGCACCGCTTTGATGACCGGAATACCACCTGCCACTGCCGCCTCAAATGCCACCATCACGCCCTTGGCTTGCGCTGCTGAAAAAATTTCATTGCCATGCAATGCAATCAACGCCTTGTTCGCGGTAACGACGTGTTTGCCATTGTTAATGGCCTGCAACACCAAATCCCGTGCCACAGTATACCCACCGATCAGCTCGACCACGATATGGATGTCAGGGTCATTGACGACATCAAAAGCGTCCTGCGTTAAGCGCACGTTCCCTAAGCCCAATGCTTCGGCGCGACTGAGGTCGAGGTTGGCGGCGTAATCAATCACAATACCACGCCCAGCACGACGCGCAATTTCTTCGGCGTTACGCTTCAACACGATGGCAGTACCACCACCAACAGTCCCCAGCCCTAGCAGACCAACCTTGACGGGATCCATGCTCACTCCTTTAAACCTTGATCTTTACGAAACATTTGTTTGATATTGCGAATGGCCTGACGGGTACGATGCTCGTTTTCAATCAGGCTGAAACGCACGTGATCGTCACCGTATTCACCGAAACCAATCCCCGGTGACACCGCAACTTGCGCATCTTTTAACAATTTTTTGGCGAATTCCAACGAACCCATCGCGGCGTAATGCTCAGGAATTTTTGCCCATACAAACATACTGGCTTTGGGGCGTTCGACTGCCCAACCTGCTGCATTTAAACCATCGCACAACACATTACGACGGCTTTCGTACATCGCGCTGATTGCTTTGACACAATCTTGCGGACCATCCAACGCAGCAATCGCGGCAATCTGAATCGGCGCAAACATGCCGTAATCCAAATACGATTTAATCCGCTCCAACGCTTTCACCAGCACGGGGTTGCCACACATAAAACCCACACGCCAGCCCGGCATATTATAGGTTTTGGATAGCGAATAGAATTCTACCGCAATGTCTTTCGCCCCCGGCACTTGCAAAATGGAGGGTGCTTGATAACCATCGAAGCAAATCTCACCGTAAGCAATGTCGTGGATAACCCAAACATCATGCTCTTTAGCAACCTTGATCACGCGCTCAAAGAAATCGAGTTCCACGCACTGCCCCGTCGGGTTGCCGGGAAAGTTGATAATCAGCATCTTGGGCTTAGGCCAGGAGTTTTTGATCGCAGCTTCCAATTCGACAAAGAAATCCTTGCCTTCCACCAACGGTACATGGCGAATATCGGCATCGGCAATGATGCTACCATACGGATGAATCGGGTAAGCAGGATTCGGTACGAGTACGGTATCGCCACGGCTCAACGTTGCCAGTGCCAAATGTGCCAAACCTTCTTTTGAGCCGATGGTGACAATTGCTTCGGTTTCCGGGTCAATGTCCACGTCAAACTTGCGTTTGTACCAATTGCTAATGGCTTTGCGCAGCCGTGGGATGCCTCGCGACATGGAATAGCGGTGGGTGTCGCCACGTTGCGCTGCTTCCACCAGTTTGTCTACAATGTGTTTGGGCGTCGGCTGGTCGGGATTACCCATCCCGAAGTCGATAATATCCTCGCCCTTGGCGCGTGCTTCCCGCTTCAGCGCATCGGTGATTTTGAAAACGTAGGTGGGAAGCCGGTTTATTCTTTGAAAATCGTCCTGCACGGTTCTGGGTATCCTGATTGCTAATGGCAGTCACATTACAATTCACCATGCAGGCTGTCAATTACAGATAAAGGCTAAGGTCAGCGAAATGAAGTTCAGCGAGGAATTGAACAGCGCCCATTACCGTATTACCGGCTACGGCAATACATGGGTGGCTGTTAACCAGAACACTTTGAGCAGTAGTTTCTTGATCAGTTCGCAAACCTTAGTCACGGATTGGCAACCGCAATCCATGCAAGCTTTACAACCTGCGCATTTAGAACCGTTGTTTGCGATCGGTGCTGAAGTTATTTTGATTGGAACCGGGAAAAACCAGCAATTCCCGTCCCCCGACGTCTGGAAAGTATTGGTTCAACACGGGATAGGTTTTGAAGTGATGACCACTGCTGCTGCTTGCCGCACTTATAATGTATTGTTGTCGGAGGCAAGGCGGGTAGCGGCGGCGTTTTTCTTAACGTAGTCAATTAACCAATACCTAACAGGTTTTCGCCGGATAAACCTTTACTTTCAAGGATACGGCGCAAACGCTTCAGCGCATCCATCTGAATCTGGCGAACACGCTCGCGGGTCAAGCCCAGCGCTTCACCGACCTGCTCCAGCGTGGCACGTTCGTGACCATGCAACCCAAAACGCCGCACAATCACTTCTTTTTGCTTAAACTCAAGCTGACCCAACCAATTATCAACAGATTGGGTAATATCTTCGTCTTCCAGCTTGCTGTCCGGTTCATCACTGGTTTCGGCACTCACGAAATCCACCAAGGGGCTGTCACTGTCCTTGCCAACCGTCACATCCAACGACGTAATGCGCTCGTTAAAATCGAGCAACTTACGTAAAACGTCTACTGGCTTATCCAGTGCTTCCGCAACTTCAGGCAGCGAAGGCTCATACCCCAGCTTTTGGGTCATTTCGCGCACTTTACGCAGATACGCATTCAACTCTTTATTCACATGAATCGGTAGGCGGATAGTGCGCGTTTGGTTCATTAACGCCCGCTCAATATTCTGACGGATCCACCAAGTGGCGTAAGTTGAGAAGCGGAAACCGCGTTCAGGATCAAACTTTTCAACCGCATGGATCAACCCCAAATTACCCTCTTCAATCAAATCAGGCAAAGGCAACCCGCGCCCCATGTAACGGCGGGCAATTTTCACCACCAAACGCAAATTACAGGTAATCATTTTCTTACGACCAAACTCATCACCATCACGGGCGAGACGACCGTAAAGTACTTCTTCTTCGGGAGTTAGCAGGGGCGAAAACTCAATTTCGCGCAGATACATCTGGGTAGCGTCAACGTCAATCATAGAAGAGGAAACGGCAACACTGGCGCTGTCGGTCAAGCTTAAAACGTCATCATCATCCACAATGACGCCTTCATCTTCAAGGTCATCCTCCAAATCTATCGTATCAATGACTTCTGATGACACAAAAGCAACCACCTCTTTGCTATCAATATGGGTCTGTGGTCGTGACATTCCTTAGACTCCTTTTCTTAAATTCAAAGGCGCTATTGCCTTGTATATTTTCAGCAAAACACGGGTTGTGCCGCTGCATTTAGCACAATTCGATTAAACCCCAATAGAACGAGCACGCTTAAAGATTATTATGTTGACACCTTAGCACAAATCGACATCAACGAGAAGACCTTAACACAAACTTAACGGATGCCACAAAATCTTGTTTTTTCATGAGATTATGAACCAATAAACAAAAATGATCAAAACTTATCCTGAATGAAACCTGAACAACAAAAAAATAATATAGTACAAAATAAAGAAATCAATCGACTTTTTGGATGCATCCTCTACTTTCCATACTGCTGCTGCAAATCTTTCATGTAGGCTCGACGCTCAGCATCCGTCATGTTTGGCCACTGTTCACGCAATTTTTTGCGCTCAGCTTCCGGCAGTTTTTTAACCCACTCGTGCCACTGCTTAATCTTAGCTTTTTGGGCGAGCGACATGGCTTTATAACGTTTGAGCTGTTTAGCAATCTTTTTTTGTTGCGCATCTGATAATTGCTGCCAATCACCATAACGCTGCTTGATCCTGCTGCGCTCGCTTGCCGGTTTTGCCGCCCAACGCTTTAAATTGCCTTGGGTCTTATCCGACAAGGAGGACCACTCACTTTGAAAAGCCTTCAATACCGACTTTTCGTTATCACTAAGACTCTCCCACGTTACTGAACCCGCCATTGCGCTTCCACCTGCTAACAGTAGCGCCATCATTGTCAAGAGCGCCATGAGAAAACCGACAAAGCGACGTTTATTGCTGCTGTTGTTCATTTTCCATCTCCACCGAGTTATCTGCTAACAGGTATTCTGGTTCATTACCCGCAAATTCGATGAAAGCTTCCGCTTGTTCCCACTCACTGCCGACGTCATCCCACCAAGTGAGCATGGTAGTAATTTCATCGGCTGTTTCGGCAACGGCGACAGCGCCAACATTAATCAACAACAGTAACCATAGGTTGCATACCCACAGGATTCCTTTCCTTCGCATGGTGTTCTCCTTAACGATTAGCTAATGTGGTTAGCCGTATTCAGCCTCCAACCACTCATACATGTCTAAATTTTCCAGCAAGTCCATATCCTCACTGGTCATCAGAATTTCCATCACATTGACATCCACCTCTATTGTAGCAGTGGCAGCATCGGTGAAGTGATCACCGGAAACAGCCGCTACGCTATCAGGGGGTAACGCTGTATCTGGCAAAACCCAAAGTGTCGCCGCCAATGTGACAGCCGTGGCAATCGCAACCCCCCGTGAAAGCGATGAAAGACCAAAACCTTCCGACCAATGGCGCTTCTGCTCCAGCTCCAACGCTTGTAAACGCAAACGTGTCAGCCGCGTCTGTGTCTGCCAATCCAACGCCATGACGGCGTGATCCATCCCCTGTTTCACCGCAGTTACCAATAACTGCTCAGTCATTTCATGTCTCATAGTTGTCATTGATAATCTCCCAGTTTTTCCCGCAAACTGTGGACAGCCCTTGAATAATGTGTTTTCACGCTCCCTTCTGAACATCTCATGATTTTTGCGGTTTCCGCAATGTCATAGCCTTCCCAGCCCCGTAATAACAATGCCTGTTGCTGACGTAACGGTAATTGCCCAATGGCGACTTGCATCAGCACACTCATTTCATCCTGTAGTAGTTGACGTTCTGGCTCTAAAAATTGGGTCTGGGCAGTCTGCTCTGCTAGATCGATCTCCTCCTCATCATCCTTGCCTAAAAAATCCACCCTCAAAGAGGGTGGGATTGAGATAACCCCTGAAAGGGGAT
>CAYQTB010000107.1:0-7891 GCA_964420315.1 uncultured Thiothrix sp. | reverse complement strand
TGCCGCTTAGCTCCCGTAGGAATCCCCTTCCTTTAGGGAGGGGAGGATGTCAAACCCGGCTACAACCGCAAAACATAAAAACCTCATAAATTATTGATTAGATAGGTCACTAATCACTTGCCCTAAGATAAAAGGCAAGTCATTGTTCAGTTTTTGTGAAGCTTTACAGTGCAAAGCTTCACAAGTGTCACGATACTTTACCGGACTAAGCTAGAACGCCAGAAACGATAAAGCCCGCGTTGTAGCGGGCTTTATCGTTTCTGGAATTACTCAGAACTAATAGGTGGCTCCTCGAACTGGACTCGAACCAGTGACCCACGGATTAACAGTCCGTTGCTCTACCGACTGAGCTATCGAGGAACGGTCGGTGTTGAGGCGCGTATACTATTTAAGAGTTATGATTACGTCAAGTAATTTTTGCTGAAGCATCGAGTAATAATTTCACACCTGCATCTGGCTTGTGTGCGTTCTCGCTGATCAGCTGTCGAAACGCCCGCGCTCCCGGCATTCCCTGGAATAAACCGAGAATGTGACGACTCATGTGGTTCAATGCCACCCCCACAGCTTGTTGCGCCTGCACGTAATCCAAAAACGCATCCAACACCGCTTTGCGATCTTGGAACGGGTCATCCACGCCGTAAAGCACCGAATCCACCTGCGCCAACAACCACGGATTATGGTAAGCCTCGCGCCCCACCATTACCCCGTCGACGTGTTGCAAATGCTGTTGGCATTGTTCCAGCGTGGTAATGCCGCCATTGACAATAATCTCCAGATGCGGAAACGCTTGCTTGAGCTCATACACCAATTCATAACGCAAGGGCGGAATCTCACGGTTTTCCTTGGGACTCAGCCCTTTCAACCACGCCTTACGTGCATGAATAATAAACGTTTGGCAGCCTGCTTGTGACACCGTGTCAATGAAGTGGTGTAAATCGGCGTAATCTTCTTGGTCGTCAATGCCAATCCGGTTTTTAACCGTCACTGGAATATTCACAGCGGCTTGCATGGCGCTAACACATTCCGCAATCAACGCCGGTTCCGCCATCAGGCAAGCGCCAAATGCGCCTTTCTGCACCCGTTCACTGGGGCAGCCAACGTTGATATTCACTTCATCGTAACCGTAACTTGCTGCCAGACGTGCACATTCCGCCATTTGCATCGGCTCACTGCCGCCTAACTGTAAGGCTACCGGGTGTTCTTCTTGATTGAAGCGCAAATGACGCTCAGGTTCGCCATGCAGGAGTGCGCCTGTTGTCACCATTTCGGTATACAGCACGGATTTTTTGGTCAATAAGCGGTGAAAATAACGGCAATGGCGGTCAGTCCAGTCCAGCATTGGCGCTACGGTAAATTTCCTGTTCAGCTTAGTCATATAATATTCTTATCTAAGAGCGACTCTGTTTATTTCGCTTAAAAAACAATCGAATCAATCGCACAACGGCACATTAAGCAAGGGGCTTTTATGTTGGATACAGAAGTTATCATGTATTTTATGATCGGGTTGGTTATTATCGGGATTCCCTCCTTCCTTTTCTACCGCATTGGCATGGATATTGGTATTAACAAAGGCATTCGCAAGCAATTAGTACGCGAGCTGATGGCGAATGGCGTACTCGAAGAAGCCGATATGTCGATCAGGGGTGCACGCCGCAACTGACTCAGCGGCAAGCCGCAAGGCGATGCTTCGGCTACACTCAGCAACCAAGAGAGTAGCGTTAAATCAAGTTTGGCAGATGGGGCAGAACCAAGTGGAACGCTGCCCTTGGGTGATTTGCGCAATCGGGTTTTGGCACACGACGCACGGCAACTTAGCCCGGTCGTAAACCTTCAACTCCAGCTTAAAATACCCCGGCGACCCATCTTCACGTACAAAATCACGCAGAGTTGTTCCCCCGCACTCAATGGCATAGGTCAGAATCTGGCGGATAGTTTGCGCAAGTTTAGCGTAACGTTCGCGGGATATGCGCCCCGCCGCCAGCCGTGGGTCTATCCCCGCTAGAAACAGCGCTTCGTTGGCGTAGATATTGCCTACGCCAACGACGATGCGCGCATTCATGATAAATGCTTTCACGCTCACACTGCGGTTACGCGAGCGTTCAAACAGATAATCCCCATCGAAACCGTCTTCCAACGGCTCTGGTCCCAATTCGCACAATAAAGTATGTTGCAGCGGATCGCCTGCTATCCATAAAAACGCTCCGAAACGGCGCGGATCGTGGTAACGCACCGCCTTGCCACTGTCTAACACCAAATCGAAATGGTCATGTTTATGCGGCGCTAAGTCCGCTTCCACGATCCGCAAACTGCCGGACATCCCCAAATGAATCAGCCCCACGCCCCCATCGGTATGCAACAAAATGTATTTGCCGCGCCGGGTTAAGTCATGCACCACCTGCCCTTGCAGTGTGCTAATCGTGTCCGGCACAGGCCAGCGCAATTGTGGCTGGCGGATACACACTTTTTTCACCGTATGCCCTTTCAACCAGGGTTCAATACCTCGGCGGGTAGTTTCGACTTCGGGTAATTCTGGCATCGCACATCCTTTCTATAGTCAGTATTAAAGGTGTATGGTATACCTTGAGCCTCTATAAGGAGGATTCCCATGAAAAAAGAAACCCACCAATGACGTGCTGGAAGTACCCCGATTGATTACGGTGCATGATTTTACAAGGTTTGGAAACGCTGGCATTGCGCATGGAACGCCACTGCGATAACGTCATTGCCGTTGCCCATTACCTGAAAAATCATGCTAATGTCGAGTAGGTGAATTTTGCCGCTCTGCCTAGCGACCCGTATCATGCACTGGCGTTGAAATATTTCAACGGCAAACCGGCGTCACTGATGACGTTTGGGATCAAAGGCGGGTTTGATGCAGGCGTGAAATTTTACGACCAGCTCCAAATCATCAATCACTCAAGGAGATTTTCCGATGGTAACTATCACCTTACAAGGCAACCCGCTGGAAACCTGCGGCGAACTGCCCACCGTGGGCAGCGCAGCACCTGCGTTTACCCTGACCAAAACTGACTTGTCTGACGTGACCCTGCAAGATTTTGCAGGCAAAACCGTCATCCTCAATATCTATCCCAGCGTTGACACTGGCGTTTGTGCGACCTCCACCCGCAAGTTCAACGAACTCGCCAGTGGCAAAGCGGATGTTGCGGTATTGTGCGTATCGGCTGACCTGCCGTTTGCGCACAGCCGTTTCTGTGGCGCAGAAGGCTTGAACAATGTGGTTTCCCTCTCTGACTTCCGCAATAAGGAGTTTGGCAACGCTTACGGCGTAACCATTACCACCGGCGTGTTAGCAGGCTTGCTCTCCCGCGCTATCGTGGTGATTAAAGACGGCATGGTCACTTACACCGAACAAGTGCCGGAAATCGCCCAAGAACCAAACTACGATGCCGCACTGGCATCAGTATAAATATCAATCAGATAGCAGCAGAATCCAGCAGCCTTGACTAGACTCGTATCAGAACCCCTATTGCAGGAACTGATATGAACACCAAGATTGCTCTGCTGCTATCTCTCTTCCTAGGCATCAGCATTACGCCCGCTGCGGCTGCCGAATGCACCTCATCGTTTTATTGCTACGGCAACACTGCCAATGCTGTAGTGCGCGTTGTTACCCGTCCGCCACCGATTCCGCCGCCGAATCCGCGTGTGGTACAGCAACGTCGCCAAGCACAATTGGCATTGCGCAATCGCCCAGTACCACCAGCGCCACAACCAACAGTGCGAGCCAATGTGCAACCTTCCCCCCAAATTGCGCGACCCGTGCCACCTAGGACACGACCCGCACTGCAAGCCGTCGCCAGACCTAACCCCAATCAATGCCCGCAACGGCTCGGACTTGCCTCACAACTGGAAAGCCAAGCGGTGATCGCTGCCAAACAAAACAATCGGGAAACATCCGTCAGGCTATTCCGCGAAGCTGCCAACCTGCGCCAAGCCTGCCGCTAACGCGTAATGAAAAAGCCAGAACGGTAATGGTCGGGCATCGTTAAACGCTTACGCCCGGTGTAAGAACGATGAGTTTTCCACCGTCGAAGAAGCCCAATAGTCTAAGAATATTGGTAACTACCTTGTGTCTTGATACTTGTAGTTACAGGGAGGGGAGGATGTCAACATTCCCAAAGTTCAACATTCCCAAAGTATAGACCAGTGTTGTTGTTTTTTTCTCAAATCATTCCATGAAAAATGCTTGTGAGGGATTCGTGACGGCATGTTAGCGAATGCTTATAATCGCATCCCGCGATACCATTCAGTGGCGAGGTTTTTATGCAACAACGATTACGACACGTTTCTTTACTGCTGCTTACGTTCTTGTTCTGGCTTCCGCTTTCTTCCAGTGCGGATGAAACGCTAAAGGTAGGCGTTAAACTTTCTGAGCCGTGGGTTATGTATGACCCCGCCACACCTGAGGACGAGCGCCAACCGACCGGATTCAGCATTGACCTGTGGAAAGCGTTAGCAGAAAAACTTGGTGTGCAAACCGAGTGGGTTTACTTTGATACGACCAAAGATTTAGTCACGGCGGCGGCTGATAGTAAGGTTGATGCGGCGATTTCTGCCATTACCGTGACAGCGCAGCGTGAAACCACGGTGGATTTCTCTAACTCGATGTATGAGTTGGGACTGCAAATCATGGTTGCCCCTGAATTTCAGCAATCAAATCCGTTTGGCATTATGTTGCGTGAATTGGGACGTTTGTTTTCTTGGCAAGTGGCATTGCTGTTTTTGTTGATGCTGTTTGTTACTGCTAACTTGCGTCTATGGGCAGATCGCCAGCAGAAAAATGAACCTGCTTTTCCGCGTGGTTATTTTTCCGGTATTCGTGAGGCGCTCTGGTGGGGGCTGACCATGTTGTTAACGTGGGAAACACCGCATAGCCGTGGTTTGGCGCGGGTCATTGATTTGACTTGGCATTTGATGGGATTGATTTTATTGAGCATTCTCACCGCCGTTGTTACCAGTGCATTGACGGCTCAAGCGGTGAGTGGCGCCATTCGTTCAGAAAAAGATTTACCCGGCAAACGGGTAGTGGCGGTGGCAACGGATGCGCCACGCACTTGGTTGGAACAAAATGGCATTGCTGTGACACCCGTGGATACCATTGAGGCAGGCATTGAGCGGGTACGTAAGGGCGAAGCAGATGCGTTGGTACACGATGGTCCGCGTTTAAAGTACCTTGCGAATCAGATTAACCAAGAGGAAGGTCGCAAAGTTTTGGCGGTTGTCCCGGCGCTGTTTAACCCGCAGAATTATGGTATTGCTTTTTCTGACGGTAACCCATTGCGTGAGCAAGTCAACCGCGCTTTATTGGAATTGCGTGAACCTCAAGAGGGTAAGACCAGTGTTCATGATGAACTGCGGGAAAAATGGATTAAGGATTGAGGCGATGTATTCAGCGGCTACTCTGCCGCTGACCCTACCGTTTTTAAGTATCCTGGTGGGCGTATCGCCACCACACACACCACCTTGGTACACAACCGCCCGTGTCCATCGTACAAGCCGTACTCGAAACTTGGCGTACTACGCCCGCGTCGCGCCAGCTCTTCAAGGATGCTCACCTCCTTTTCTGGCGGAAAATCAAAGCGTAATTCCATGTCGCTAATACCGGGGCGCACAAAGTCCACGCTCAGATGCCGCGTCCATACATGATAATCGGGGAATACTTTCGCGCAAGCTAATGGCGCAATTGGGTCTGCCAGCGATGCCTGAAATCCGCCAAACATGCTGCCGCCCATATTGCGCGAAGCCCAAGTGAGCGGTAGGCGAATGCGGATATGCCGCCATTCATTTTCCAGTGCCAGCACTTTGATACGCATCATCCACCAAGGCGGATACAGTTCCAGCCGTCGTCCTTCTGGCAAGAATGCCAGCCAGCGTCGTCCAAATTTAACCGCGTTAAATGCCATTAGCCGACCAACGCCTTTAATAATGCCTGATGTTGTTGGCATTGCTGTGCTTGTTTTAGGCGTTCGCTGCGGAAAATACAGGCTAAGTCATCCAATGCGGTTGCAAAATTGTCGTTAATAATCAGGTAATCGTATTCGGGGTAATGCGACATTTCCGCTTGGGCATCGCGCATCCGACGTTGGATGGTTTCCGCACTGTCTTGCTCACGCCCGTGCAAGCGCGCGTTCAAGGCTTCAATGCTGGGGGGGAGGATGAAAATACTGATCACGGATTCAGCGCGTTCGCGGACTTGCTGCGCCCCTTGCCAGTCAATTTCGAGGATCACATCCTTGCCCGTTTCGCGTAAGGCATCGACGGAGAGCCGCGACGTGCCGTAGTAATTGTCGAATACTTGCGCGTATTCAAGGAAGTTGCCGTCTGCCACTTGCTGGCGAAAGACCTCAACCGGGGTGAAGTGGTAATGTACCCCATCTTGTTCGCCGGGGCGCGGCTGGCGCGTCGTGTGTGAAACCGATATGACCAGATTACTCACGCGCTCACGTAGAGCATTCAATAAGCTGGATTTGCCAGCACCAGAGGGGGCTGACACGATGTAAAGCTGACCTGCGCGTGTGTTCATCTGAAAATTTACCCCAGTTTGCTGATAAAAATGCGATTATAAGGCAGTATGCACTATAGTCGAATAGCAGGAATCACGAGTAAGGTGTTTCATTATGATGCAAGTAACCCCAGTACCCGCTTTTACAGACAATTACATCTGGTTCATCGGTAACACAGACAGTTCAGGCGTTGCGGTTGTTGACCCCGGTGACGCAGCGCCGGTGTTGGATGCGTTAGAGCGCATGGCAAAGCAGCCGGTGGCTATTTTGATTACGCACCACCACCGCGATCACGTAGGTGGTATCGACAAGTTGTTGCAAGCCTACCCCGGTCTACCCGTCTATGGGCCTGCGAATGAAGCGATTCCGCACCTCACTCAGCCCTTGATGGAGGGGGCAGAAGTCCACTTAGAATCACTCGGTTTGCGTTTCCGGGTCATGGAGTTACCGGGGCATACGGCTGGGCATATCGTGTATTACGGTGAGGGCAGCCTATTCTGTGGGGATACCTTATTCGCTAACGGTTGCGGGCGGGTATTCGATGGCACATTGCATGATTTGTACGCATCTCTGCAACGCATTGCCCAGTTACCTGCGGATACCCAAGTGTATTGCACCCATGAATACACCGTGGATAACATCGGTTTTGCCAAATGGGTTGAACCGGATAATCCCGCGTTGGATGCGCGTTTGGAAGAATCCTGGGCGTTACTGGATGAGGGACACCCTACCGTGCCGTTTGAATTGGGACGCGAGTTTGAAACCAACCCGTTTTTGCGCACCCACATTCCCGAAGTGATCGCCAAAGCCGAAGAAATCGCTGGGCGTGAAACCCAGACGCCCGCAGATGTATTTGCTGTGTTGCGGATTTGGAAAGACACCGAATACGATTAAATTACCGTTAACGCAACGCTTCGTCGGCGGTAATTTCCCGCAGTAGCTTGAATAATTCACGGCTACTTTTCGGCGGTTTGTGGGTTTCAGCTTCTTTTTGGGCGTTGCGAATCAAGCTGCGCATCCGCTGCACGTCCGTGTCGGGGTATTCTTTTAGCCACTCGCCTAACACGGTTTCACCGCTAATCAGGCGATCACGCCAGCGTTCCAAACGGTGCAAACGTGCGGTTTCGGCTTTGCCACCGCGATCCCATTCCGCGAGTTTGGCTTCAATCGGTTCGAGAATTTCGGTGCGCATCAGTTTGCCAATGTATTGGCGTTGGCGGCGAATGGCACCGTTGGCGGTCAAGCGTTGCGCCAGCAAAATCGAGTCGTAGAGCTTTTCGGATAAATCCAATTGGTCTAGCTGTTCTTTACGTAGGGTAATCAGACGTTCACCCAAGGCTTGCGCGGCTTCGGCTTCGCGCTTGAAG
>CAYQTB010000106.1:0-8089 GCA_964420315.1 uncultured Thiothrix sp. | reverse complement strand
CCGCGCTATCCTCCCCGCCCTGAAGGGCGAGGTTTGCCGCGCAACCTGATCAACGAATCGGTGGCGCGTACAAAATCCCGCCCTGATTCCACAGCTTATTCAAACCACGTTCCAATTTCAGCGGGGAATCTTTACCGACATTGCGCTCGAAGATTTCGCCATAATTGCCCGTTGCTTTCAAGGCACGGTACGCCCATTCCTTATCCAACCCCAGCAGCGTACCCATGTCTTCCGCTGTACCCAGAATACGCTGGATATTCGGGTCATCGCTGCTTTTCTTTTCATCCAGATTTGCTTGGGTCAGCCCGTATTCTTCGCCTTCGATCAGCGCATTCAACACCCACTTGCTGATTGCAAAAAACTCATCATCACCACGCCGTACCAACGGCCCTAACGGTTCTTTGGAAATAATTTCGGGCAGAATCAGGTGTTCGTCAGGATTCTTGGCAATCGTCCGTTCCGCCGCCAAACCCGACGCATCTGTGGTATAGGCTTCGCAACGCCCACTATGGTAAGCGCCCGTTGCCGCTTCGTTCTTTTCAAACACCAGTGGTTTGATGTCAAGCTTGTTGGCACGGGCAAAGTCGGTCAAGTTCTTTTCGGTGGTCGTACCAGACTGGACACACACCGTCGCACCGTCGAGTTCCTTGGCACTGGCGACTTTCAGCTCCTTTTTCACCATGAAACCTTGTCCATCGTAATAAATCGTGCCAACAAAGTTTGCCCCCAGCGACGCATCACGGGTCAATGTCCAAGTCGTATTGCGTGACAAGATGTCAATTTCACCCGATTGCAAGGCAGTAAAACGCTGTTGCGCATTCAAGGGGACGTATTTCACCTTGCTGGCATCGCCCAACACCGCTGCTGCCAGTGCTTTGCAATAATCCACGTCCATCCCTCTCCACTTGCCTTCGCTGTCGGCAGAGGAAAAACCCGCCAGAGCCACGTTCACGCCGCATACTAATTGATCACGAGACTTGATGGTATCCAAGGTTTTTCCCGCCTGAGCAGGCAAACTGAGCATGACAGCAGTGCATAAAGTAACGCCCGCCAAAGCACGCGCAAGGGTAATTGTTAGCATCGGTGTTCCTCTTTTAATAAAATCTGCCGCGCAAGAATAGCAACGAAACACCTAACAGTATAAACATCAATGGGATAATCAGCCAATTGCCAACCCGCACATAAGGGGTTGCCCCTTGCATCGGTGTGGCATACCCACTAATCACGGTGGCAATGCGCGGTTCCGCCGTGGCAGTTACTTCACCTTTTTCATTAATGATCGCGCTAACACCGTTATTGGTAGCCCGTAACAAATAACGCCCGGTTTCCAACGCTCGCATCCGCGCAATTTCGGCGTGTTGTGCGGGTTCAATTGAACCGGTAAACCAGCCGTCGTTGCTGACGTTCACCAGCATGGTTGCTTGTGGCAATCCGGCAATCATTTCGTTGGCATACGCATCTTCGTAGCACACCGACATGCGCATCGGCTGCCCCGCTACCATCAACGTATTCGTGCCTTCCCACGCCGTTACATTGTCATACGGCAATTTGATGATATGTTCCAAAAAGCGCAGGTAATCCAACAGGGGAATGTATTCGCTGAACGGCACAAGGTGTTGTTTAGCATACACATGTTCACCCGTATTGATGGAAACTTCCACATCACGCTCACCACCCACCGCCATAATCGCGTTATACACCGCTTCGGTATCGCGATTGACATGGAAACCACCGATCAATAAATCAGCCTTCGCCTCACGCGCCCAATCCTGTAACGGTAACATCACATCCAAAGATTGCGGGAAAAAATCGGCGAGCGCGGTTTCCGGCCAAATCACCAAGTGGGAAGATTCGACGTTCGGGTACTTATCCCCGTCCATTAAATCCAAATAGGCTTGGATATTGTCATTGCGGAATTCGCGTGACCACTTGGTTAACTGATCAACATTGCCTTGCAACATACTGACATATAACGGCTCTCCGGCAGGT
Organism: uncultured Thiothrix sp.; assembly: GCA_964420315.1. Classification (GTDB taxonomy): domain Bacteria; phylum Pseudomonadota; class Gammaproteobacteria; order Thiotrichales; family Thiotrichaceae; genus Thiothrix. Next base: position 6,100 of record CAYQTB010000106.1, on the reverse strand, counting down.
TGTGTCCAACGCACCTGCCCCAATCCAAACCCACCGGCTACCGTCACCACCGCCAATACACCGGCAATAATACGTTCACGCTGCGTTCCCAACACCAGCAACACCAACACACCCGCCCCCAAAGCCACCAGCCAACTGACCCCTAACACCCCTGTGATGGGTGCATAATGCGCCAGCCACGTATCAATTTGACTGCTACCCAATTGTAACCAGGGAAACCCCGTTAGAAACCAACCGCGAAACCATTCAGTCAGCACCCAAATCGCTGGAAATGTCACCAATAAACGTACCGCTTGTGGCTGATGCGTGGTATACCCCGCCAACCAACCAAACACCAACAAAAATAGCGCCATGAGCACCACAAAAATTGCCACCATCAAGGCTGCAATGAAGGAGTTTGCCCCGCCGAAAAAGTGGATACTGACATAAATCCAGTGCGTACCACCGGCAAACATCCCCACCCCGAATACCCACGCCAGCCACAAACGTTGCTTGGTGGGTATCGGTTTGAGATTCAGCCAGAACAATACGGCAGGTGCAAAAAATGCAAACGCACGCCATTCGATAGGCGCAAACGCCAAAACGGTGGATAAACCTGCCAGCAACGCCAGTAGGTAGTCAACTTTTGAAAGGGAATGACTAGAATTACGAAATGACAGCATTATGAGAATATCCAGCACAGCAAAATGTGAGCGGATTATAACGCAGGCACTGCCTCAGAACATGAATTTTCCGTGTGGGGCAGCACTTCCAGCAACAAAATACGCCGCGAATCGCTGCGCAATACCCGGAACAGCCAGCCCATTAACACCACTTCTTCACCCTGACGCGGAATCTTGCCTAATTCATGGATCACAATCCCCGCAATGGTATCGAACTCCTCGGTGTCGAATGCCGTTCCGACAATCTCATTGAATTCACCAATCGGCGTCATAGCTTCCACAATGAAACGCCCATCACCTTGCGGCTGAATATTAGTGGAAACGTCTTCCTGATCATCGTGCTCATCATCGATGTCCCCGACAATCTGTTCCAGCACGTCTTCAAACGTCACCAAGCCGGAAATACCCGCGTATTCGTCGATGACTACCGCCATGTGGTTGCGGGTTTTGCGAAATTCGGTCAGCAAACGGTTCAAGCGCTGGCTTTCGGGAACAATTAAGGCAGGGCGGATAATGTCATCAATTTTGAAATCTGCTTCGCGCCCGCTGTACTTGAGCAAGTCTTTTGCCAGCAATACCCCGACCAAATCATCGCGGTCTTCATCCACCACGGGATAACGTGAGTGTTCAGTTTCAGCAATGCGGGTAAGAATTTCGGTGAAGTTCTCTTCGTGGTAAATAAAGTTGATTTGTGAGCGCGGAACCATGATGTCGCGTACTTGAAGCGCACCAAACTCCAATACCCCTTGCAACATCCCCACTGTTTCACCCGGCAGGAGGTTTTTTTCGTTAGCCCGTTGTAGATCGTCTATCAAATCTTCCCGGCTTTGAGAGGCAAGATCGAGTTTATTGATTAACCATTGTTTCCATCGCGGTCGAGGTCGCGAGTCACCTATGGCAGTTTTCATTGTTCCTCTGTGAGTTAGTGATAAGGATCGGGAAAGCCGAGTTTGCTAAGGATGGTGGTTTCTAAGCCCTCCATCTCCTCGGCTTCGGTGTCTGTTACATGGTCATAACCTTGTAAATGTAATAAACCGTGTATCAACAAATGCGCCCAATGTTGGGTCGCGGTCTTGCCTTGTGCTGCGGCTTCACGTTCGACCACAGGCAGGCAAATAACCAGATCACCAAGGTATTCGATGTCACCGTCATCCGCTGGAATTGGTGACGCGTCGTAAGGAAACGACAAGACATTGGTCGGGTAATCTTTGCCGCGATAAGCGCGGTTAAGTTCCTGACTTTCGGCTTCGTTAACGATACGCACGACCACACCGGCTTCTGCCTCTGCCGACCATGCGGCTTGCGCCCAACACAATAAATCCGCTTCAGCAGGAATGGTTGTGTAAGCCTCTGGGTTTTGAATATCGAGTTCTAGACTCATGCGCTACGCTCTCGCTCAAAACCTTCATACGCCGCCACAATTTTTTGCACCAGTTTGTGCCGCACCACATCACGCCCGCTAAACCAGTTAAAGCTGATGCCTTTGACACCTTCCAGAATTTCCGCCGCTTGGCGCAAACCGGAGGTTTGATGGCGCGGCAAGTCAATCTGGGTAATATCACCCGTGATCACGGCAGAAGAGCCAAACCCCAAGCGGGTCAGGAACATTTTCATTTGTTCTGTGGTGGTGTTTTGCGCTTCATCCAGCAAAATAAATGCATCATTCAAGGTACGTCCACGCATGTAAGCCAAGGGTGCGACTTCAATGACATTGCGCTCAATCAACTTATTGACTTTTTCGATCCCTAACATTTCGTACAAAGCGTCATACATCGGGCGTAAATACGGGTCAATTTTTTGCGACAAGTCACCGGGCAAGAAACCTAGGCGCTCTCCTGCTTCCACCGCCGGGCGCACCAGCACCAAACGCCGCACCTCATCACGTTCCAAAGCTTCGACCGCACAGGCAACTGCCAACCACGTCTTGCCCGTACCTGCGGACCCGATGCCAAACGTAACATCGTGGGTGCGGATATTTTGAATATACTGACTTTGCGCTAACCCTTTGGGTTTAATATAACCACGCTTGGTGCGAATGCGCACATCGTCGTCGGTATTGGCTTGCACCTTGTCGAGATTGGCTTCTTGCAGGAACAGATGAATGCTTTCCGGGCTGAGAACAGTTTCCGCCGTCTCGCGATAAAGGTCATGCAGTAGATTGATGGTTAACTGTGTAGTCAGCGGCGTTCCGGTAATCTGGAACAAATGACCGCGATTGCTCAGTTCAACGCCAAGGCGATGCTCTAATTGACGCAAGTGCTGGTCGAATTGACCACACAAGTTCATTAAACGCTCAGTATTTGCAGGTTCAAGCTCAAATTGAACGGTGTGCCTGTCACTTTCCGTTGCAGCAGTGATTGTAGTAGTCAAGAAGACTGAGAATTCCATAAAGAGATAATTGTAAAAGTATAGCCACAGCCTTACGCAGGTTCAACTGTTCCGACAAATGGTAGAGCCATCAAGGGTCATCTCATGATATTATTTTGAACAAATAAAATTTATCAAAATAATGTCGACGCACATTCGGGGGAAACAACCGTGCAAGTGACGCTAAGCTTTTTTACCCAGGCAACCGGGTGGCATAAACCCTTACCGGATGTTGATTCGCCCCAGACCTTGGTGTTGATATTCAGCCCTCCCGATAGCAAGCAATATCAAAGCGCTATCGAACAATTATACGTTCGCTATCCGCAAGCAGTGATCGCAGGCTGCTCCACTGTTGCTGGTATTTTCAACGAGCATTTATTGGAAAATGCCTTAGTGGTGGGCATTATTCGTTTTAAAAAAGCCCACTTAGCCTTTGCCAGTGCGGAACTGGCGCATTCAGACCATTCCTTTCAAGCCGGTGAACAAATTGCCAAGTCCCTCAATAGACCTGATCTTAAGGGGATTCTTATTCTAACCGATGGTCTTAACACCAATGGCAGTGAATTAATTAGTGGCTTAGCGTCGGTTGTTAATGAAAATAACGTTACCATCGTCGGCGGTTTAGCCAGTGACAAGATGCAATTTGCCTCCACTTGGATCTTTCACCAAGGGCAAGCAGCGTCACGACATGTCTCTGGCGTTGGTTTTTATGGAAAAGAACTGGTTTTTACCAGCTACGCCCGCGACGGCTTCAAGCCTTTTGGGCCTGAACGCATCATTACCCGTTCAGCAGGCAGTACCCTGTATGAAATTGATGGTCGCCCTGCCCTGCAACTCTATAAAGAATACCTTGGGGAACACGCTGCTAACTTACCCGCTACCGCCTTACACTTCCCTTTGGCTATCTGGAACCAAACCAAAGATCACTACATGGTACGTACCGTGGTATCCATCAATGAAGCGGATAACAGCCTAGGGTTTGTAGCCGATATTCCACAAGGCTACAGCACACAATTGATGTATGGCAGTTTTGATAATTTGCTGGATGGTGCAGAAACAGCCGCACGTGGCTTAGCCAACCAACTGCCGCCCAAGACGCCGGTGTTCGCGCTCACCATCAGTTGTTCTGGGCGCAAACTGGTCATGGGGGATGACACCGACCAAGAATTAGCAGCCACGCTCGAAAACCTTCCAGCCGGTAGTCAACAGCTTGGGTTTTACTCCTACGGTGAATTAGCACCCACTGCACTCGGTGGGTCTTGCTGTCTGCACAACGAAACCATGACCTTAACGGTGATGTATGAAGGAAGTTAAACCCCTGCATAAGCGCTTACAAAAACAATTAAAGCGCAGCGGCCTACTCGAACATGGTTTGCCGGACGATCCAAACAAATGGCAGAACTTTCTGCACCAAATTGACCTCTCGTACACCGGCACGAGTGACGCGCAATATTTATTAGAACGCTCACTGGAAGTATCGTCGCAGGAAATGCGCAAATTGTACGACGACCTCAAAACGGAAACCGAACAACGTATCGAAGCCTTACACAAATCCGAACAAAAAACCCGCTTCATGGCGAATATGAGCCACGAACTGCGCACCCCGATACACGGTATTTTGGGTGCCTTGGAAATCGTGAAAGATACGACGCTGGATGCGCGTCAGAAATTATTCGTCGATACCGCGTATGCTTCCTGCGAAGTGATGCTGGATGTGATTAACAATATTTTGGACTTTTCCAAACTCAAAGCCGGTGGCATTGAGCTGGACATTATCGAGTTTTCCCCGCGTGAATTGGTGGAAAACATCAGCGGCATTATGTCGACGATGGCGCAGGAAAAAAATCTCGGAGTTCAGTGTTACATTCCCGAAAACATTCCGGAGCGCGTCAAAGGCGACCCCGCCCGCTTACGGCAAATGCTCATGAACCTGATTGGCAATGCCGTCAAATTTACTGAACGCGGCGAAGTGTATACCGGCTTGGAATTACTGGAAATCCGTGATGACAAAGCCGTACTACGCTTTGAAGTCCGCGATACCGGCATCGGCATTCCTCTTGCCATGCAAAAAAGTGTGTTTGAATCGTTTGTGCAAGTCGATGCCTCCATTAACCGGCGTTACGGCGGCACGGGTTTGGGGTTAACCATTGTACGTGAGTTTGCCGAAATGATGGGGGGGCGCATTGGACTGGAAAGCGTTCCCGGTCAGGGTACAACCTTCTGGTTTGAAATCGCTTTCCCCGTCACCGGAAATCATGCATGGGATAACACCAGCCACCACTTAGAAGGTCGCCGGATTCTGGTCGTGGACGATAATGAAACCAACCGGCGGATTCTGGAAAACTACCTGCAAGCATGGAAAGCCGAAGCCATTATCGTCAGCAATGGGCATGATGCCTTGCACAAACTCGAAGAATCCATCACCCAGCACAAACCGATCGACCTAATGCTGCTCGACTGGTTTATGCCGCAAATGGACGGCATCGCCCTAGCAAAAACCATCCGCACTGATAACCGTCACGCCCAAACCCCGATTGTCATGCTTACCTCTTACGGCATTTCACTCGAAAAACAACAACAAGCAGGTGTACAAGCTGCCGTTACCAAACCGGTGCGTTCCATCACCTTGCGGGATGTATTGCTGGATACCATGCGGCGGCACGCGCTCAATGATCAGCCCAAACCGACGCCATCCACCACACTGCCTTTCCCCAATATCGTCTTGAAATCCGTAGCATCGGTCGAGCCAGCGATTTTGTTAGCGGAAGACAACCCCGTCAATGCCTTAATTGCGGTCACGATGTTGGAAAAACTCAATATTCCAGTCGATCACGTCACCACGGGTAAATTAGCACTGAAAGCCCTACGTAACTGCCCCTATAAACTTGTATTGATGGATATTAATATGCCGGAAATGGATGGTTACACGGCTACCCGCTACATCCGCAAATGGCACAAAGAAGGCATACTCAAGCAGCATATTCCAGTGATTGCCATGACCGCCAATGCGCTCAAAGGCGATCGCGAGCGCTGCCTAAAAATGGGTATGGATGATTATTTGGCAAAACCTA
>CAYQTB010000105.1:0-8148 GCA_964420315.1 uncultured Thiothrix sp. | reverse complement strand
GCAATGTCACCTTGCTGCTGAAAACCGCTGATTAGGAAAATTGTCGTGTACAGAGAACCCAACCGCAACATAGCTAGGTTTTGCCGCTTATGATAACTTACCCCGTTTTTACGATCGTCTACGTAGGAGCGCGGTAACGTGAAATTCAGCGAATACAACTGGAACGCCATGCCGGATAAAGCCGGGCATTTTGGCGCATACGGCGGGCGTTTCGTCGCAGAAACGCTGATGGAACCCATCTACGAACTCGAACAAGCCTACGAAAAGCTCAAAAACGACCCCGCTTTTCAAGTCGAATTCGACCGCGACCTCAAATACTATGTCGGTCGCCCCAGCCCCTTGTATCTGGCAGAACGCTGGACACGCGAACTCGGCGGCGCAAAAATCTACCTCAAGCGCGAAGACTTGAACCATACTGGCGCACACAAAATCAACAACACCATTGGTCAAGCTTTGCTCGCCAAGTACATGGGCAAGAAACGCATTATCGCCGAAACGGGTGCAGGTCAACACGGGGTTGCCTCCGCCACTATTGCCGCTCGCCTTGGGTTGGAATGCATCGTCTACATGGGCGCGGAAGACGTACAGCGCCAAGCCCCGAACGTGTTCCGCATGAAATTGCTGGGCGCAACCGTTGTGCCGGTTACTTCCGGCTCCAAAACCTTGAAAGACGCTTTGAACGAAGCGATGCGCGACTGGGTGACGAATGTCGATGATACCTTCTACATTATTGGCACGGTGGCAGGCCCGCACCCTTATCCTGCGATGGTGCGCGATTTCCAATCCGTGATCGGGCGCGAAGCACGTGCGCAAATGCTGGAACAAGAAGGGCGATTGCCGGATGCTTTGGTCGCTTGCGTTGGCGGTGGCTCGAACGCTATCGGTTTGTTCCATCCCTTCTTGGCGGATGAATCCGTCGCCATTTACGGTGTGGAAGCAGGCGGTGATGGTGTCGCCACCGGCAAACATGCTGCCCCCTTGTGTGCAGGCAAACCGGGCGTATTGCATGGCAACCGTACTTATTTAATGGAAGATACCAACGGGCAAATCATCGAAACCCATTCGATTTCCGCCGGATTGGACTACCCCGGTGTTGGCCCCGAACACGCATGGCTAAAGGACATCGGTCGTGCGAATTACGTGGCGGTCACGGATGCGGAAGCGATGCAAGGTTTTCATGCCCTGACGCGCATCGAAGGCATTATCCCCGCGCTAGAAAGCAGTCACGCGCTGGCTTACGCGATGAAACTTGCGCCTACCCTGTCGAAAGATCAAAGCATTGTCGTGAACCTCTCAGGGCGTGGCGACAAAGACATTAACACCATCGCCCGTTTAGAGGGAATCACCCTATGAGTTGTATCGCTGCTTGTTTCGCCGCCCTCAAAGCGCAGGGCAAAACTGCCTTGATTCCTTACGTGACGGCGGGCGACCCACACCCGTCGATTACCGTGCCGTTGATGCACCGCATGGTGGCAGCCGGTGCGAATATCATTGAACTCGGCGTGCCCTTTTCCGACCCGATGGCGGATGGTCCGACGATCCAGCAAGCGCACGAACGCGCTTTGCTGCATAACACCAGCTTGCACGACATCCTTGGCATGGTGGCAGAATTTCGCCAAACCGATCAGACGACGCCCGTGGTGTTGATGGGCTATCTGAATCCGATTGAAATCATGGGTTACGCCGAATTTGCCAAAGCCGCGCAAGCCGCAGGCGTTGACGGTGCGCTGACAGTAGACTTGCCGCCGGAAGAGGGCATGGGCGTATTGCCATTGTTCCGCGCACACGGCATCGACCCGATTTTCCTGCTGTCACCGACCACGCCGGAACGCCGTATTGCCACGGTGGTGCAAGCAGGCGGTGGCTTTATCTATTACGTGTCGCTGAAAGGCGTGACGGGTGCGAGCACGCTGGATGTCGGGCAAGTCGCCGACCATATCGCGAAAATTCGCCAACACACTGACTTGCCATTAGGCGTTGGTTTCGGCATTAAAGATGCAGCAACCGCAGCGGCGGTGGCAAAAACGGCTGACGCGGTGGTAGTAGGCAGTGCAGTGATCAAACAGATCGAAGCGACACCGAATGACCATGCTGTTATTATGGATAACATCAGTGACTTGCTGGCTTCCATGCGTGCCGCGCTGAATGCTTGAACCTAGGGGTAAACAGAATACATGAGTTGGTTTGAAAAACTGCGTCTGCCATCACGCATCCGTACCGATGCGACCACGACTGAAAAGAAATCCATTCCTGAAGGCTTGTGGCATCAATGCCCCGCCTGCCAAGCTGTGTTATACCGAGCGGAACTGGAGCGCAATCTGGACGTTTGCCCCAAGTGCAATCACCACATGCGCATCTCTGGACGGCGGCGTTTGGAGGTGTTTTTGGATGCAGCAGGGCGTGAGGAAATCGGCGCGAATGTTGCGCCCACCGATATACTGAAATTCCGCGATACCAAAAAATACAAGGATCGTTTGCTGGTTGCCCAAAAAGAAACCGGCGAAAAAGATGCGCTGATCGTGATGAAAGGCACCGTACTGGGTGTGCCGATGGTGGTGGCGGCGTTCGATTTCCGTTTCATGGGTGGCTCGATGGGGTCGGTGGTCGGCGAACGTTTTGTGCGTGGTGCAGAAACGGCGATGGCGAACAAAATCCCCTACATTTGCTTTGCGGCGAGTGGCGGAGCGCGGATGCAGGAAGCGCTGTTTTCCTTGATGCAAATGTCTAAAACCAGTGCGGTGTTGACGCGCTTGAGCGACAAAGGTGTGCCGTTTATTTCGGTGCTGACTGACCCCACGATGGGGGGAGTATCGGCGAGCTTTGCGATGCTGGGCGATATTCACATTGGGGAGCCGAAAGCCTTGATTGGGTTTGCCGGACCGCGTGTGATTGAACAAACGGTGCGTGAAAAGCTGCCAGAAGGTTTCCAGCGCAGTGAATTTCTACAAGAAAAAGGTGCGATTGACATGATCGTGCATCGCCGTGACATGCGTGCAACCATTGCTGATTTGGTGTCGTTGATGCAACACCAGCCTTGCCCGATTAACACCACAACATTGGATGCCGCTTGAAAACGCTCGATGATTGGTTACGTTGGCAGGAAACGCAATTCCTGACCGAAATCAAGCTGGGGTTGGAGCGGATTCGTTGCGTCGCCGGACGCATGGGTTTGCTGTCTGTACCCGTGCCGCTGATTACCGTGGGGGGAACGAATGGTAAGGGTTCTACCTGCGCGATGTTGACGCGGATTTTGCTGCTGCAAGGTTATAAGGTTGGCACGTACACTTCCCCGCATTTATTGCGCTACAACGAACGCATTGCACTGAATGGCGTGCCCGCAAGGAATGCGGATATTTGCGCGGCTTTCGCTGCGATTGATAAGGCGCGTGACGAGATTGATCTGACTTACTTTGAGTTTGGTACACTGGCAGCCGTGTGGTGTTTTTTGCGAGCCAAGGTCGACGTGATTGTGTTGGAAGTCGGGCTGGGCGGGCGTTTGGATGCGTGTAATCTGTGGGATGCTGATGTTGCGATTATCACCAGCATTGGCATTGATCACGTGGAATGGCTGGGGGATACCCGTGAAGCCATCGGTTACGAAAAATCTGGCATTATGCGAGCAGGCAAGCCGGTGATCTGCGGCGACCCGCAGCCGCCCGCCAGCATTGCCAGTGAAGCAACGCGTATTGGCGCACGTTTATTGCAATATGGAAGGGATTTCAACGCAGAGCATGTACCACAACCTGCCTTAGTGGGTGATGTGCAACGCCAAAATGCGGCGGTTGTTGTCACCGCCTTACAACAATTAGCCGATAAATTACCCGTTACCCCTGCTGCAATCGCTGAAGGCCTAGCCAGCGTGAGTCTCATGGGGCGAATGCAGTGCATCCAGGCAGAGCCGGAAGTTATCCTTGATGTGGCGCATAATCCCCATGCGGCGACTGAATTAGCAGGATGGTTGAAAAAAAATCCAGTAAACGGCAAAACATTTGCAATTTTTTCTATACTTGCTGATAAGGATATTGCTGGAGTGCTGGATGTTATGGTCGAGCAGGTGGATGCATGGCATCTGGTTGCCTTGCCTAGCAAGCGTGCGCTCAGTCAGGATGCGTTATCGCGGCTCATGCAGGAGCATGGGGTACGTTCGCCAATTTACACGCATGCGGATTTTCAAACCGCGTGGGATGCCGTGCGTTTACTGACAAAAAAACACGACAGAGTAGTGGCATTCGGCTCTTTTTTGGTAGTATCCGGTGTGCTGGAGATAATCGTTCCCCCGATGGAGCTGAAGGTACAAGCGTCACTAAACAGCGCCATTCAATAGTTTTTGAGTGTCATGAATTTTAAAGGAGCAGTGAATTAAATGGATAACAAGGCTACAACCAAACGAATGATTGGCGCAGTCGTGCTGGTGCTCGTTGCCGCATTGCTGTTGGCATGGTTGCTGAAAGGCAAAAACCGTGATGGTCAGCAAGATCTGGCAATGAATCAGACGGCTGAAACCAAGCCTATTTTAGGCTTCCCTGGGGTTGGCGATGCTGACCAGAAACCTACCATCGTCGGTGATGACCCGAATGCGGCAGCCCAGCAACAAGGTGCAGTGCAAGGTGCTGGCATTGATGTCACGCAACAAACTGTGGGCACTGCCCAGCAAGCCGGTGGCGCTAACCTGATTCCGGGTGTCGATGTAAAATTACCGGAGACAGTTCCTAATACCACAGGTTTTGATGTGCGCCCCAGTGCTGGTGGTGAAGTACGTGATTTGGTTGATACCGATGGTAAAGTAAAAGATGGTACGGGTAGCATGGGAACTGGCGATGCAAAAGCCAGTACTTCTCAAGCGGCTGGCGGCGTTCCTGCTGCACCAGCCGTTGATGCTAAAGCACCTGCGGCGGCTGATACTAAAAACAACCAAGCAGCGGTTCCTACCGCTTCTCAGAAAGATAAGCCAGCGGCTAGTGCTGCTGAATCTGAAGAGAAAAAGCCTAGCCCGAAAGTGGTGTTAGTTAATGAAAAGCCAGTGCCTAGAGCGACCTCAGAAGCTGGCGCTGCACAAGCTGCGGCTGCCAAAAAGGCAGCGGAAGAGAAAGCGGCTGCTGCCAAAGCCGCCGCTGACAAAGCCGCCGCTGCCAAATCGGTTGCTTTAGCCGGTGGTGGCGCAGCAACAGGCAATGCGGCTGGTGGTGCAGGTGGCTTCTCTATCCAAGTCTTGGCCAGCTCTGATAAGGCGAAAGCGGATGCCGCTGCTGCACCGCTTAAAGCCGATGGTTACAATGCCTCGGTTGCGTCGGTCAATGTCGGGGGCAAGACGGTTTATCGCGTTAGTGTCACGGGTTTTGCTGACCGTGCTGCGGCTGAAGCGGCTCAAGCGAAGCTGAAGTCGCGTTACAAACAAAATCAAGCCATTCAAGGCAGTTTCGTGACCAGTAGCAAGTAATCCATGACAGCAGATATTCTGGATATAAGCATTATTGTCCTGATTGTCTTGTCAGCGATTATTGGGCTGGTTCGCGGGTTTGTCAGGGAGGCCTTTTCCCTGATAACGTGGGTTGCGGCTTTGGGGTTTGCCTTTTTGTACTATGAGCAATTAGCGGTGCATGTGCCTTTTGAGGGGCAGGGCAAACTGGGACAAGTGGTGATAGCGTTTATTGTTATCTTCCTGGGTGTGTTGATAGTCGGTTCGATTATCAACCATTTACTGAGTGCGGCGGTTTCTTCCGTTGGCTTGGGCGGGGTTGATTATTTGTTGGGTGGTGCGTTTGGTGTTTTACGGGGTGGTTTGATTGTCACCCTGTTGGTACTGCTGTTTAGTGCGGTGGGGAAATATTCCGAAGCAGCGTGGTGGAAGAATTCACGGTTGATGCCGTGGTTTGAACAAAATGCGATGATGCTGAAGGAGATGATCCCCAATAATTTCTCGGAAGAACTTCCCGGTATTTTTTCCAATAAACCCTAAGGTTGGCAAGAATAGCGGATTCATCAAACAGCCATGCACGATTAAGTGCATGGCTGTTTTGTTTTGACGGGGTTAGAATATGACATTTTCGTTTCACCGGAAGGGTTGGTATGTGCGGAGTTATCGGGATTATCGGTCATGAACCTGTCAATCAGGCACTTTATGATGGTCTGACGGTTTTACAACACCGTGGACAGGATGCCGCAGGGATTGTGACCAGTGATGGTAGAAAATTGTATCTACGCCGTGACAACGGCTTGGTGAAAGACGTTTTCAACGAACGTCACATGGCGATGCTGCAAGGTAGTATGGGTATAGGGCATGTGCGTTACCCAACGGCGGGTTCATCGTCTTCGGCAGAAGCTCAACCATTTTATGTGAATAGCCCTTACGGTATTTCCTTAGCACACAATGGCAATCTGACCAATGCGCCCGTGCTGAAAAAAGAGCTGTACCGGCAGGATCGCCGCCAGATCAATACCGAATCCGATTCTGAAATTCTCCTCAACGTGTTTGCGCAGGAGTTGCTGGGTCGGAATGCGTTGCATGTCATGCCGGAAGATATTTTTGCGGCGGTGGAAGGGGTGCATCGGCGTTGCAAAGGCGCGTATGCGGTGGTGGCAATGTTGACCCGTGACGGTTTGGTGGGTTTCCGTGACCCGAATGGAATTCGCCCCTTGGTGTACGGCGTGCGTGAAACACCGCAGGGCAAAGAATTTATGCTGGCTTCCGAAAGTGTGGCATTGGATGTGCAAGGCTATCGTTTGGTGCGCGATATTGAGCCGGGTGAAGCCATTTTCATTCGCCCCGATGGCCAGGTATTCACCCGCCAGTGTGCAAAGAATCCCAGCTATAACACCTGTATTTTTGAATACGTGTATTTTGCCCGCCCCGACTCGATTATTGATAATGTGTTTGTGCATAAAGCACGGATGCGCATGGGGCGCAAAATGGCGGAATACGTGATGCGTGAATGGCCGGATAATGACATCGAGGTGGTGATTCCTATTCCCGACACTAGCCGTACCTCGGCGTTGGAAATGGCGTATACCCTCGGTGTGCCGTACCGCGAAGGCTTTATCAAAAACCGTTACATTGGGCGCACCTTTATTATGCCGGGGCAGGCGAAGCGTAAAAAATCGGTGCGTCAAAAGCTCAACTCCTTGGCGTTAGAATTTAAGGGGAAAAATGTCATGCTGGTGGACGATTCCATTGTGCGCGGCACCACTTCCGGCGAAATTGTGCAAATGGCACGCGATGCGGGTGCGAAGAAAGTGTATTTCGCTTCGGCTTCACCACCGATCAAATTTCCGAATATTTACGGCATTGATATGCCAGCGGCAAAGGAACTTATTGCGCACGGACGTACCGAAGAGGAGGTAGCTAAAGCGATTGGGGTGGATCGTTTGATCTATTTGCCCTTGCCCGATTTAATTGCAGCGGTGAGTAAGGGCAATCCGCGCTTGAAGGATTTCGATTGCTCGGTATTTACCGGGCATTATGCCACCGGAGAAAACGGTGACTATTTTGCTGAATTAGAGGCTTTACGGAATGATGAACAACAGACAAAACGCGAAAAAAATATGGCTGCCATTGATATTGGCAACAGCGATTAGCAGCAGTCTTGCTATGGCTGAATCCGATCACTTGCCACTGAATATCCCCGCGCCAAGCGCAGATGTGGGCATCAATGAGCGGTTTGCGCCGATTATTGCGGATGTGTCACAGCGTTTTCCGACTTATTCGGCTGAGCGTCTGTTGGTGGTGGATGCCACCGCACAAACGCTGATCTTGGTGGAAAACGGGCAGACGGTGCATGAGTGGGTAATTTCCACGGCTACCAATGGTTTGGGGAGCGCCAAAGGCAGTCAGCAAACCCCGTTAGGTGTACATCGGGTGGCAAAAAAGTTGGGTGATGGTGCGCCGTTGGGAACCATCTTCAAAGCACGGCAAAATACCGGGCGTGTTGCACAAATTCTGACTGGCGCGAACGAGCGCAGTTCCGCTGATAATGTCACCACCCGCATTTTGTGGCTGGATGGTTTGGAGCCGGGTCTCAATAAGGGCGGTAATGTGGATTCTTATGAACGTTACATTTATATCCACGGTACAGACGAGGAGGGGCGGCTAGGTAGCCCTGCTTCGCACGGTTGCATTCGGATGCGTAACCAAGACGTGATCGACTTGTTTGA
>CAYQTB010000104.1:2617-8443 GCA_964420315.1 uncultured Thiothrix sp. | reverse complement strand
GGAGAAGAAGTAATCATTCCCCCTGCTTACCGCGCAGCAGTGAACTGGGCTGGCGTTGTAACGTTTCAGTCAAACTGCGTAAGGCGCGGGAAGCAGCGGTCACTTCCTCCAACATCTCTTGCAACTGGTGTTGAACCGGGGAGTTTGTTGCCGTCAAACGGTCAATCTGCGCCATCGAGCCTTGAATTTTTTGCATGGTGTTACTCAAGTCCTGACTGATTTTACTGACATCGCTAGTCACACTGGGCAAGGTGTTTTTATCCACGGTTTCAAGCGTTTCCTTAGCGGCTTTTACCGCCTGTTCCGCCTCGGATAATACCTGATTGAGATTATCCACGGTTTTATCTAGTTTCCCGCTATTCACCAATTTATTAATGCCAGCCAAGGTTTCATCAAGGCTTTGCATAATATCAGCAGCTAAGAAAGGTAATTCTTCAAACGCTGTTCCGGTGGTAGGAAATTCACTGTAAAACTGTGTCGTCTTAATGGTTGCCGGTGGTGCATCCTTTTCCATACTGAGCGTAATCACTTTCTGCCCCGTTAGAAAACTCACGGTATCCAGCTTAGCACGCAAGCCTTTTTCTACTAATTGACGCATGATGATTTCACCCGTTTCCTTGGTGAGGGTTTCATCGAAATATTGAGGTTGGATGTGTACCAATACAGGGACTCGCACGACTAATGAATCCTTATCCATTTTCATGCCAATCTTTTCAACTTTACCAATCGGGATACCCTGAAATTCTACGGCGGAACCGACCTTCATTCCCCGTACAGAACCGTCAAAGTACATGACGTAATACAATCTAGTCGCGTATTGCTTTTTCTGCGAATCAGCGTAATTACGATGTAACACAAAGGTATCCCCCTGTTCACTGACGTCACCACCGGCGGCTCCAGCAGGCGTTTCAAATGCAACACCCCCGATAAGTACGGAAAGCAACGATTCCATGCGAAATTCTGCGCCCGTTGAATTCATATTAAGTTCCACCCCGCTGGCATTCCAGAAGCGGGTATTTTCATGCACATAGCGAAAATAAGGCGCACGAATAAACAGCTCCAATCGCACGCGATCCTGATTATCCAGCAATTCGTAGTCGATCACCTCACCAACCTGCAATTGTTTATAAAATACTGGCGCTCCCACGTCCATTGAACCTAAAGAATCCGATATTAAGAAAAAATGCTTACCGTCTTCGGTAGGTGTAATAACAGGTGGACGCTCCGCGCCTTTATAAAAACTCTGATCATCATTATTCGTTCCTGGATCCATACCAATATAAGAACCAGAAAATAATGTCCCCAAGCCGGATACCCCAGAACGGTTCACACGCGGGCGTACTACCCAAAAACTGGCATCACTGCCCAAATGCCGCCCGATTTCTTTATTTAACTCGATAACGGCTTCAATGTGTTTTAGCTCATTATCCAATTTGAGTTTTTTGACTTTGCCAACCGTTACCGCTTTGTAGCGCACTTCGGTTTTGCCCGGCTCAATACCTTCTGCACTGGAAAACTGCACCGTTAAAATCGGGCCGCGCTGATACCACGCCTGAAACAATAGCCAAAAACCAATCAATAATGCCGCCAACGGAATCAACCATACTGGCGAAGGCCAGCGCTGTTCACGCACTTCCACATTCGGCAGATTATCATCCAGCCCTTTATTATCTTGCATTCTGCTGTTCCTCTTGCCGGGTAATATCCCAGATCAAGTGCTCATCCAACGTCCGGGCGGCAAACATGGTTAACACCACCACCGCCGCAAATGACAAACTGCCCAGATTAGCATCAACCCGCGCCAAATTGCCAAATTGTACCAGCCCCACCAAAATCGCAATCACAAACACATCCACCATTGACCAGCGCCCCACGTATTCGGTGATACGATACAAGCGCATCCGATCATATTGCCGCCAGCGTGAACGCCGCTGAATACTGATCAACAAAAAACTTAAGGTAAACAATTTCAACAAAGGCACCACAATACTCGCCACAAATACAATCAATGCCAACGGCCATTGCCCGGCTTCTAGTAAATGGTAAACGCCCGTAATAATGGTGTCGGGTTGCCCTGCTCCCAGCATATACACGCTCATAATCGGCAACATATTCGCCGGAATATATAAAATGGCAGCAGCAATCAGCAACGCCCAAGTGACTTCCACGCTATTGGACTGCGGTGCAAACTTCACCCGCGCCCCACAACGCGGACAATGCATGACCTCGAAGCGCTTCAATTGCCGGGGCGGATGGCTCAAATGGCTACACACACGGCATTGCAGCAAAGCCCCGTGCTCAGCCACGCTTGTTCTCCAGTGCCCGCCAGACACTAAACGGGTCCAATAATGCCGTGGCTGCCGCCATCGTCAAGATCAGCCCCGCAAATGACCAAAAAGCCGCACCCACAATCAAAGTAGCCAGATCACCCAACTTCACCAGTGCGACCAGCACCCCTAACATAAAAACTTCCAGCATTCCCCACGGTTTAAGCTCACGCATCCAACGGAACAAAAAAATCGCCATGTTCGAGCGCCAGCGGTAGCGAATAGTCAACGCCACCACCAAGAGCGTCAGCAATTCAAACAAGGGGAAAACGATAATATTGAGAATAATCAGCCCTGCCAAAATAGGGTAGCCCTGATCCCAAAATGCTAGGCTAGCCCCCAGCAAATGCAACTCCTGCTCCACCCCTTGTGCGCGTAAACCCAGTAACGGAAACACATTGGTCAATGCAAACAACGTCAGCCCTGCTAAGGTCAGCGCCAACACCGAATCCAGCATATTCGGGCGACTGCGGTATAACACCGCCCCACAACGGCTACAATTCGCGGTTTTACCCGACGCGACCGAGCGATAGCGGTGCAACTGACCGCATTCTTGGCAGGCGATAGGTTCGGCTGAAACTGACATGAATGATGTAATTAAATCCACACATAGAATTGCGTGTATTGTATCGTACTTAAACCAAATCTGCCTGAACCACAGCCATTTGCTTTAGACAGTATTCTTCGGGAGCGAAATATCAGGGCTTAAAACACCCAAGTGTCTAAGCAAAGCATCGCTTAACGCACCGGCTGCCACCTGATCAAATCCCGCAAACATTGGGTTAGTATTGATCTCCAAAAACTGCCACTCCCCAGTATGCGAGTCAGTTTTAAAGTCTGCTGCTGCGAAATCCAGCCCCAAGTGATCCGATAGACACGCCAGCTTTTCCACCAACTCACCGGGCACATCCACCATTTGCATCCGCGTAGCAGACGATGAACGGTAATCCAATGCCTCTGCCTGAATCCGAAACCCAAACCAAGCGTTACCAACACGAAATACCCGCAACTCCGGCGAAGCCAGACGCCGTTGCACAATCTGCGGGTAAGACAGTATGTGATTACCCGTGGTTTCATCCACTGCCAACGGGGTACAGTAAGCACCGCCCGTCACGGGCTTAGTTACCCACTCCCCCTGCTCATGCAACCGCGTCATGGCGAGAAGATCGTTGCTAACATACGTATCAGCAACGTTAAACCCCATGCTCAACGCCAAACGTAACATATAAGGCTTATTAACCCCGCCACACGGCAGGAATCGCCGATTACACAACGCAATATCCGGCGAACTCAACAGCCAGCCGGATACGCTAACAAACCATTCACGCGCTACTGAATTATCGTGAGCATTATTGCTCTGCAAGTAAGCAAACACATCCTGTCGAATAAATGCTGCCGATACCGCGACCTCCTTGTCGTCATCCAACAAACGATTGCGGTGAATATCCCAATGAAAACGCGGCGAACCCGATTGCCCAGTAAGCAAACAATGCACGGGAATATCATGCAATGCCGCTCGTTTCAACAGACGCACCAATTGAGGGTCAGCATCACCGCCTGCCAATAGCAATCGGGACTTCATTGTCATGGTTGAATCACCTTATTTGTAATCGTGATACCCACCGTCTTCTTCGCCAATCGCCAACGTGGTCACAATAGGCGGTTCGATGATGGGCGGTTTGATGGGATGCGGTTTACCGCCATTATCTTCCTCGCCTAGCGCTTTAGTGGTAGCAATGGGTAGCTCAATAGGCAGGAACGGCTTAATCGGCTCACCACAATCATTACCCTCCTCACCACATGCGAGTGTGGTAAAGGTCGGTTCTGGCTGGAAATTACTAATGGTGTAGCCCATTTCCTCATCCGCTATCTGGAAGCTTTGATCAATATAAATCGACGTTGGCAAACCGTATTGCTTGTCATAGCTCACATCAACCTTAGCCGCACCACTCTTGATGCCCTGCTCCACCAAATTAAACAAACCATCCGCATTCAAATTGTAAATAGACTGCTTATTTGTTTGGCGGTCATCCGGGAGCAACTCACCGGTATCCGCATAGGTCGCTGACTTAACGCTCCCATCACGTACTTCAATATTAATTGGGCGAATCGCATCTCCCCGACAGAAACAGTTACGCTGCAAAGTAAACGAGTAATCATCAATATCTAACGAATTCCATTTTTTGCGGTTTGCATCCAATTGTTGCTGCGCATTTGAGCCAGTGGAACCACCCGCATTAATCGCTTTGACATCCTGTTGCGTCAATTTCTTACGCGAGATTTCCCCTCCGGTAATGCCGCCAGAAATGACCAAGGTATCGCCAGCACTGAGCTTGCCGTCTTTTTTACTGTCCAGCACCTCATAACTCAACGCGCCATTGATATCGAAACGTTCGCGGATCGCTTTATCTTGTTGCGGTGTCAATGGCAAGGGTTTAGGTTGCGGCTTGGATGGCTCAGTCGGGGGCAATTTGTCACCAATCACCTGAATCAACTGCATAATGAGCTTGATTAGGGCTTCATTATCACCCTTTCCAAATGTGTTGTTACCTGACTTGCTTTGAATCGCTTTCACCGCATCATCCAGTACAATAGTCGCCACCGCCAAGGTAGCGGCTGAACGACTGCTGTTTTGCTCAGTGAACTGCGTTGGCTTGCTTCCACTGCCCTGTGTTATCCCTGTCATGATAAATCCTCCAGTGTTAGAATACATGCCCAATTTGGCATATCACATTCTTTGCGCTGACCACCGTAAGCACCGATTACCTTCAGACAGACAGACATTTTTATCTTATGAGCGGCAAGGCTAAGCGCCACGCTTGAACCCATCGCCAATATGCTTTACAACACCGTTTACTCGACAATTTCGCCTTAATCGCTTTTGGAGGACACATGGCAACCCGCGAAGAACTCAGCGCACAAGCATCCGCCTGCAACGATGCAGAATCCTACGCCGCCCTTGCTAAACAAGCCGCAGCCGAACCCGCCGATTTGGACTACGCTAAAGAATTGCTGGCAAAAGGCGAATCCAATTGCTCCTTCCCCGCGCATTACGTCGCGGTTGCGGAAGGCTACGTAGCGGCTGGTGATAACGACAAAGCCGCTACCCTGTACGACGAAGCCGTCAATGCGTGCTTTGATGCCAAAGAAAAAGCTGAAACTGGCTACAGCATTGCTAAATTCCTCGGCGACCGCGACAAAGGCCGTGCGTTATTGGAAGAAGCCATTGCTGAAACCACCAACACCACCGAACTGCTGTCTTACGCAGGCTACGTCCAAGACGCGCTGCAAGACAATGCGCTTGCCAACAAACTGTTCAGCAAAGTCACCGCCAACTGCAAAAGCATTGCCGATTACCAAAAACTCGCAACTGACATTAAAAACAGCGGCAATCCCACTACCGCGCTGATGGTCTTCAAAAAGGCAGCACCATCCAGCAGCGAAACCGCCGACGTAGTGAGCTTCGCTAAGGGTTTGAAAGACCTGTTCGGCGATGATA
>CAYQTB010000104.1:0-2517 GCA_964420315.1 uncultured Thiothrix sp. | reverse complement strand
TGAACGAATTCAGCGGCAAAGAAGACCTGCTGAAACTCGCCAGTGCCGTTGCCGCCAACATGGATGACAAAACCATCGCAGGCAAAGCTTACGACAAACTCGCCAGCAAACTCAGTACCCCTGCCGACTTGGCAATGTTGGCAAAAGCCGTCAACGATAACCTCGGTGACAAGGATCGCGTTGCCAGCATTTACGCCACTGCGGAAAGCAAAGCCACCACTGCGGCAGCCTTAGTATCACTCGCAGGCGAAGTCAACGCCAACCTGCAAGACCCTGCTAAAACCAACGCGCTCTACGCCAAAGCGGTTGACGCTTGCAAAGTCTACACCGATGCCACCAGCATCCTCGAAGCACTGGCAAAAAACCCAGTCGATGCCGCACTCGCAGCCACATCCCTGCAAAAAGCGTTGGAACTGACCGAAACCAATGCGCAAGTATTAGACGTGGCACAACGGGCGCACAAACTGACACCGGGCGACAATACCGTGGTTATCCAAGCGCTCGACAAAGCCGAAGCTAACGTCAGTTCCCTCGATGAAATGCGCAAACTGGCGAACGCCTCCAAGCAATTGCTGGCGGATGATGCCGAGCGCAACGACCGTATTAGCGGGAAACTGGCAAAGCGTGAAGCCAGCCAAGCGCGTTACACCGAATTCCAAAATCAGGAAAAAACCCTGACGCGCCCCAACCAGTTCATTGCACTGGCAAGTGCCGTGGTCGAAGAACTGGAAGACACTTCCTACGCCAGCCAATTGCTGACCACGGCGGAAGAAAAGATGCAGGAAGCAGGCACGTTCAGCTTTGCCGCTTACCAACCGCTGATCGTTTCCGTCGGCAATCTGGTCAAAGACAAAGCATGGTTAGCGCGTTTGCTCGACTTGGCCGCGAATAACAGCAATACCTTTGCCCAAGTGCGCAACCTTGGTGAAACCGTCAGCAAGCAACTCAGCGACACCGAATTTGGCAAAACTTGGACGCAGCAATTCTATGCCGCACAACTGGAAAAGCTGGATGCCAGCAACGCCAGTACTTTCGAGTACAACAAACTCGCAAAGGCAGTGAAAGAGCATTTAGATGACGACGCACAAGCGCAAATCATTTTGGACAAAGGCGAAGCCAAAGCTCAAAACCATTTCCATTTCGCTTACATGGCAGAACTGGCGCAAAAATGGGGCAATAGCAGCAAAGCCGAAAGCCTGTACGCCAAAGCGACCGCCGCGTGCCAAGATGCCGGCCAACAACGTGAATTGGCGGATTTGATGCGTAAAGCCGGTGTGGTTAGCGCGGCTGCACAAGCAGCAACGCAATCTCAAGGCGGCAAGGGTACTTACTGGTAAACAAAAAAAGGGGAGTATGGCAATACTCCCCCTTTCTTTTGGCATGATCAAACGCGGTTATTTGATTTTATCTGCCCAGCTATTCGCAATCCGCTTAGCCGCTTCACGTCCACCTAAGCCAAACGCCAATGCCGCTGCAATCGCTACTGCACCCAGCGTGAAGCCAAATGCCATATTCACGATATTATCTGCCAGCCCCATTGCCCGCAGCCCCATTGCCAAAACCAGACCCAAAATGGCGAAACGTGCAATACTGGCAATCCCAGCGCTACCATACTGGCTCAGCTTGTTATAGGCCAAAGTACTCAGGAAATAACCCACCAACAGGATAACGCCACCCACCAAAATACCGCCACCAAACTCCAGCACTTTAGCAAAGATATTGGAAATAATATCAATACCCAAGGTATTAACCGCAGCCGTCGCCGCCGTCAACATGGCAAAGAACATAATCACATTGCCGACCAATTTGGTAGGGGTGAATGAGTCACTAAACACGCCGGTCAAGCCCAGTTTTTGTGGCATACCATTGAGGTTGATACCATCCAACACGCTGGTCAGCATCGACACCACAAACTTGGCAACAAAATACGTGACTGCCAAAATAATGCCAGCACCAATGATATTAGGAATAGCTGCCAACAACTTATTCAACATATCCGACGCCGGTTCCGTAATCGACGGGATATTCAAAACCCCCAAAGCACTAACGGCAACAGGAATCAGGATAGCGGCAAAGATAAAAGAGCTGCCGATTTTAGACAGCTTCACGCCCTGTGTACCCTGATCACCCATTTTAAGCGCCAATTGACGGTCAACTTTGCCGAGAGCAACGCCGGTTAATTCCGAAACAATTTTCGCGATTACCCAACCCGCGTAACCAATCACGCCTGCCCCGATAATATTGGGGATGGCCGCTAAGAACTTATTCAGCATGGTTTTCAACGGCGCTAACACGTCGGTTAACCCAAAATGCTGCAATACCGCCATGAGCACAAAAATGGTCAGCAAGGCTTTAATCAAGGAAGCCAGAGGCTTCGCCAAATTAGAACGCTGCAAGAAACCCACTTTTCCCAGCATACGTCTGATAAAGCCAGCAACAAAGCTGACGACAATCAACCCTACAATTAGAATTGCTAAACCGATCAAGGCATGACCGAGTTTACCGGAGGCTAGCCCC
>CAYQTB010000103.1:0-8647 GCA_964420315.1 uncultured Thiothrix sp. | reverse complement strand
GCGCTATCCTCCCCGCCCTGAAGGGCGAGGTTTGCCGCGCAACCTGATCAACCGTCGCCGTTTTCAGCATATCGCGGTAATCGAGGGCTGAGAATGTGCTTTTGCCCTGCAATAAAGCAGACACACCGAAAATATTGTTACGCATGGTCACGGGGCGAGTCCCCTTGCGACGCTTATCAGGGCTTTGATTGAACAAGCCATCCGCGTTATACCGTACCGCACCTTTGACACACCGCGCTAACAAATACAGGAAAAGGCGCGGGTCTTGGTTGCGGTTAAACGCATCTCGCATCCGGTAATAATGGCTCGGACTATCTTCGATGAGCTGCCCATTCCAAATGTGTTCGTAATAATCCGCTGTCGCAGTGGGTTGTTCCACCATCAAGCGCAGCAATTCCACCAACGGCTGATTGACATCATTGATCACGTAACGTGTCGCTAATTGACGCACTGCCGCCGCAATGCTGATAGCCGCCGAACCCGCAAACGGCTCAAGCAAACGCTCCACATCCCTAGGGAAATAGCCCAGAATCGCGGATGCTAGATTGCGCTTACTGCCTTGATATTGAATGGGGTGCGGGATATTTTTCATGGGGGGTGATCATAACACGCGAAAAGCCCCGACAGGCGGGGCTTTTACGCAAATCGTCCTAAGACGGCAGTTTTTAAGCGGAACAACCTTCAACAGGCTGAATGCTTACAAACTTGCGATTTTCCGCGCCTTTTTGCTTGAAAACCACCACGCCGTCTGCCTTGGCGAACAAGGTATGGTCTTTGCCAATACCTACATTTTCACCGGCATGGAAGCGCGTGCCACGCTGGCGTACCAGAATGTTGCCAGCCAGAACGAATTGACCACCGAAGCGTTTGACGCCGAGCCGTTTCGATTCTGAATCGCGACCGTTGCGGGTACTGCCGCCTGCCTTTTTGTGTGCCATTGCTGTTTCCCCTTACGCTGCTGAAATGCCAGTGATTTCGATTTGTGTCAGGTACTGGCGGTGACCAGTACATTTCTGATGGTGCTTACGGCGGCGGAATTTCATGATCCGCACTTTCACGCCGCGAGTCTGGGCCACAACGTTAGCAGTTACTTTCGCGCCTGCAACGTAAGGTGCGCCGATTTGCACGGTGTCACCTTCCCCGACCATCAGGACATTATCGAAATCAATGTCTGCGCCTTCTTCTACATCCAGTTTTTCAACGAAGATGCTGTCGCCTTGAGCGACGCGGTACTGTTTACCGCCGGTTACGATGACCGCATACATGATTCGATTCTCCAAAAAATGTCCTGTTAAAGAGCCGCAGGATTATACCGTTTAGACTCCATCAGGTCAAACGCGAAATAAAATATTCAAGGAGTTGCGTGTATCGCTTGACATGAGCTAGGGGGCTTCCTAGCATTCGGTGCTTTACCGCAGCCTGCATACTCATGGATTTCAATACAATTCGCCAACTTGCCGATGCTGACATGCAGGCAGTCAATGCTTTAATCCAGCGTCGTCTGCATTCTGATGTCGTGCTTATCAACCAGCTCAGTCATTATATTATTGGCAGTGGGGGTAAACGTCTGCGCCCATTACTGGCGTTGCTGGTGGCGCGAGCCTGTGGGTATCAAGGTGAGAAACACGTTGACATTGCGGCGATTGTGGAATTTATTCACACCGCCACTCTGCTGCATGACGATGTGGTGGACGAATCCGCTATGCGCCGTGGCAAGGAAACTGCTAACAATGTTTGGGGCAATCAAGCGGCGGTGCTGGTCGGCGATTTCCTGTATTCACGCTCGTTTGAAATGATGGTGGATGTGGGCAGTATGCGGGTGATGGAAATTTTGTCAACCACTACCAATATGATTGCGGAAGGCGAAGTGTTGCAGTTGCTCAATTGCCACGACCCTAACACCTCCGAACAGCGTTACATGGAAGTCATCCATTCCAAAACGGCGAAATTGTTTGAAGCGGCGTGCCAGTTGGGTGCGGTGCTAGCGGGATTGAACGCGGAGCACGAACAAGCGATGGCGAGGTACGGGATGCACTTGGGTACGGCATTCCAATTGATCGATGACGTGTTGGATTACACCGCTGATGCTGAGGAAATGGGCAAAAATGTGGGTGATGATTTGGCAGAGGGCAAGCCGACCTTGCCGCTGATTATTGCTATACAACGCAGCGATGCGGCAACTGCTGCCATCCTCCGCAACGCCATTGAGCAAGGCGGTTTGGATCAAATTGATGCGATTATGCAAGCTATTAAGGATACCAAGGCGATTGATTACACGCTGGAACGTGCCAAAGGTGAAACCGAAAGCGCCATTGCCAGCTTGCAATGCTTGCCGGATAGCGACTATCGGCAAGCGTTAGAATCACTGGCGTGGTTTGCGATTAGCCGCAGTCATTAGTTACGGCGTACGAAAAAGCCGAAACATGTCCGGCTTTTTCGTATCAGGGTGGGTGGAGCACCGCAAAATCAGCAAAATGAGGATAATTATTCGGTAGCCCAGATGGAATCAATGCCCTCGTAAATGTCCGTCAGTGTCAATGCGCGATCAGGGCAAGGGCAATCGCATTAAAATAGCTCTGACTAGGGATATAGCATGACCATACGTTCGTCGGAATATGTTGTGGTGTGTTTGCCACACGGCATATAGTGGCTGCGATTATGTGACCCAATACCAATAATAAAGGCACGCAGACAGAGAGACATAACGATGAATAACAAAAAAACGCTTTCCCCTACATGGGCTATTTTGCCATTACTATTTTGTTCTGCCGCTGTTCTCGCAGGAGATGGCGGGCATGACGGGTCGTATGGTCAAATTCCACCGCCGCCATCTGCCCCGTTAACCTTGGAAGGTGATGCCATTCCAGAGGCTCAGGCGCGACCGGATGCGATGAGCCAAGCTCAGGCTTTAGGTCAGCAAGATGACGGATTTCTAGAAGATTCCACGGAAACCTCCAGCGTCAATACCGGCTATGTCGGCGGTAATACCCGCATTGGCATTGGCGTTGACACTGAACTCAAAGGCAAGGTGGAAGCCAGCCAAGTTTTCGGTAACACTGAGAGCAGCGCGACCATCGGTCAAGGCTATGTGGGTTTTAACCCCGATGCTGATGACGCTGCTGGCGAAGAAGCCCTGACGGGAGCGGGTGCAAAGCTCAGCCATCACTGGGTGTCGGGTGATGCGAATAATCCTTCACACGTCAATAAAGTGTTTGGTGCTTATGACCAAAATGAACACAAGGATAAAAAAGCCACCTTGGGCTACGGTCAGGAAAACAGCACGTTGTTCTGGTCGGGGCATGTGAGCAAGGGCTTGTCCGATGGTCGTGCGACCACTATCCCCGGCGTTACCGAAAAAGCCTACGACCTTGGTGTTGGCGGGCGTGTGGGTACTTTCCTGCCCGGTGCGAATATGCGCGTGCAAGGCGGCGTGGACTATGAGTGGGCTAAAGATTTTGCCGATAGCGAAAAACGCCCGACGCAAACGACCCTGACAGGTGGTGTCGAAAAGTTTTTCCCCGATACCCCACATAGCGTGGGTGCGGAAGTGGAAGTCTATAAAAAAGCCGGTGGTGTGTTGGCTTCCGAAGATGCAGAAGCTCGCGGGGGAATTTCCTACCGTTATGACATTGGCAGTGAAGCCGGTGTTTGGCAACCCGAACAGCGCTATCGCCGGATTCGCACGGAAATTCCGGGCGAACAAATTAAGCAGCCGCCGAAAATTCAGCGTAAACTCGTTAAGAACACAATGGAGCTAGAGTCTGATACCTTCTTCAAGCTCGACAGTGCCAAGTTGACCCCAGAAGCGCAAGAGCGCATGAAAGCGATTATCGGTCAGATTCGTGCATCGGGTTATGATGGCAATATTCGCATTACCGGCAATACCTGCGACAAAGGTTCAGACGCACACAATCAGAAGTTGTCTGAGCGCCGTGCGAATGCCGTGCGTGATTTCATGATCAAAAACGGTTTCAGCGCCAATGAGTTGCTGGCGCAGGGTTTGGGTGAATCCCAGCCTAAATACCCGAATACCGATGCGGAAGGTCACAAAAATCGCCGCGTTGATATTGAATACGTCACTTACCAAAACGAATACAAAGACGAGGTGATCGAGCAGGGTGGCACTAGCATGACCGATCCTAAAGTCGTGTGGCGTAAGGAGCTGATTCCTGAACCACCCCTGTGGGTACGTCAGGCATTGCGTAACACCGCCGACCACAAACAAACCGTGGATACCTACAAAACCACAGCAGGCACTGGCAGCAGTGTTGCCCCGAACGCACCTGTTGCTGTCAATGACGGCGTTACGACCACCAGTGGTACGCCGGTTAGCATTTCTGTATTGGCAAATGATACTGACCCGAACGGTGATGTATTGAGTATTGTCAGCTTTAATCAGGGCGCGAATGGCTCCGTAGACAAGGTGGGCAGTGACTTGGTGTATACGTCTGTGGCTGGTTTTACGGGTACTGATACCTTTACCTATGTGATTCGGGATCCGGCAGGCAACCAAAGCACGGCAACCGTCACGGTAACAGTTGGCGCGGCAAATCCGAATGCGCCGGTGGTTAAGGATGATACCGCTTCCACCACTGCTGGCGAATCAGTCGATATTAATGTACTGGCAAATGATAATGAGCCGAATGGCAATGCATTGACGGTGACGGGTGTGGGTGCTGCAACCAACGGAACGGTCACGCAAAACGGTAATAGCGTGGTTTATACGCCGAATGCTGGTTTTACGGGTGATGATCAGTTCACCTACACGATTCGGGATGCTGACGGCAATACCGCGACGGGCAATGTGTTTGTGCGCGTGAATACAACGGGTGGCAATCTGAATGCCCAAGCGGATTTGTATACCGTGGACATGAATAGCACGGCTAACTCGTTTGACGTGTTAAGCAATGACGATGTGCCTGCCAGTGGCGGTGTCACTATTACCATTATTGCCGGGCCAAGTCATGGTGCGGCTGGTGTTTCTGGTGATCGGGTTGTGTACACGCCTGCCGCCGGGTATACCGGGGCAGATAAACTCACTTATCGTCTGACCGATAGCCGTGGTTACACGACTGAAACGGATGTCAATATTACCGTGAGCAGCACGACTACCCCCGGTGGTTTGGTGCTGAAAAATGATTACCTATTGATTGATCTGAACGATACCGTCACCAGAACTTTACCGGTGTTGGCGAATGATACTGGCGATGAAATGACGATTATTTCTGTCAGTACCCCGCGCTATGGCACGGCAGTGGTTAGCCCTGATGGCAAGTCTATCCGTTACACCTTGCGCAGTGGTTATTGCGTTGATCACGAGTTTACCTACATCGTCAAAGACAAGTACGGTAATCAGGCACAGGCAACTGTGATTGTTGATGTGGCGCCTGCCAACATCAAAGACCCGAACGCACCACCGGCGTAAATTCATTAAACCACGCGTTAAACAGGCCGCTCTGGAAACAGGGCGGCTTTCTTGCGTTAGCGGTAAGCGTTGAGGACTTGCACCGCGATAAAGATCAGTATGCCCGTGATAATTAGCGTTTGATTGATGCGTTGCGAACGGCGCATTTCTTGGCGCAAGGCTTCGAGTTGCTGCGATTCCCACTGCATTTTGAGTTTTTGCTGGGTGGTTTGCTGCATGATGTCGTGCAACATATTCGGCATGTATGGCAGGTTTTCGAGGAGTTTGGGCAAATTAACCTTCACGCCATTAAACAATGCGCGAACTCCTACTTGCTCATCCATCCACCGCTCAATGAAGGGTTTGGCGGTCGACCACAAATCCAGATCGGGGTAAAGCTGTCGCCCTAAGCCTTCGATATTCAGCAGGGTTTTTTGCAATAATACCAGTTGCGGCTGCACTTCCATATTGAAACGCCGCGCTGTTTGGAACAGGCGCAGCAAGAATTGCCCGAAGGAAATGTCTTTAATCGGCAGGTTGAAAATGGGTTCACAGACTGAGCGAATGGCTGATTCAAATTCGTCAACACGGGTAGATGGTGGAACCCAGCCGGATTCTACGTGCAATTCCGCGACCCGTTTGTAATCGCGCTGGAAGAAGGCGTAGAAGTTTTCCGCGAGATAACGCTTGTCAGCGGGGGAGAGCGTGCCAACGATGCCAAAATCCACCGCGATGTATTGCGGGTCAGCAGGGTTGCTGGGGTCGATGAAAATATTGCCGGGGTGCATGTCGGCGTGGAAAAAGTTGTGGCGGAACACTTGGGTGAAAAAAATTTCCACCCCTAACTCACCCAGTCGCTTGAAGTTAACATTCAGGGCTTGAAGCTGGTCAATGTTGCCGACAGGGATGCCGTAAATCCGCTCCATGACCATGACGTTGGGGTGGGTATAATCCCAATAAATTTCTGGTACATACAGCGTGGGGTTTGCCTCAAAATTGCGGCGGATTTGGCTGGCATTGGCGGCTTCGCGCATTAAATCGAGTTCGTCGAAAATGGTCTTTTCGTATTCGGCGACGACTTCCACAGGGCGCAGGCGGCGGGCTTCTTTCCAGTAGCGTTGCAACAAACCCGCCATCATGTACATCAGTTCCACGTCTTGGCTGATGGTTTTTTCAATGCCGGGGCGCAACACTTTGACGACGACTTCTTTGCCGTCCCACAATTGCGCGGCGTGGACTTGGGCGATGGAGGCGGACGCCATCGGGTCGGTTTCAAAGCGTTGGAACACGTCGGTGACGGATTTGCCGTAAGCCTTTTCGATTATTTTTCGCGCTTCGAGGCTGGAAAACGGTGGCACGCGATCTTGCAAACGGGTGAGTTCGGCGGCGATGTCATCCGGCAGCAAATCGCGGCGGGTGGAGAGCATTTGCCCGAATTTGATGAAAATCGGTCCCAAATCTTCCAGCGCCCGGCGGATGCGTTCCCCGCGTGGGCGGGTTTCTTGCTTGCCCCAATTCCAGGGCAGGAGGTGGTACACGAATGCCACCGGACGCATGAAGGGGAGGTTGAGGACGAGTTCATCCAGTCCGTGGCGGATAAACACACGGTTGATTGTCCACAGGCGAAGGATGCGGGTGACGGGTTTCATGCAATCAAGCCAAACAGGTGAAAGCGGGGCAGTTTACCACATCAAATCGTCGGGGATTTTGTAATTGGCATAAGGATCGTCTTCTTCCACGGCGGCTTGCTCGGTGCTGCTAGTGTTTTGCACCAGAATGCAGGCGGTGTCGCGCTGGGCAATTTTTTCGGCGATTTGTTTGGGAACGAGTTCGTAGCCGTCGCCCAATTTGACCAGCACGATAATGCCGTAGGCGAGTTGATCTTGCAGGGTTTTGGTCAGGTAAATCTTTTTGATTTTGCTGCCATCGGCGAACTGGTAGGCAAGGTCGCCTTTCTGGCGATCAATGCGGTTGAGGGTGATCAACTGCTTGATTTGCGCTTGAATGGCTTTTTTCTCAGCTTGTTCGCGTTGTTGGCGGTTGAGTGCTTTGGAACGTTCGGCTTTTTCTTGCAAAACTTTTTCGGCGAGTAATTTGGCTTCGTCCACCACGACTTCGCCGCTTTTCTTGGCTTGTTTTTGTGCCTTGGCGGTTTTTTGGTGGGCTTGCTTGCGCTGTTCTTGTTCGGCTTTTTGTGCCTTGGACTGGTCGATTAAGCCAGCCTTGAGGAGTTGGTCTTTGAGTGACATGAGGAAGTCTGTCCGGTTGCTATGATATGCGGAGTATACCATTTGTCGCCCAGCACAAAATCGGGGTGTGACCCCGAACAGGTGATATTTCGCTTAACGGCGACCGCGCCCTTTGGCTTTGGGTTTGTCATCGGTGACTTTAAGCGGGTTATCGAGAAACGTTTTGCCGTTTAAGCCCGCCATGACGGCGCGGGCTTGGTGACCTTCCATGTCGATCAGGCACGCATGTTACCATTGCGAGCATTCAAAAGCCGCCTAAGCCTTAAGTTCCAACCGTTTCAACCGCGCTTCTAAGCGGTCAGTATCCATCCGCAGTGTATCGACTTCATCCAGATACCTGCGGATTTCGGCTTCAGCGGGCAATAACCGCGCTTCTTCCTGCAAGTATTCCTGAGTATTCAAACGCATCGCGTGCGCGGAGTCGTCCAACCAACCTTTGGTGTCGCGTGCTAATTGCCCCATTTGGTGTGCAATCACGTCACCGACTGCGCGTGACAGCAATTCTTCCCAATCCACGTCAATTTCGCGCAAGATTTGACTGAAACGGTTGCCCAAGCTCATATCACCGTCGATTTTAATGCCGTTGGCTAACATCGCTTTGCCGGTATCTTCAGCAGCGGATAGGCGCATCAATGCCAGCGCTGAGCCGTGAATGGTGACATCGGGTTCGGCGGCATACTCCGTGGTCACCCGTACCGTATCGGTGGTGGGCAAAAAATACAGTTGGAGATCAGGGTTGCTGATGTGTAAGCAAATCAGCTTGCCCTGTAAGGCTCGCAAACGGTTCAGTGCCGTCCCATGACTGGCTTTGTCTAGTTGTAACCACGCATTGAAGGCGGTTTCGAGTGTGGCGGTGAGGGCGGCAAATAGCATGGTTAACTCCTCTCAAGATTGGGTTTAGCATAACGTATCTGCACGGTTATTTGCATCCAAACTCCATGTTGATCAGGTTGCGCGGCAAACCTCGCCCTTCAGGGCGGGGAGGATAGCGCGG
>CAYQTB010000102.1:3290-8905 GCA_964420315.1 uncultured Thiothrix sp. | reverse complement strand
GGTCACAGATCAATTCATTCAATTTTACCAAAAAGCACTACCGGCTACGGTCAATAAAGGCAATGTAACCATTATGAAAGGCAAAGACGCTTCCTCGATTCATTACCCTGCCAAGACCGTGCAGGAATCCCCTAACACCCCACAGATTTTGCTGGCTGAACCCGTAGCAGCGCGTGATTACACCACTTATGTTTCGCCGCCTAAAATCCCCTTGTCGCATTACTGGAGTACCTTGCGCCAGAATATGGGGGCAATCCTGTTAGTGACGGCACTAATGACCGCGTTGCTGTTAGCGTTAGCACTGCTGACTAACCCAACCTACACGGCGAAAACCAGTGTCAAAATCGAGACGACTTCACCCAAGTTACTCGACTATGACGTGGATACTGCCCGTCCGCCCTCCTATATTGATGAAAATATTTTCTACAACACCCAGTACAAAATGTTGCGCAGCCGTGACTTGGCAACCGAAGTTATTGATACGTTGGGGATTCGCAACACACTGCTA
The DNA here is from genome assembly GCA_964420315.1 of uncultured Thiothrix sp. GTDB lineage: Bacteria > Pseudomonadota > Gammaproteobacteria > Thiotrichales > Thiotrichaceae > Thiothrix. The sequence continues at coordinate 8,397 of CAYQTB010000102.1, read as the reverse complement.
CAAGAGCGGGCATTTAAAGCCCCGGTTTACTGGTTGACTGATCCGATGAAAAGCTTGATCGCGGATGTGCGCCAGTTATTTCTTGGTAGTGATAACGCTTTAGGAGATAGTTCACCCGTGTTGGCAGAAGAGGTTTTTCTCGAACGCCTGACCATCAGCCCGGTGCGTAATTCCCGCATTATTGACATCCACTTCACGGCGGCTGATCCGGTCATGGCGCGGGATGTGGTGCAAAGCATGACAGAAGTATTCGTGCAATTGCAGCACCGTGGTCGTCAGGCAGCGGCTGAGCAAGCCGCGCAATTCCTCGACAAACAAATTGACGAAGCTCGCACCAAACTGCAAACCAGTGAAACGGCGCTGATCCGTTATGCGCGTGACAAAAACATTGTCGATACGGATTCGGACAAATCCCTGATTGCTAAAAATCTGGAAGATCTCAGCAAAGCGTTCATGGCAGCGAAGGAAAAGCGTATCCAAACCCAAAGCCTGTATGACAGCAAAGGCAAGCTTTCCGGCGGGCTGAATGTGGACGAAAATCCCTTGATTCAGGAGCACAAAAAAGAGCTAGGTAAACTGGAAAGCACGTACTTGGCAAATCTAGAGCTATTCAAGCCGAATTACCCTTCCATGCTCTCGTTACAGGAACAGATTGATAGCCGCAAACGCCTGATTGCTATAGAAAGCGCCCATATCCGTTCCAGCACCACCTCGAATATGAAAGCCTCGTATGAAGCAGCCTTGGCGGAAGAGCGTAAGCTTGGCAACGAAATCAAACTCTTAGAAAAACAATTGCTACAATTCCGTGATGACAGCATTGGTTATGCCAACCTCAAACGTGAGGTCGAAACATCCCGCAGTTTGTATGACGGTTTGCTGCAACGTCTCAAAGAAATTAATGTGGTGGAAACAGCACAGACCGGCAGCATTGCCGTGGTGGACAAAGCCATTATTCCACCGCGCAAAGACGGTCCTAGTTACGCCAAATACGGATTATTAGGATTGTTGTCGGGCTTATTCCTAAGCTCACTGCTGGTGCTGTTGCGTGAAAGCTTGCAACCCAAAGTACGCCTCACCGCTGACTTACAGGAAATCGGTGGCAAATACCCAGTGCTGCACTCCCTGCCTTTCAGTAAAACCCTAGGGCGTGGTACGCAGGCAGAATTGCTCAGCCGCAATCCAGACCCGGTGTGGGTGGACGCCTTACGTTACTTGAAAACGTCGCTGGTGTTGGCGAATAATGGTAGGTTTCCACAAATCCTGCACATCACCAGCCCGTTACCGGGGGAAGGCAAAAGCACCACGGCGGTTAACCTAGCGCTGATGCTGGCAAATAGCGGCAATAAGGTATTGTTGATTGATGCCGACTTGCGCAAGCCTACCGTACATAAGCATTTGGAACTGGACAATACCCACGGTTTAACCCATTACCTCACGGGTGCGGTACATGAAAGCCCGCTGGCACGGGTGAAAGGTGCGCGGCTATTATTCGTGGTTTGCGCAGGTCCGGCGGTGCCTGACCCAGTAGAGGCGCTTTCCAGCCACAATATGCAAACCTTGCTGGATAAATCACGCGAAATTTTTGATTACGTGATTATTGACGCGCCTCCCGTGCTGGGCATGGCTGATTCCTTATTGCTGGCAAACCGTGCCGATGGTACTTTGTTGATCGTGGCGAATAACCGCTCCAGCAAACAGGATGTACGCACCGGCCTTGATTGTATTGAAAAAAGCCACGGTAAACTCCTAGGGCTGGTGCAGAACATGATTCCCAGCAAAGCCAGCAGCAGTCCCAGCAGTTATTACTCGGATGGACGCAGCATGATTGTGCACGCTGCTTAATTACACGTGCTGAGCAAAATCGCACCACTAGTGCAAATAAACGGTATATTTTTTCCAACGAGTGGTCTATTTCACACTAGAATCAAGAAATAGAAACCTACGCCCGCCTCTAACTTTAGAGGGAGACTGTTGTCTATCGAATAATACGACGGGCGGATAACACTTGGGGAACGATACCATGCCACAAACCATTACCAGCGCTGCGGACAATCGCACGATTGTCAAAGCCAAAATTCAGGAAATGAATGATTTGGCAAAAGACGCCGACACCAAAATGCGCGAAGCCTTGCAAGCCCGCAATCAAGCGTCTGCAAACATCTGGCGTGAGCGGCGTGATTATTACAATGCCGAAGCCAAACGCCTCACCGACTGGTTGAACGCACCGCCCGCCGCCCTCAACATGACCCCCGAAGAAATCCGCAAACGCCTCAATGAACTGCCCTATAAAATTCAGTACGCCAATAAAATGCTGACGGAATACCAGCGGGTCAACAATGCAGCAAAAATCAACGAATGGGCGCGGGAACTGCAAAACCTAGAAGCTGAACAAGCCCGACTGCGGACAATCAATGTGGATACTGTACCTAACCCAGTAACGCCAGCTCCAACAATACCCGCGCCTGCACCCACCTCAATACCAACCCCAGCAAGACCTGCGCCTACACCCGCTCCTGTGCCACCAGTCGCCTCCACCCATGGGAATGATTTCATTATTCCCCTAGCAGACACCTTCAACACCAATGGCAACCAAGATTACGCGCATAATGCCATTCTCAAAGAATTGCTGGGAGGCAAATACAGTGCTGCCAAGGTTTCCGCCAATGACAGTAAAGCCGCCGCTTACAAGATTATCCGTGAAAACAATAGCGCCCCCTTGTACTGGATCCGCAATCAAACCCAATCCCAAGAACTGTACAATCGCCTGCCGCCCATCAGTGACGTGGAACAACGGCGTTTTCCCAAACTCAACCTACGCGGGAAACGCATGGGGCAAACGTTTTTTATTCGTGATTTTATGCAAATTAACAGCTTAGGTAATTTGACGGTTGGCGATTTAGTAGCGGTGGATGATACCGTGTACGCTAATTTTGCCCAAGATTTCGATAAACTGGTGAACAATATCAATGCCTATCAACAACAGCGCGGGCGCACCCACCGGGTATTCCCGTTCTTACGCATGGCACACCGCGATGCCTTTCAATTGATCCCTGACCGTACAGCGGATGGAATCGACCGTTTTGGCGGGGCAATCATGCGCAATGTCAGTATTTCCGGTAACGTGATTTACTCTGATGGTGCATTGCAAGGCATCTTTGCAACCGATGGAGCATTCCATAACCTGCATATTCGCAATAATCACCTGCAAATCGGTGGGCAACATACGATTTCCATTAACGGCATGTTAAACGGGTCGATCATGGGTAATACGGATATTCATAACCAACCACTGGCAGCGGACAAGATTGCGCTGTATCCTTTGCGGCTTGGTGGCGGTGCTAATATTTATATCACCGGATTCAGGAACAAAGCGTCACTTAGCCCAACGGATAGCCGTTATTATCAGTACGACGCGATTCTGGGCGTGCCACCTGCGCGGGATTTCCGGCGGCAAGTCCAAGCGCGGGGTTCCTGTTACCGCGAAGTGGATATGATAGAACTGCATACCCTGCTTAAGCGCCAAAACCCCACAACGCCTGCCCAATGGCAAGCGCTGATGGATACCTTGGTACAACAGGGCTTTGCGCAAGCAGCCGCCTAATGATCAGGATTATCACGGAGGATAACCAAGCTGATGTTGTACAACACAATCCTAAACCGCTTACTGCTTGTCATCGGTTGCTGCTTGAGCACTGCGGGCAGCGCAGCGCCTGACAAACCCGCCCCTAAACTCAGTAATCACTGGCACAAAGCCGCTTTTGACACCCGTTTCCCCCCCGCAGTACCCTCGTTACCGGCAGCAAATGGTTGGGTCGTATTGTACAAGAACAAGGCTGATTTAATGGGGGAACAATACGATGACATATTCCGCCCCATTAGCGCGGAATTGAACGCAGCGTTGTCGGCCGACACCACCGTGAACCCGTTCCGTCAACGTTACCCCCATTTCTATACCCCCACCAATAACCGCAAACGGCTGGATTGTCCGGTGCTGGGGGTTCCCTTTGAGCTGGATGATAAGTCCACAACCCAGGAATGGGTGATTGCGTTTTCCGCCATCCAATGCCTGAGTGATGATGACAGCGCCAAACTGCGCCAAGGTGATACCGAACCACACCACTGGGTGTTGCAGAAAACCACCAATGGCAAATACCGCGTTTTAGCTGAAGGCGATGGCAGTTTGCACGTGTTCAACCACCAAAAGGAACAGGGTTACAAAGAAATCCGCACGCGCCTGTTGCTCAAACGTGCGTTTCCCAGAGATGAGCTGCAATGCGGTGGTGCAGAGTTTACCTGGCGCTACCGCAATCAAGGTTATTACCTTGCTGCCACTGAAATCATGGCGCAAGACTGCCAACCGTTATATTTTCCTGAACTCACCGGCGAGGCTTGGCAGTATGCGTATGACGAATATGCCCGCCGCGCCAAAGTGCTGGTAGAGCAATGGTTACAATAACCTTGCGTTATAAATCAATGCCCGGTTGCGCTTTGATGCCGTCGCGGTAGGCATGTTTCACATCGGCAATGTCTGACACGGTGTCAGCGAGATCGCGCAAGGTATCGCTGGCTGCTCGCCCCGTCACCACGACGTGTTGCATGAGCGGACGCGCAGCGATTGTATCCAGCACTTGATCCGCATCCAGATAACCGTAATTGAGCAAATAGGTCAGCTCATCCAACACCACCAGATCGTAACGGGCATCTGTCAACATGCGTTGTGCCACTGCCCAGGCACGCTCAGAAGTTACCATATCTTGTGCACGGTTTTGGGTTTCCCAAGTAAAACCGTCACCTAACACGTGCCACTCACAACGGGCTTGCTTGCCAAAAAAAGCTTCTTCGCCAGTATCGGTACGGCTTTTGAGGAACTGGCAAACACCAACCTTCATACCATGCCCCAACGCTCGCCCGACCATGCCAAAAGCCGAGCTGGATTTACCCTTGCCATTGCCGGTCAGCACCAGCAATAAGCCCTTTTCTTGGTCAGCACGTGCAATGCTCGCATCAATAATGGCTTTTTTACGTGCCATGCGCAGTTGATGGCGGGTATTTTTATCCGTGTCGGTCATCGGGGTCATCGGTTCATCTCGGCTAAGCAGGAGGGAAA
>CAYQTB010000102.1:0-3190 GCA_964420315.1 uncultured Thiothrix sp. | reverse complement strand
TTATCCGTGTCGGTCATCGGGGTCATCGGTTCATCTCGGCTAAGCAGGAGGGAAACTGCGCAATAATAGCCGTTTTAATATCGCCCGGCAGTTTCATACATTTTATGTGTTGGAACAGGGTTTCGGCTGCGGGGTATTGGCGGCGCAAATAGGTAAACCATTGCTTAATGAAACTGTACGTAAACTGGGGTTCCGACTGGGGTTTTGCCACCCGTGAGTAATTCGGGGCAAGCACGATAAAACACACGGGTGGGCAATTGCCGATCCACCACGCGCACAAACTCCGTCACGCAACGGTCGTAACCGCCAACGCGAGTGAGCAGGTCGCGCATGGTGTGATCCACCACGCCTTCCATGGAAGCAAGCACCAGTTTGTAAGAATCCACGTCAGTGTCGATATTCTCAGATTGAAGATTTAATCACATCTTCATTCACTTCAAATGCGAGGTAATGCACATGAGTTTGCACACTACCGTCGGCTAATAACACAATATCACGCCATGCTGGTTTGGTGTGATCGAATTCAATATTTTTACGCACAGGTTTCATTTGCACACAAGTGGCAGGCGTGCCATGAACGGCGACAATACGCCCATCCGCATACTCGTGTTTGCCATTGAATTCCTGATGAATATGCCCGTTGAAAACAACTTTTACTTGTGGGAAATGTTCAACCAGATTCCAGAAATACGTTTTCTGCTGTAAACCCATCACATCCATCCACTCACTGTCGATGGGTACAGGGTGGTGATGCATGAAAATAGCAGCAAAGTGATCATCAGGAATCGTACTCAATTGCTGTTCAAAACGCTCAAATTGCGCTTCAGTCAAACGCCCATCAGGTTTGCCGTCAGCATTCGTATCCAGTAACAATAAATGCCAATTCCGTACGGTAACGTGTTCCGGCATGGTGACATTACCATTGAGGTTTTCCTGCATCATTTGCGGAATATCGTGATTACCAGGAATGGTGTAGACCGGTAAGGGAAAGGCGTTCAACATCGTATTGACACGCTGATACGTCGCGGGAATTTCTTCCTGTGCCAAGTCGCCTGTTAACAACAACGCACTATACCCCTGTGCTTTAGACCCCAAATGTGCCAGCATTGCCTGCAACGACAAGTTGGGATAAATCGGCATATCCGTCCATGCCAAGCGACTGTTATCACTGGCATAACAATGGGAGTCTGTCACTTGAAACAAACGCACCGCATCAGGTGTTCTTTTCATATTTATAGCCCCTCACGAGCCTATTTTTAATACAACTGAGTACATAATAGTATTTTATAGTTATTTTTACGGTGTTGGCTAGTTCATTTTTTAGGTCACAATATCCGATCGCCACTAACCACATCGCTTATGCTATGCTATTCATTACGTTAGTAATACTGCATTTTAGCGCACATGCGATTAATTGACACACATTGCCACTTTGATGAACCGGATTTTGCCGACGAACGGTCGTTATTAGTGGGTAAAATGAACACACTTGGCGTTAGCGATCTGATTTTCCCTGCTGTTAGTGCCAAGCATTGGTCACGACTACGTGATATTTGTGCCATGTCGCCGCATTTTCATGCTACCTATGGTTTGCATCCCGTGTATCTTGCTGAACATACCCTTGAGGATATTGTGTCATTACGCCATTGGTTGGAGCAGGAACAACCCGTCGCTATTGGCGAATGTGGGTTGGACTTTTACCTGCCCGAACTGGATGTGGCACAACAGGAATCCCTATTTATCGTCCACCTAAGCTTAGCCCGTGAATTCGAGCTGCCGCTCATTATCCATGCCCGCCGTTCGCTTGACTGTGTTCTCAAACACATTCGGCGCTTTTCGGGCAAAAAAAATTTAAGTGGTGTGATTCACAGTTTTGCAGGCAGTCAGCAGCAAGCCGATACACTGATCAAGCTAGGATTTTATTTGGGTGTAGGCGGCACGATGACGTATCCTCGCGCTCAGCGTCTGCGCAATGTACTTAGCAATGTCCCTTTGGAGGCGTTACTGCTGGAGACAGATGCTCCCGATCAGCCAGACAGTGCCTGGCGCGGCAAGCGTAATGACCCCACACGCCTGCCCGTGATTGCGGCAAGCCTGGCAGAATTGCGCGGGGAAAGCCTTGAACGTATTGCTGAAGTGACCACGGCGAATGCGCTACACTTATTCAAACTGCAACTTGAGTCGTTATGAAATACTTTTTTCCAGCCTTAATGGCATTAGTCATCCTTGCGGGCGTCAGTCTCGCGCTCACACCGTATATTGCGGAACAGTTTTTTCCGGCATCCAAAACCACCTTGCGCACTGCCGACCCCGAACGTGCTAAGCAAGCGCTTGCCAATTGGTTTGGCACCGAGCCTGCTAACGTGATCAACGTGCAAGCCAGCAGCCAAACCTCAGCACAAGGCAATGTCTCATGGTTTATGTTTGAAACGGAACGGGCGGCAGTGGAATATTTCATCCGTCAAAATGGTCTGACACAGCAAGACTTGAGTACTGATATTTTGCAAAGTACGTTTATGACACAAAACCCCCCAGCCCCTTGGTGGCAACCTGCCAAGCTAGAACGTGAAACTTACTTTAAAGGCACCGATGACAGCCGTGACATCGGCTTGATTTACCACGCTGAACTGAAAACAGGTTTTCTGATTGTGCGCACCTACCAAAGACCTGCCAAATTTTAAGTCAGCACAAAGCGCGGGCATCTTGCACCCAGCTATCGGGTGGTTGGCAACGTTCGCTACCGATAATGCGCTGAATATGCTGCACATCATCCGCCGTGAATTCTGCCACTTGACGGTAGGTAACGATACCCAGTGCTTTCAAGTGACTGGCTAATTGTTGACTCACACCTTGAATACGGGTCAGGTCGTCATACCTGAGCACCGTTGGCTCCTGTAAATCCGCTGCCGCCAGCAACGGTTCGGTTTTTTCCATGAGTGGCTCAGCTTGTAAAGTAGCCAATGCCTCTTGGTTACGCTGTAAGTTAACCTGCCAATCAGCCAAGGTTTTTTCTTGCTGGTGGTATTGTTCCAGCAATTCCTGATATTCCCGACGGGTCTGTTCGAGGGTTTTCCGCAGTTCCAAAAACTGACCGTATTCACTGTCCGCTGGTGGTGCGCCAATTTTGCGTAACACTTTTTCCAGTTGGCGAGTTTTATTACGCAGATACGCATTGTCAGCGCTTGCATCC
>CAYQTB010000101.1:3121-8913 GCA_964420315.1 uncultured Thiothrix sp. | reverse complement strand
AGTCGGTGAACATCCGGCCAGTCAAGTTCAAGACCTCACCCCCAGACGCTGGAAGTCGTTGTTTGCCGACAAGCCGTTGCGCTCGGATTTGTTTGGCGATGTCTTCGACGTGCTAGAATGACCGCTTACATACGATGGGGAAATCTTATGGGGGGCGACTGCTAGAATCACACTGTCATTACTGGCTTGCTTGCAGTAAGCAGAATTAGAAAGATACGCCCACAGCAAGAACACGAGGAGAGAGAGGAGGAGGAGGAGAGATTCCCTCAATGTCCATGCGCTGTGGGCGCTTGCAAATGATCCAGAAGCTAGGAGGAGGAGAGAGTCTTCTGAATCACCTATGCTGCAATGCAACAAATAATAAGTGTTTTCGGTGCCGTGAGCAAGCGACAATTTCTAAACCAATGGGTTAGCTTTTCTAAACATTGGGTTTAATGTGACAATATTTTCGCTAAAAATGCCTGTGTACGTTCATTACGCGGGCGATTGAAAAAATCGTGCGGGTTGTTTTCTTCCACAATCTGCCCCGCATCCATAAAGATCACACGGTCAGCAACGGACTTTGCAAAGCCCATTTCGTGGGTGACACACAGCATGGTAATGCCCTGTTCGGCGAGTTCGGTCATCACATCCAGCACTTCCTTGATCATTTCAGGGTCAAGGGCAGAAGTTGGCTCGTCGAACAGCAATACTTGCGGGGTCAGGCACAAGGTACGTGCAATGGCAACGCGCTGTTGCTGCCCGCCGGAAAGTTGCAGCGGGTATTTGTGCGCTTGTTCGGCAATCTGTACGCGCTGTAGTTGCGCCATTGCCCGCTCTTCCGCCTCGGTTTTGGAGAGTTTGTTGACCTGAATCGGCGCAAGCGTGAGGTTTTCCAGCACCGTCAAATGCGGGAACAGGTTGAATTGCTGGAATACCATGCCGACCTTGCGGCGTACTTCGTGCAGCACTTTCACGTCATCGCTGAGTTCCAGACCATCGACGCTCAGTTTGCCTTGCTGGTGCGCTTCCAAGCGGTTGATGCAACGGATCAGGGTAGATTTGCCCGAACCGGAGGGTCCGCAAATAACAATGCGTTCGCCCCGGCGCACCTGCAAGTCGATGTCCTTGAGGACGTGGAAGTGGTTGCCGTACCATTTGTTGACCTTGGCGAATTCGATCATGTAGTCAGACATACTCACACTGCTCCATCACAGGGATTTTTCTTGGGTTGCGAAACGCGCCACCAATCCGGTAACGGACGTATTCGAGAGGATCTTGTCGTGTGGAATCAGGACATACTGCCAATGTTTGCCGCCGGTCTGGGCTGCATGTTCATTCGCATAATGACACCAGCGTTGCGCCGCTTTTTGCTTGGCTTGTACGGTGACGGTATCCAGTTCATCAGCGCGTTTGGGTTCCATTAACAGGCAAACATTATTGGTTTCCACCACAAAATCGGGTTCGTACCAGTTACCATTCTGGTATTCGATTTTGAACTTGCCGGAGGCGGGCTTCATCCATTTCAATACGCTGTCATCGTCTTCCAGCACTTTTGCCAGTGCCAATTCACCGTCTACCGAATCGAATTTCTGGTAAGGGTAGCAACAGCGTTTGAAGCCCGTAAACAGCATTGTTTTCACTGCTTGTTTGTTGGGTAGTGGAGCGCGGAAATCATGCGGCTGTTCACCCGCTGCCATTTGGTAGGTTTGGGGTGGCAACATGTCAAAGCCTTGTGTGACTTTGCCCTGATAATCGGTCGGGGTTGACCATTGGTGTTGCTGCATCTGCACCCACACGAAGTTGCGTAGCGGTTGTTGGTAGTAAATCAGGATATTTTCGACCTTTTCCCGCTCCGTCCATTGACTTTGCAGGTGCTGGACGATTTGACCCGCTAGCTTGTAGAGCAAACCCGCGTGTGAGTCATAGTCAATTTCGTTCATATCCATCAGGTTACGCACGATGTAGTCTTCAAGCCGGACTTCCTGTGCCTGTTCATCGCCGATATGGATGGAATGACGATCTTGACCCCCCTCCAAGTGTTCCAGCAAAATTTCCTGGGATACCGGCTGATAGTTGATTTTATCCAAGCCTTGCAGATCAAAATCGTTGAAGCCGTAATTCACTTCACGGGTTGGCAATATGACAATTTGCGGGATGTCGATAGTCAGACTCACAACCGTTTCACTGACCGTTTTGACAACTTCGGCAATGCTGGCAGGCGTGACCGAGGCGCTTTCCATACCGGGCAGCGCCGCTTGTATGGGCTGAAGCCGCTGCTGCACTTTTTGTGCAATCGCCTGCTGTACGTCAGGTTGGTTCAATGCCTTGCTGCTAGGAAGTTTGCGGGTCTCTTCGCGGATAATCTCCAAGGCGGTGCTGGCAATCTGGCGTTGCTGGGGAGTCTGGATTGCGGAAGTTGGCTGCCTGCTGCCTTGCCCACTCTGTATTGCAGTGCCGTCCTGCGTGGCTGGCTTGCCAGTGATGATCATATCCAGTACGGATGGGGTTTCGACCAGTTGGGGCTTTTTATCGGGTACGTCAGTGTCATCCCCAGCACCGATGTAGAGGGTTTTACGGATAATGGATTCGCCATCCTTGGCGCGCTCAAGGATTTCCTGAAAACGGTCGTGGGCAATGATGGTCAGGCGATCGACCGCTTCTACCCCGGTGCGTTTGCCGTAGGGCAGGCGTAAACCGCGCCCAATGGTCTGTTCGGTAAGGATTTCGGAAGCAGAAGCCCGTAACGGCACAATGGTGTAGAGGTTGGTGACATCCCAGCCTTCCTTGAGCTTGTTGACGTGAATGACAATTTCGGTGTCTGCATCGTGTTCCACTGCCAGCAACCGCGCCATTGCCTCATCCGATTCTTCGCCGGACTGGTTGGAATGGACTTCGATCACTTTGTCCTTGTAGCACCCTTCAAAAAAACCGTCCGATTGGATCAGGGCTTTTAACTGGCTGGCGTGGGTAGTGTCTTGTGCAACAACCAGCATGAACGGTTTGATGGCTGGCTTGCCGGTCTGGTGGGCATAGGTTTGCAATTCCACTTTGACGTATTCGTGGTGGTGGATGCCATCTTCCAGTTTGATGGGTTCCAGTTGCTCCGCACTGTACTCCTTGGGGTTAAAATCCTTGCGGGTGGCGACGGCGGGGATTTTGACGTAGCCATCCTGTAATGCCCGTGACAGCGGGTAATGGTAGATGGTGTTGCGGAACTCACGCGGGTTTGCGCCGACCGTTTTGGGGGTGGCGGTTAACTCAATCCCCAGAATCGGCTTGAGGTCATTGATGGCTTTTGCCCCCGCGCTGGCGTAATAGCGGTGCGCTTCATCCATCAGCACCACCAAGTCAGGCAATTCTGCCAAATGGTTGAAATAGGAATCACCGATGTATTCTTGCAAGCGGCGCATCCGCGCAACAGTGGATTTTTTCGCACCTTGTTTGTTGTCGCGGGCGTTAATCTTGGCAATATTGAAGATGTTGATGTGGACGGCCATTTCCGCGCCGAACAAATCGCCCATGCGTGAGGTGGGCACGGAATATTCCAGCCGCACCCCGCGCCCGTCTTCGTAATCGTCGCCGGTAATGATCACGGGTGGGGTTTGGGCAAATTCGGCAATGCCTTTGAACACGTATTTGGGGCTGCCGAGGTTGAAATCCTGTTTGAGCTTGTCGTAAATGGTCAGGTTGGGGGCAAGCACAAAGAAATGGCGGCTGCGTCCGGTCAGGAACAGCCACGCAATCATCGCCCCCATCAAACGGGTTTTGCCCACGCCCGTTGCCAGCGCAAAACACAGCGAGGGGAATTCGCGCTCAAAGGCTTTCACCGTCGGGTACTGCTGCTGGATCGTGGTCAGCCAGTGCTGCAAATCCGGGTCTTTGCTCAAGCCCAGTTGTGACAGCACGTCGGACAGGATTTGCAGCGAATCGCGCTGCGGTTTGCGCAGGGATAGCTGGTTACTGAGGAAATTGACGGTACGTTGATCGTCCATGTTTTTAGCCCTTGGTTTAACCTTGCTTGTGTTGTTTAGCCCGGAAAGCGTGGGCGTTTGATGATGGCCTTGAACAGGTTATTTTCCCGGTCGTCGACAAACTCAATAGCGGGGTAAGCTGCCAATGCCCGCACGATGCCGCTGCCAAGCCCCCGGTAAGGCAGTATCCGGCTGGCAAACGATACCAGAATCGGATTGCGGATATTGGAATTGCCCATTTTGATCTTGGCAACGGTCAGGTTATTGGGTAAATGCCCCGGACTGATAATTTCGATTCTATCCCGAAAAATCAGCAGCCGGATGGTTGCCGATACAAAATAATCACGATGGATCAAAGCATTGGCAATCAATTCTTCAAACACCAGCAAAGGGATTTCCAGTTCCCCCGTTGAATTCACACTTTGGCCTGCCTGCACATGGTGAATGTTGCGGTTAACGAAACTCAGGGAATCCCGAAAAACGTTAAGCATTTTCCCTTCCATATCCTGACTGTCGAGATAGGTATTGGTGTTGGTATCCGTTCCCGGAAATGCGACCGCTTTCACGACGAAAACAGGCAGGTAAAAATTGGGGTTACGGGTAAACAACAAAGCACCCGCCACATTGAACACGCCATCCCGCATCAGGTTCATGTTTTCCAGCAGCGTTTCCAGTGGTATATCCAGTTCAGCCAGCGAAGTATTGAAATGTTTTTGCAAAAAGGCGTCGAAATAATCCTTGTCCAGGTTGTTGATACCCAGCCCTTTAGCCGGAATTTCATCCCCGTGCAACAATCCGGCGGTCTGATACATGCGCTGGATTTCTTCGCGGGCTGTGACCTTGCGCTTGTCCGAACCGCTTTTGACCCAGATCAGGCCGTTGTTGTCCATGTAGGGTTTGCTGATGCCTTTGGGAATTTCAACCACCATCACCAAACCATTGCCCGTAGCGATATTTTGGGTTTGCGGGTTAATGGGGGGACGTACCGATTGGGAAGCCGCATTGGAAACCAGTTGGTTCAGGCGGTTCATATCATCACGGTTCAAGCCTGCAAAGCTGCCATCGTCCTGCACCCCGATCAGCACCATACCGCCTGCGCTATTGCTGAAGGCGACCATTTCGGCGGCAAGGGCATTGACGTTGGTAACATCCGCCTTGAATTGATGTTGACCGTCTTCGCCCCGGTCGATAATAGCCTGTAATTCCTGTGGGTTCATGGCTGTTCCTCTTCCTCATCCGGTAACACATTAATATTAAAACTGTAGTCGTCCTGATCCCATTCGCACTTGTGCAGCACAGCTTGCGGGATTTTTTTCAGGTTGAGGTTGGGGAATTCGTTGTGTTCGGCGATGAAGCCTTTGGAGCAAATCAGCAAGGTGCGCTCATCGCCGACTTCGCTGCTGATCAGGGTGAGTTGTTCGCGGCTGAGTGTGCCGGTGGTGACGTAGATGTAGTTGTTTTCGCTGGAATAGCCGTGTTGCCAGAATACGTCCTGACTGGGGGCGTAGGTGTATGCCATGTGTTTGCACATGGCTTCTGCCAGCATTTCGGCATTGTATTCGGGGTTGATGACCCAGTTGCCCCACGCATCCTTTTTTAAGAGCGATGCCGCCAGATGGTAGAAGCGGAAGCCGCCGCCGCCTTGCCAGTTCACCGCCTTGCTGATGCCGCCTTGGTCGTCGCCATCAATCACTTTCTTCAAACGCGGCACGATATGGGTTTTGCAATGTTCGCCCAGTTCCACCATGATCCAGCGCCGCCCCATCTTGTGCGCCACCGCCCCTGTTGTGCCACTCCCCGCAAACGAATCCAACACCAAATCCCCCGGATTCGTCGCAA
>CAYQTB010000101.1:0-3021 GCA_964420315.1 uncultured Thiothrix sp. | reverse complement strand
CCGAAGATTTCGTCGCAGAGGACTTTTAGGTAGTGGCATTCGTTGTCGTCGATGGTGATCCACAGTGAACCGTCGTCGGAGAGCAGGGTTTTGATGACTTCGAGACGGTCACGGATAAGCGTCAACCACAGCGAATGTTCCACGCCATCATCGTAGTGGGTAAACGCGCTGCCAGTGTTGTACGGCGGGTCGATGAACACGCATTTCACCTTCCCGGCGTATTGCTGTTCGAGAGCTTTGAGCGCCAGCAGGTTGTCACCGTGAATGAGGAGGTTGTCGTCGAAGGCTTGCGCCTTACCCCCCATCCCCGCCCCTTCCCCCGCAAGGGGTGAAGGGAGTAAAGACAGTAGGTCGGGTTGCTCTTGTTCCCGCACCCCTTGCGGGGGGCGAAGCGCCGCGTTGGAGCGGCTGGACGGGTTAGGGTGAGGGGGATTCTTTGCACGGTAGGATAGGTCGCGGTCTTCCAACAGGATGCGCGGTTCGAGGCGCGGGCGTTTTTCCTTGCCAATCCACGTTAGTTCGAGTTTTTGTTTTTTGGTCATTCAGAAGCTCCAGCCCCGTTGCTGCATGAACGTTTCCAGATTGATGCAGGGAATATTGAAGTGTGTGCAGACATTCGGGATTTTTGCTGCATTGGGCTTGAATTGCTCTTCCGTTACTACCGTACCACTCTTGATTTTTGCGCAGGCAATCACAAACGGGTCAGCAACAGGCGTACCCTTAAGCCGCTGCTGTTCCCCAATCAACATCTGGAAATGTGAAATTTTAAAGATTTCAGCAACGAATAGCAGTTCAGCAGTCGTAGGAGTAGTGAAAATTTCCTTATGCCCTTTAAACCACTCATTCGTATATTGATCAGCGTTACCCCGCTCCATCTCCTTCCAGACTTCACGGGTAGAAATCAGCTCACCCTGTTGGACAAGTGCTTCAAGCCCCTGCCACACAGATTTAAAAACGCCCGGATAAAAATGTTTGAGTTTGCTAAGTGAACTGGTATCAAACACATAGATCATGCAGCCGCCCCTTTCAGGACAGCCTGTTCAAGCCCTGCAAAATTCTTGGCCTTAATGCCGAGTAAATCCGCTGCTCTCTCCGCACTGATTTGCTGGCGATAATGACGGCTAAAAACTTCCTGCATGAATCTCCTACTAATGTAAGTACCTTGAGTATTGAACCAGTCCCCACCCCCACTTTTCTTCTGCTGACCAGTCCACTGTTTTGCCAATTGCTCATAACGTGCCTGACTGACACGATTCTGGTCACGGAAGCGGCGTAAAACAGCTTCACGACTCACACCATAACGCTTTGCCAACCCTGCAAAATGTTGTTCCTCGATCTTATCCAGATCATGAGGCCAGCTTTGGGTTTGCTGTTCAAAATCATTGGAGGGTATCAATACTTCCGCAGCGACCGCATTGCAAAACTGTTCGATCCGTTTTTCAAGTGGTGGCAGTTGCTCGATATAGGCTTTATCAAACTTGCTCAAGCCATTTTTTTGCAGCAACAAGTGGGCAAGCTCATGCAACAGACTGAATATCTGCCGGGTTTTGGCGGTACTGTTATTCAGGTAAATCAATGGAAACTCCCTATCCACCAGACAGAACCCCGAAATTTCCTTTTGTTTGAAAGTATCTTTAAAAATAAATACTCCAGCATTCTCGATAGCTTGTCGCCATTGTTTCAGTGCGAAATCGTCATCACCTTGCCAACTGACTTGAGTATCCAGTGAAATCCCCAAGGCATCCCGGATGGACTGTGCTTGCACACTGACTGGAACATCCGGTGTAAGGATGATATGCCTCCAGATGAATTCTTCCACAGGGTTGCGGTTGTCGAACAATTCCTTCAACCCAAGCTGGTAAGCATGGGCGCGACGGATACGCAAATGGGTATCGGGCAACAAGGTTTGCAGGTCGGCACGGGGAAGAGTCCTGAACTCATGTTCAGGTACAGCCTCTTCTGGTGGCACTGGCAAAAAGAACACTGCCAAAGGTCGCTTGTAAATCTCGTAAGCCAGTTTTTCAAGCTGGGGGTAGGTAGGGGCACTAGAACCTACTTCCCATGCTTCGACTTCATCAATAGAACGCTTTAAACGGGTAGCAACATCCGCTACGGATAAGCCGAGGCTTTGCCGTGCCCATTTCATGAGCGCGGGCTGCACGCCTGCAACAGGTTCGATTTTCATAACATTGCTCCTTCCCTTTATTCAACTACGTCAATACTTGAGAGTAGTTTGGTTCGGTTTTTGTTTCATGATATATTTTAATCATCATCAAACTGCACCACCAGCCCATTCATTTCCCGGCTGGCTGCATAAATCGTTAGCTTCAATTCCACGTTCTCGTGGTTTTCGTACAGCGGACGGCGCGTAGACAAGCGTTCGCTGGCATTGAGGATGGTCGGCACACCTTCGCCGCGCCGCTCAATCATGTTCTGCCGCTTGCTGACCGGATCAGCCGGGAAATGGCGGCTCAACAGGTTCACCAGCGTTTCATTACGGGTAATGCTGTTGGCATCCATCGTCTCCACCGTCAGGCTATTGGGCAAACCACCCGGCGCACCCAGTTCCAACCGATCACTGAACAGGTGCAGACGGATTCGCGCCCCGTACACCGAATAATCCCGATGTGCCACCGCATTCACAATCGCCTCATACACCGCGCTCAAGTCGTACTGCGGAATATCAATCCTGCCGGGGCGTTTCACCGCTTCCACCCGCATATTGCGCTTGACGAAGTTGAAAGCGCACTGGATTTGCTGATCAATCGAACCCTCACAATCCTGCGCATCCACCTGATACTCGGCATTGCGTTCCTTGCCCTTATAGGCCACGCACTGTACCACGGCGGAAGACAGAAAATCAGCAGGACGCGCCGTCAACAACAACACCCCGGAAACGGTCAGGCAAAGCTGTTTGTTCTCGTCTTCCGCCATCAGGTAGAGCTTTTTAAGCTGCATGATTGAAGGCAACTCACCCCGCAGGAAACGTTCTTTCAAGGCAGGGTCAATCGCATCCACCCC
>CAYQTB010000100.1:0-8924 GCA_964420315.1 uncultured Thiothrix sp. | reverse complement strand
GGGCAAATACAAAAATAACCACCATCAACGGCAAACATTGCAACAACATAAACACGGACAAACGCAAATTGAAGCGCACCTGTTGCGCCGCCGAAAACTCAGCCACTGACTGTTGCACCCCGATCAACGCCCCCGTCAGTACGATCATCGATACCATGCCATACAATGCCGCAGTGATGGATTGCGCGTACAAAAAATGCAGCGCCACTAAAAAGTAACCGATGAAAATCACCACAATCGCATCACGCCGTTGCGCCACTTCCAGCGACTTGAACGCAAACCCCAGCAGCAACAAGGTCGCCATCGCATCCAACGAGGGAAATTTCAAACCGCTTAACACCAAACCACCGACGCCCAATACCATCAGCCATGCTTTGGTCACATTCCCCGGTTGCAACGCCGCCCCCGATAACACCCGCAAGCGCCAGCCTGCCGCAAACAACAACACCGGCAGTAACCAAATCGGCAGGTCGAAGAGAAACGGCAACATCACCACGACTTGCGCCGCCAGCAACCAAATCATGCCGGTGTAGGTAATCTGCTTATGCATCCTGCACCCCAAACAGCGCCAACGCTTGCAAGCAACGTGCTTTGTGCGCCTCGCCTCTGCCCGGTTCAATCACTGTATTGGGGATGCGCAAACCGTATTCGCGCTGTTCCTGATGAAACTCCAGCACCTTGCGGCACAAATGCGATAACCGTACTTCGATACCGGGCATGGGCAATTCATCCCACTCTAACCACAGCGCATGACTGGCATAATCAACGAAGGTTTTGGTATACAGCTTGCCGGTTTGCGCGTATTTAGCCCAATGGATACGTTTTGAGCCATCGCCCTGCTGGTAATCGCGAATGCCACCGAAGTCATTGCTGCCACCAGCAATTTCACGCCCATTTTCAACGTTTTCACGCTGGGCATTGCCACTGGGCTGAAAGGCTTTTTCAATCGGGGCAGGGTATACCACACCGCGTACATCAACCGTCACATACGACCACGCCACCGCCAAACCGGTCGGGAAGTGGGTCGCAATGCGCAGCCGAGGTGGCTTGAAATAGCCGCGTCCACTGGTGCTGTGTGACAACTTTACGCGCAAGGTTGAGGCTGTTGCCAAATCGATCTGCACCTGATCTTCGCCTTCCCACGCCAATTCCACTGCGTATTTAGGCTGATGGGCGGGGCGCGTCAGTTCCATGTCTAATACCGCTTTTTCACCCGCAAAACACGGTTCCACGCCGAGCGCGGTGATCGTTAGCCCAGCGAGATTGCGCCATGTGTAAAAAATGGTGAGTAGCAGCAATGACAGCAACCAGAAACAAATGATGTACACCAACGAATTCTGGAAATTAATCCCCAGCAAAAACAGCAGCGCGATCAACACCAATAGCCCCACGGCGGTTTTGCTGGGTACAATAAAAATCTTACCCACGCCCCACCACATCGACCTTGCTGAGAATGTGGCGTGCCAATTGTTCGCCTTGCGCCTCTTGTCGCCCGACGAGGCGATGCCCCGCGACTGCCACGAATACCGCTTGCACATCTTCTGGCAATACATGCCCACGTGCTTGCAGCAATGCCCAGGCTTGCGCACTTTTCACCAATGCCAACGCACCACGCGGGGATAGCCCTAACTGACAGATGTCCGGCTGGCGAGTGTAGGCGATTAAGCGTTGCACATAATCCAGCAGGGCATCGGTCATTTTCACTTGTGGCACGAGCGTTTGCAGCGCTTTGAGGCGGGATTCGTTCAACACTTGCTGCATACTCGCAAGCAAGACGCGCCCGTTGCGCCCTTTCAGCAATTCACGTTCTGCCGCTGCTTCGGGGTAGCCCAATGACAGGCGTATCAAAAAGCGGTCAAGCTGCGATTCGGGCAGTGGAAAGGTTCCCGATTGGCTTTGCGGGTTTTGGGTGGCAATCACGAAAAACGGGGTGGGTAAAATATGCGTCGTGCCATCGACACTCACTTGGCGTTCTTCCATCGCCTCCAGCAAGGCGCTTTGTGCTTTGGGGGTGGCGCGGTTCAACTCATCCGCAAGGAAAACTTGACTGAAGACGGGACCTGGGTGAAAGCGGAATCTACCCGCTTGCGTCTCGAAAATTGCCGTGCCAATCAAATCGGCAGGCAGCAAATCACTGGTGAATTGCACGCGCTTGTATTCCAAGCCGCACACCTGTGCTAATGCGTGCGCGAGGGTGGTTTTACCCATGCCGGGCAAGTCTTCCAACAGCAAATGACCGTTTGCCAGCAAACAGGTGAGCGCGAGTTGTACCTGCTGCGGTTTGCCGTGAATAACCTTGTTCAACTGCGCAAGCGTAGCCTGAATCAGTTGGGGGGCTGCGGTTGTCATGGTGTGTCCGTTATTGTTATTGATTGGGGGTTGAGGTGGACTTTACCGTATGCGCCGTGGCTTGCCTATGGCGAGGCGACGGGCTGCGCGGTGATCATGCCTAATTGCGTCAATATCTGTGATGAAGTGCAGTCATCGGGATGGCAAACCCCCATCTACTTTGTGCTATCATTTGTATACACAACTAAGAAGGACAATCCTATGCAAACCTTCAGCATCCGTGATTTGCGCGAACATACCGGCGAACTCAGCCGCACCGCCGAACAAGGATAATTGGCGTTAGTCACCCGTCATGGGCAACCGTTGTTTGTCAGCGTCCCGTTCAGTGAAAACCTGTTGGCGTTTGGTGTGCATATCGCCCTCGCTACCCACCTGTTCCAATCGGGAAGCATGAGTTTGGGTAAAGCATCCAAACTGGCACGCATGTCCATTGCGGAATTTACCGAACACGTCAGTCGTTTGGGTATTCCTGTTGTGAATTATGATCCTGCTGAGCTGGATCAGGAACTCGCGTACCTCAACTCATGAAATCCATTATCGTCGCTGACACCAGTCCGTTGATTGCGTTGGCGAAACTTCAGCAACTCACGCTATTGAACAGTGAGTTTTCCAACGTGCATGTGCCGCTCACTGTATTAAGTGAGGCAACCCGCGACATGCAGCGCCTTGATGCCTGTTTGATTCGGGACTTTGCAAGCAAACATTTAATTGTGCATGAGGATGCCGATAATGAATTTTGCACTCAGTGACACGCTTCGACCGCAAACGCCAAGGTGATACGGTATTGCGCCGCCATTTGATCGACGGTTGCCAAGCACTCGATTTACCGTCCGAATACAAATACGAACGCAATTTCGGCAACAGCCGCGACGTAGCCAATATACGCGACGGTGCAAGCCTGCTGCGCCTATTCGCTTTCTGTGACCAATGCCGTTCACCCGCCCTAGCGCGTAAAACCGTGCTGGCATGGGTATTGTTCAACCTCATCATCAGCAACCGGGATGCTCACGGCAAAAATATCAGCTTTTTCGTCAGTAAACAGGGTATCGAGCCTGCGCCCTACTACGACTTGGTGAATATCGCCATCTACCCCGAATACCAACAGGAATTAGCAATGGCACTGGGGGGGATTTCGATACCCACATCTCGGCATTCCAATTGGTCGATTTTGTAGAAAGCTGTGGCTTGCCGCGTACTTTGGTGCAAGCTACCCTTACCGCTATGTGCAAACGGGTCGTGGAACAATTGCCACGCGTGTGGGCAAAAGAAACATGGCACACCTCGGCTGAACAACAATTCGCGGCTGACTTACAACACAGCATCCGGCAACAGGTAGCGCGGTTGTTGGAACAGGCGGGCATGATGCCTGAGGTAACGCTGTAAACACCTCACCCCAACAACCACGCAACAGGCACAGCGGTTACGTCACCCCATTGCTGAATCCGTGGGTCATTCGATACCACCAGCGCGTGCAGCAATGGCTTGTCCAGCAAATCCGCCAAATCATGCAAATGCCGCGCATCCGCAGCACTCACATGCGCCGACATTTTGACTTCGATAGCGATGTAACCGTTTTCCAGCTCCAGCAGCAGATCAACCTCGCGCCCATCCACCGTGCGCAAGTGGAAGCAATCCACCGCCAGCGCGTGCGTTTTGATTTGCTTGTAAACCTCCGCCACCACTGCACTTTCAAACTCATGCCCGGTGAATGTCCCCGTGCGATTGAGCAAAACGCGCTGAATGCCAGGGTCAAGGAAATGCACCTTGGGCGATTTACTCAAACGCTTATTGAGGTTGCGAAACCACGGTGCAAGCTGAATTGCTTGATAACTGATTTCCAAATAGCTGATGAAACGTTTCGCCGTCACCGCCGTAATACCCGCTTGTTTTGCCAACTCGCTGACATTTAGTAATTGACCACTCAACGCCGCGAGGGCTTTTTGCGCCCGTACAAACGGCTCAAGTTCACGCATATTCCCCAAATCACGCACATCGCGCTGCAAGTACGTCCGAATATAATCCTGCAACCATTCCCGTTTTTCTGACTTTTCCACGCTGCTATCCACAATCGCGGGCATTGCACCGTATTCCAAGTAATCCGCCCACGCATTTTCAGCCTTGGCATAACCGGTATCGGTAAGCGGGATACCCTGCAAAATACTGGCAGGTTCACCCATAAGCAAACGCACCAGCCGTGACGGAATAATGGCTTCGTCGGCAGTCATCGTTTGCCGTTCCGGTAAGGTTAACGGGTAAAGCTCAATCAACGCGGCGCGTCCTGCCAAACTTTCTTGCACCTTTTCCAGCAACAATATCTGGCTAGACCCCAGTAGGATGTAGCGGGTATGCGGGTATTGGTCATAGGTCGCTTTGACGGAATCCAGCAGTGCAGGCAACTTTTGCACCTCATCCAGAATCACCAGCGGGTAACGTTCTTGCCATTGCGCTGCCGACAGACGGGCGTAATCCGGGCGCGTAATCGGGTCATCTAGAGTCAAGTAGGTGTAATCAGGAAACAAGGCACGCACCAGCGTGGTTTTACCCGTTTGACGTGCGCCAGTTAATACCGTAATGCGTCCAAAGCGGGAGGCGGCTTTGTGTTGCAAACGTTGAGTAATGGTTCGATTATGCATACAGTTACAATATGGGCGTAAAATTGATAAGTAGAGTATAGGATATTACGCCCATAATTACCTCTGCACCAAACCTGCACCTTGCTCCACGCTTTTTACACACCACCCGCATCAAACCTCCATTATTCTTATTTATGATGATGCGTAATCCAGTCACTAGCCCAAGGAGCATCCCGTGCCGAACCAGCGTTATTACCTCAAACTGGTCATTATTGCCTGCCTGATTTTGTTTTTGCTGATCCCGCAAGCCTTTATGCTGGGGCTGGTCGGCGAACGTGTCAGTTGGCGACATCAAGCCTACAGCAGCATCGAACAAAGCTGGTCGGGGATGCAAACCCTTGCTGGCCCCTTGCTCACCATCCCCTATCAACTCACTTACAATGTCAAAGAACGGGTCAAGGACAAAGATGGCAAAGAACGCGAAATCCTGCGCGAAGTTACCGACCAGGACGCCCTCCACCTGATTCCCAACCAGCTCGACATCACCAGCACGTTGGACAGTTCACTGCGTTACCGGGGTATTTACGACGTGCCGGTTTACAGCAGCGATTTGCAAGTCAGCGGCACTTTCAACACCCAACCCTTGCTGGATTTAATCGCCGACACCAAAGGCAAACAAATCCGCTGGGAAAATCCGCAACTCGCGGTTATGGTACGCGAAACTGGGTTTGCTGCTAGGCACGGGGCTGGCGGGCTTGTATGCGCTGCTCTACCTGATTTTGCAGGCAGAGGAAAACGCCTTGCTGATGGGCAGCGTACTGATTTTTGCAGTACTCGCGCTGTTGATGTTAGCCACTCGCCACTTCGACTGGTACGCGCTGACAGCGGGGAATTCACCTAACCGTACAATTTCCGGTACAGACCATCCTGTTCCAGCAATTCCTGATGATTCCCCTGTTCGCTGATGCTACCGTCTTCAAACACGAAAATGTGATCGGCTTGGCGCACCGCACTCAAGCGGTGTGCCACGATCAGGGTGGTGCGCCCTTGCAGGAATTCGCTCAGCGCGGCGTGGAGTTTTTGCTCCGTCGCCGTATCCAACGCCGAGGTCGCTTCATCCAAAATCACCACGCTGGGGTTGGATAAAATCATCCGCGCAATCGCCAAGCGCTGGCGTTGCCCACCGGATAAGCGTATGCCTTGCCGTCCAACGATGGTATCCAAGCCTTGAGCTTGTTCGCGAATGGTGTCATCCAATTGCGCAATGCGTAAAGCTTCCCATAATTGTGCATCCGGCGCTTGCCGCCCCAAGGTCAGGTTGGCACGTACCGTGTCGTTGAAGAGCGCGGGTTGTTGCAATACCGTGGCAACGTGTTCGCGCACCACATCCAAGCCGATTTCCGTTACGGGTACACCGTCGAAATACAATTGCCCGTGCTGCGGTTGGTACAAACCTAATAACACTTGCACGAACGTCGATTTGCCACCACCGCTTGCCCCCACTAGTGCAATCTTTTGCCCTGCCTGAATGGTCAGATTCACGTCTCGCAATACCGGCGGCTTGTCGCCGTAAGCAAAAGTGATGTGTTCAGCCCGCACGCTGACGGTGGTTTTGCCGACAAACGGGTTGTGCGTGTGCGGGTAAGCGGGTTCGGGCTGCATCTCCAGCAGGGTATTAATGCGTTGCAACGCGGCTTTTGCGCCATACCAGCCGTATTGAATCGCCAAGACCTCCTGCACCGGTCCCATCATGAACCACAAGTAGCTAAACACCGCGAACATTTCGCCAATACTGAGATCGGAAAATACCACCATTAACATGCTAACGGCGCGAAACAGGTCAAACCCCGCGATGAATACCGTAAAAGATAAGCGATTGGCGGCATCGCTACGCCAAGCAAATTGCCCCGCGTGTTGTTTCACCTGTTGCGCGTGTTCGGTCACGCGCCCGAAAAAGCTGCTGGCGCGGTTACTGGCACGGATTTGCTGAATGGTGTCGAGGGTTTCGGTCAACGCTTGCTGGAATAACTCAAACGCGCTGTTTTCCTGCTTTTTCAGCTCTTTAACGTAAGAACCCAATTTGGTGGTCAGCAAGATGACCAGCGGATTCAGCAGCAAAATAAACAACGCCAATTGCCAGTGCAACCACAGCAATATCGCCGTTACCCCAATCAGGGTGAGCACGGCAATAATCGCCTTGCTGATGCTGATACCGAGAAAATTGTCGATGGTTTCCACATCCACCACCAGCCGCGAACTGACCGTGCCACTGCCGAGGGTTTCGTATTCGGTCATTTCCACCGTTTGAATATGCCCTAGCAAACGGCGGCGGATGCTGTAGGTGAGTTCCTTGCTGATTAGGGTGAATTCGCGATTTTGCCACACGCCCGCTGCCAGCGCGATTAACCGCATGATAACAGTTAACACGCTGATGAAGCTGATGTACAGCACCGCACCGTGCCATTCCTCAGGGAATAAACCATGCATCCACGCAACGAGCCAGCCGGGTTTATCGAGCAATACCTCGTCAACCAGCAGCGGAATCAACAACGGAATCGGTACGCTAATGAGTACCGCGAAAACTGCCACCAAGTTGGCAATGACAAGTTCCCGGCGGTGGGTGAGCATCCGCTGAAACAGTTCTTGCCATGAATAGGTGAGTGAAGTGCTAGGTGTTTTCATGCGGGCATACTACCCGCAATTTCATACACTGCAAAAAAGAAAGGCGCTTTGTAGCGCCTTTCCTTGGTTCGATCATGAACAACCGACATGACCGCCGTTATTACTGGCTTTGGGCAATCATGTAATCAACTGCTGCTTTGATTTCATCGTCTGACAACGCGGGATTACCACCTCTGGCAGGCATGGCGCCTTTACCATTAATGGATGCGGCATACAGCGCTTCCGCACCGGTAGCAATGCGTGATGCCCATGCTGCTTTATCGCGCAGTTTCGGCGAACCCGCAACGCCAACATCGTGGCAAGAGAAGCAGATACCTTTGTAAACTTTTTCACCGTCGATACCCGCAGCAGGAGCGACTGGCGTTGCCGCTTGAACCGGCGCAGCTTGAGCAGTTGGCGCTGCCGCTTGAACCGGTGCAGCTTCAGCAGTTGGCACTGCCGCTTGAACCTGTGCAGCTTCAGCAGCAGGCGCTGCCGCTTGAACCGGTGCAGCTTCAGCAGCAGGCGCTGCCCCGCCTTGTGCCGCTGGTGCAGCGCCACCGGCTACTGCAAGATTGTGACCTGCTTTCCCTGTCATATAAATGATGGCATTGGTCAACTCTTCATCAGTAATAGACGGGTCGCCACCACGTGCTGGCATACTATTAATGCCGTTTACCGCGTTTTTCATCAGACCATCCAAACCCTTGGCAACACGCGCATCCCACGCGCCCTTGTCATCAATTTTTGGCGCATTCAACACACCGCTGGTATGGCAGGCTGCACAAACTGCCGTGTAAACCGCTTCACCGGAACGCGCTTCTTTAACGATAGACTTATCAACCGCGTTAACTTTGCCAATAGGTGTAAGGTTGGCTTCTATCGCCGCCACTTGTGCTGTGGTATCGATTTCGCCTTTGATAGAGTTCTTTTCAATGGTGCTAAATAAATTGGAAACCAACACAGCCACCGCTGCGCCGATCAAAACGAGACCACCAATCAGCATTGGTGTAGCCATAGGGTCTTTAGGTGTAGAGTGAGCCACGTATATCCTCCTGTAGACTGGGCGTGAAGCGCCTAACAATCTGTGAATCTTAAAAACATCAGACAATCATAAACCAACGAATTATATTCAAAATCCCTAATATTCGCTATGTGTCTACAGCGAAAACTTGACCTGAATCACACTAAAAAATGCAATTGTCCGCGCTAACGGGTGTGATTAAAAGTGTGGCTTTGTTTCAATATCTGCACTCCGAACTCCCCCCCCATCCCCAGCCCTTCCCCTAGGGCAATCGCATTAAAAATATTTTGTTTTACAAAGTCCTAAGTTTTAGGCTT
>CAYQTB010000099.1:0-8997 GCA_964420315.1 uncultured Thiothrix sp. | reverse complement strand
CAGTGGCGGTTTCGGCATTGGTGAACAGCAGCAGACACCCCACTAAACACACTCCTAACATAGGGAGGCTTTGCCTCCCGCGCTATCCTCCCCGCCCTGAAGGGCGAGGTTTGCCGCGCAACCAATCAAAAAAGGATAAGCGCCAAAGCATTGCCTACCAACGGTCAATCAGCATAGGATACAGGCTTGAACTCTTAACAACAGGCCAATCTCATGGGTTTAGCCAAACGCATCATCCCCTGCCTTGACGTGAACAACGGTCGTGTTGTCAAAGGCGTCAATTTTGTGGACATCCGTGACGCGGGCGACCCGGTGGAAATCGCCGCCCGTTACAACCGCGAAGGCGCGGACGAAATCACCTTCCTCGACATCACCGCCAGTTCCGACAATCGCGATACCATCGTTCACATGGTGGAAGCGGTGGCTTCGCAAGTTTTCATTCCGCTCACGGTCGGCGGCGGCATCCGCAAACCCGAAGACGTGCGTCGCATGTTGAATGCGGGTGCGGATAAGGTCGGGATTAACACCGCCGCGATTACCAACCCCGATTTGGTACGCGAATGCACTGACTATTTCGGCTCGCAATGCATCGTTGTTGCCATTGATGCCAAGCGTGTCAATGAACCGGGCGAACCGGATCGTTGGGAAGTGTTTACCCACGGCGGGCGCAACCGCACCGGCATTGATGCGGTTGCATGGGCAGAAAAAATGGCACAATACGGCGCGGGTGAATTGCTAGTCACGAGCATGGATCGCGATGGTACGAAAGTTGGTTTTGACCTTGGCTTAACCCGTGCGATTACGGATCGCGTGGGTATTCCACTCATCGCGTCCGGCGGCGTGGGTAACTTGCAGCATTTGGCCGATGGCGTACTCAAAGGTGGGGCGGATGCGGTACTCGCCGCGAGTATTTTCCACTTTGGCGAATACACCGTAGGCGATGCCAAACGTTATATGGCAGCACAAGGCATTGAAATGAGGTTATAATCGCGTGATGAAACACGATACCGTACTCAACCAACTCGCTGAAGTGCTGGAAAGCCGTAAACAAGCTGAGCCAGACAATTCCTATGTTGCCAAACTCTACAGCAAGGGGCTGGATGCTATCTTAAAAAAGATTGGCGAAGAAGCCACCGAAACTGTGATGGCGGCAAAAGACGGAAACCAAGATAAAATGGTGTATGAAATTGCCGACTTGTGGTTTCATACCTTGGTATTACTGGCACAACAGGGCTTACACCCTGATGCCGTGCTGGCAGAATTAGCCCGGCGCTCTGGCGTCTCTGGTCTGGTCGAAAAAGCCAGCCGTACACACTAACCTTACAGGAGAAACAAAATGGGTTTTGGTAGTATTAGCCCTTGGTCATTGTTACTGATTCTAGTCATTATTCTGTTGTTGTTTGGGACTAAGCGCCTGCGCAATATGGGCAGTGACCTCGGTGAAACCTTCAAAAACTTCAAAAAGTCCATGAAAGATGGGCAAGAAGAAACCTCAGAACAAGTATCACAACAAGCACCGAACAATATCCCGCCAAACAACATCCCCGGTGGGCGTGTGATCGACGTGGAAGCCAAAGAAAAAGACAAGGTTTAAGCCCGATACTCATGCTAGGGTCATCCCATGTTTGAAGCCAGCTTCTTTGAAATGCTCGTTGTTGGGGTCATTGCCTTATTGGTGATTGGTCCTGAACGTTTGCCGGGTCTGGCTCGCAAAGCCGGACGTTTGCTGGGCAAAGCCCGTGCATTTATTGCGACGACCCGCACGGATATTGAGCGCGAGTTACGCACGGAAGAAATGCGCAGCATGTTGAGCAAACAGGAAGAAGAAATCCGTTCTTTGCGTGACCTGATGCAACAAAACACCGCCGACGTGCGCCACAGTATTGAAGACGCCACCAAGCCACATGACGAAAAACCCTAACACACCGCCCCCCGAAGGCGAGGAACTCGGTTTCCTGCAACACTTGCTGGAATTACGTGACCGTCTGTTGCGCATGGTGCTGGCGATTGGCATTGTGTTTTTGATCCTGATGCCCTTTGCGCAGGAGTTATACAACCTGTTATCCGATCCATTGGTGAGGCATCTACCGGAAGGGCAAAAACTGATTGCTGTCGGTGTGGCTTCCCCCTTCTTTATTCCCTACAAGCTCGCGCTCATGGTGGCGTTTGTGCTGGCGTTGCCGTATGTGTTGCATCAAGTATGGGGGTTTATCGCTCCCGGCTTATATCAACACGAAAAGAAAATTATCACGCCGCTATTACTCTCCAGTGTGGCACTGTTTTATGTCGGCATGGCATTTGCGTATTTCTTCGTGCTGCCGATGATGTTTAGCATCCTACCGAGTTTTGCGCCAACCAACGTGGATGTGACCCCGGATATTGCCGAATACCTCGATTTCGTCATGATGATGTTCTTGGCATTCGGTATTGGTTTTGAAATGCCGGTAGCGACCCTCTTATTAATCACTACCGGTATTGCCAGCCGTGAGGCGCTGGAACAATCCCGCCCCTACGTAATTGTCGGAGCATTTATCTTTGGGATGCTGCTAACACCGCCCGATGTCTTATCGCAAGTCATGTTAGCCATTCCTATGTGGTTATTGTTTGAAGTGGGCTTACTGGCGAGTCGCTTGTTCGATCAACACCTCAAGAAAGCGCGCGCAGAGCGAGAAGCCCGCGAAAAACTCGAAGACCAGCGTGAAATCAAACCACCGGCTGCGCCTGCCACTACCGCAGCCACCGGTGCTGCGGTAGCCACCACTGCGTGGGAAAATGACCAATACATTTTCGAGGAAACCGTGCCGGTACAATCCACTGACGATGACGCTTTCCGCCCCCTGACCGATGAAGAAATGGAAGCGGAACTGGAACGCATGGATAAAGAGTTTAAACGCATGGAAGAAAACTTCCGTAAGCAAGAAGACGGGAAAAAATCGTGAAATCAAGACACCCTAACGTGCCACGCCGCAAAACCATTCTGGTCATTCTCGATGGTTTTGGGGTCAACCCCAGCAAACGTTTTAACGCGGTTCATGAAGCGAATACGCCCAATTTTGACCGTTATTTCGGCAGTTACCCGCACACCACGCTGCAAGCCTCTGGGCGAGCGGTCGGGCTACCGGATGGGCAAATGGGTAACTCTGAAGTCGGGCACATGACCATTGGCTGTGGCACGATTTTGCGGCAAGATTTGGTGCGTATTGAGGATGCGATTGAAGACCGCAGCTTCTACAAAAACCACTCCCTATTGAATGCGTTAAGCAGTGCCAAAGCCGACAAACGCCCGCTGCATTTACTCGGCTTGGTGTCGGATGGCGGCGTACACAGTCACATGACCCACATCATCGCCCTGCTAAAAGCCTGCATGGAACACAATGTAAAGCCCGTATTGCATGTCATTGCTGACGGGCGCGACACCGCGCCGAAGATTGCCAAGCAATTTATTCAGCAAATCCAAAACGTGATGGAAATGACCGGCGGTGAAATTGCGACCGTTACCGGACGCTTTTATGCAATGGATCGGGATAACCGTTGGGAACGCACCAAACTGGCGTGGGATGCAATGGTACGAGGCATCGGCACGCCCGCCAGCAGTGCCTTACAAGCAGTCGATGATGCGTATGCCGCTGGTGAAACCGACGAATTTATCAAGCCGCGTATTATGCCGAATGCGGAACGCATCCAAAGCAATGACACCGTGCTGTTTTTCAACTTCCGCAATGACCGCCCGCGTCAAATGGCAAAAGCCTTGGCTGACCCGGACTTTGCCGATTTTGATCGGGGTGATTTTGAGCCGGTTTCGCTCACCACCATGACGGAATACGACAAACGCCTGCTTGCCCCCGTGATTTTTTCGCCCGAACGCCCCGCCACCAATTTGGCACAAACCATTAGTTTGGCGGGATTGAAGCAACTGCATTGTGCGGAAACCGAAAAATACGCCCATGTCACGTTTTTCTTCAATGGCGGGCGCGAACGCACTTACGCGGGTGAAGAACGTATCGTTATCCCCTCCCCCAAAGTGGAAACTTACGATGCTCAGCCCGAAATGAGCGCGAAAGAAGTCGCGGATACCATTATCAATGCGATTGAACAGGATAAATATTGCTTCATCGTAGTGAATTTCGCTAACGGCGACATGGTAGGTCACACCGCTGTCCCCGGTGCGGTGATTAAAGCGGTGGAAGCACTGGATCGTGAAGTCGGGCGTTTATTAGATAGCGCTGTTGCTCACCATTACTCAGTGATTTTGACCGCTGACCACGGCAACTGCGACGAATACATTGACCCACTAACCGGTGAACCCAATACCCAACACACCGTTTACCCCGTGCCGTGCCTAGTTATCGACAAATCCAACTGGCGGTTGTCGACCGAAGGCGGCTTGAGCAATCTTGCACCAACAGTATTGCACTTAATGGGGCTACCCAAGCCGGATGGCATGAAAAGTAAA
Organism: uncultured Thiothrix sp.; assembly: GCA_964420315.1. Lineage (GTDB taxonomy): Bacteria > Pseudomonadota > Gammaproteobacteria > Thiotrichales > Thiotrichaceae > Thiothrix. The sequence goes on along the minus strand of CAYQTB010000099.1, from coordinate 4,544 downwards.
TCGTTATTGCTGGAAGAATTCCCCAAAAGTCAAAGTATTGAGGGAGCGTATCCGTGATGGAAATACTCGTGAATGGCATGCCGCACACGATCGCAACCGACACCACCGCAGCACAATTACTGGTAATTTTAGGCTTGCAAAGCAAACGCCTCGCGCTCGAAATCAATCAAGAACTCGTGCCGCGCAGTCAATTTGACACCTTCGTCCTGCAACCCCATGATACGGTTGAAATCGTTCACGCCATCGGTGGCGGTTAATACAAGGAATTTACCATGCAACACGATACCCTCACCATTGCAGGCAAGGCATACGCATCCCGCCTGTTGGTTGGCACTGGAAAATACAAAGACTTAGCAGAAACCCAAGCTGCCACCGAAGCCAGCGGCGCACAAATCATTACCGTCGCGATTCGCCGTACCAACATCGGTCAGAATAGGGATGAACCTAACCTGCTGGATGTGATTTCCTTGGATAAATACACCCTGCTGCCCAATACCGCAGGCTGTTACAACGTCGATGATGCCGTGCGCACCTGCCGCTTAGCGCGTGAATTACTGGATGGTCACAAGCTGGTCAAACTCGAAGTGTTGGGCGATGCCAAAACCCTCTACCCTGACACGATTCAAACCCTGAAAGCCGCTGAAATTCTGGTAAAAGATAGCTTTGATGTCATGGTCTACACCAGCGATGACCCGCTGATTGCGCGTCAATTGGAAGAAATCGGCTGTGTGGCTGTCATGCCGCTGGCAGCGCCGATTGGTTCTGGGCTTGGCATTCGCAACCCGTACAACATCCTCGAAATCATTGAAAACGCTAACGTTCCTATTATCGTGGATGCCGGTGTTGGCACAGCCTCTGACGCGGCAATTGCGATGGAAATGGGCTGTGACGGCGTGTTAATGAATACCGCAATTGCAGGCGCAAAAAACCCCGTATTGATGGCTTCTGCCATGAAAAAAGCCATTGAAGCCGGGCGTGAAGCCTTCCTTGCAGGGCGGATGCCGCGTAAACGCTACGCCTCAGCCTCCTCGCCGCTGGAAGGCACGTTCTTCTAAACACTGGCAGAGTTATGGATACAACAGCAGCACCGCATCGCGCCATTAAGAGTTTCGTCTTGCGTCAAGGGCGTGTCACCAAGGCGCAGGAAGATGCGTTAACGAACCTGTGGCCAGTTTTTGGTATCAAACCCAGTGACACGCCGCTCGACTTCCCTACCCTATTTGGGCGAGTTGCTCCGGTAACACTGGAAATCGGCTTTGGTAATGGCGATTCGCTCGCGCAAATGGCAGCCGCCGCGCCGGAACGTGATTTCATCGGCATTGAAGTGCATACCCCCGGTGTGGGGCATTTACTCAAACTGATCGGCGAACAAGGTTTGCAGAATGTGCGGGTGATGAACACCGATGCGGTCGAAATCCTGCAACAACGCATCCCCGCGCATTCGTTGGATCGGGTGCAATTGTTTTTCCCTGACCCTTGGCACAAGAAAAAGCACCACAAGCGCCGTATCGTGCAAACACCGTTTGTAAGCCTATTAGCCTCGCGCTTGCAAGCCGGTGGTGTGTTCCACATCGCCACTGATTGGGAAAATTACGCCGAATACATGGCTGAGGTTATGCAAACCAGCCCGGACTTCGTTAATCTTGCGGCAGAATCACCCTATTCACCACGCCCAGACACGCGCCCACTCACCAAATTTGAAAACCGTGGGTTAAAACTGGGGCATGGCGTTTGGGATTTGCTTTACCAAAAAATTAACCAGTTATGACAACCGAAGTCAATTACATCCTCACGGTCACCTGTCCCGCCAGAACGGGTATTGTCGCTGCTGTCACCGGATTTTTAGCAGAATCCCAATGCTACATTACTGAAATGGCACAATACGATGATGAGATGACTCAGAAATTTTTCTGCCGGATCATGTTCCGCCGCGATAACCCGTTATCGCCTGCAATTGACACACTCCGCCAGCAATTTGCGGTGATTGCCGAAAATTTCGCAATGCAATGGGGTATCACCAATGCCACTCGTGCCACCCGCGTGGTGCTAATGGTCTCCAAAGCCGATCACTGTTTGGTTGACTTGCTGTACCGCAAGAATAAAGGCGACTTGAACATGAACGTCGTTTGCGTGATTTCCAATCACATGGAGTTACGCTCTTTGGTGGAACGCGAAGGCATCCGCTTTGTCTGCTTGCCCATCGACAAAACCAATAAAGCCGAACAAGAAGCGCGAATGTTGGAAATTGTCGCCGAAACCCAAGCCGAACTGGTTGTATTGGCGCGTTACATGCAAATCCTTTCCGATGCGACGTGCCGCAAATTAGCAGGCATGTGCATCAATATTCACCACTCGTTCCTGCCCGGATTCAAAGGCGCACGCCCTTACCACCAAGCCCACGACCGTGGAGTAAAGCTGATTGGGGCTACCGCGCATTACGTTACCTCAGATTTGGATGAAGGCCCGATTATTGAGCAAGCGGTAGAACGCGTTGATCACACCTACCAGCCCGAAGCCCTCGCCGCATTGGGACGAGACCTCGAAAACAATGCTCTCGCCAAAGCCGTGCGGCTACACATTGAGCGGCGCGTGTTTATGGATGGCCATAAAACCGTGGTCTTCAAATAAGCAACGTAAGGTAGACACTGTGGTTTGCCCCTACGCCTGCTGTGCATAATCGGCTATGCTGCATTTTTACCGTACCGACGATGACGTATTGGCGCAGCATTGCAGGCTTGGAAGGCATGTACACCGGTCCCAAAAAGCTCAAAGCTTCCGGTAAAGCAGTAGGCAGCAAAAAGAAAAAGCTTGCTAAAAAATCAGCGGCAGCCAAAAAAGGTAAAAAGCGCTAGGGTTCGCGATACGGCAAATGCTCGCTGGCAGAACGCATGTAATCCGCCACACTGCGCTTTTCATACTCGGCGTGACGCGCCACGGCTTGCCGGAAGGTGTCTTCCCGCAACCAATGCGCCGAACGGGTCAGGGTAGGGATAAATCCACGCGGAATCTTGTGTTCCCCTTGCGCTCCCGGTTCAAATACCTGTAAACCGTGCTGGATACAATGCTCAATGCCTTGGTAATAGCACGCTTCAAAATGCAGGCTGTCGATGTCTTGGGTACAGCCCCAATGCCGCCCGTACAAGCGCGTGGCGCTGGCAAACATCAAGGAACCGGCGATGCATTCGCCCTCACGGTTATCCGCCAGAATCAGCAACACTTGTTCGCCCAGCGCCGTTGCCATTTCGCGGAAAAAACCCACGTTCATGGTAGGAATGCCCCACTTGCTTTCAAACGTGTGTTGGTAGAAAAACGCGAAGCGCACCCAGTCCTCTGCGGTGGCGGTATTGCCATTGAGCAGGCGTAATTTAACCCCTGCATCCGCCACTTTGCGGCGTTCCTGCTTAATGTTTTTGCGCTTTTTTGAGGTAAGGGCGGCGAGGAAATCGTCAAAACAGTGATAATCCGCATTGCGCCAATGAAACTGGCAATCGTGCCGCACCGTCAGCCCTTGCGCTGCTAGCCATTCCAGTTGTTCAGCGAGGGGAAACAGGCAGTGGAAACTGCTGCATTGCAAGGCTTCTGCCACTTGCGTCACTGCCGAGAGCAAGTAGGGAAACAGTTCCGCCTCGCGCCCGACTTGCACCAATAAGCGTTGCCCGCTGGCAGGGGTGTAGGGAATAGCTGAAACCAATTTGGGGAAATATTTCATCCCCTCGCGTTCATACGCTTGCGCCCACGTATGATCGAACACGAATTCGCCATAGGTATGGTACTTTTCGTACAAGGGCATGGCAGCGACCAAAATATCGTGCTCGTAAATCGCAATATGGCGCGGCAACCAGCCGAACGCCTCGCCGACACAGCCGTGGTGTTCGAGCGCTGCTAGAAATTCGTGGCGTAAAAACGGGTTGTTGTCCTGCACCAGTACATTCCACTGGTCGGCGGGGATAGCATCAAGATGATCGAGGATTTGAATTTGCATGAGAGCGGATGCTACCGGTTTGACGCGAGGAGGACAAATTCCCTAATAATTCCTGCATCATGCGTGTGCGTTCTTTCATGTATTGCGCACGGTTGTATACTGCCCTAATTTTGTTGGTGTCTTTGTGGGCTAGTTGTCGTACCCCATCCCCCGCAAGGCTACCCGTACCGCATTTTCACTCATGCACCGGCTTGCACCTCTGGCAAGTTACGCCCATGAAACAAACAGTTGGCGCACCCGGCTGGAATCGAACCAGCGACCCTCGGCTTCGGAGGCCGATACTCTATCCCCTGAGCTACGGGTGCGTTGCAGCAAGTGCATCATACCCAAGGAGCACCGTCACGTCTACGGTAGTGTTAGCGCGGGGGCGTGATTAAAAGTGTGGTATGACCAACTATTACACTCCGAACATCCCCCCTCCCTAACCCTCCCCCCGCAAGGGGTGGAGGGAATAAGAGATCATCTTATTGTTTTTCTTAGCCCCCTTCACCCCTTGCGGGGGAAGGGCTAGGGCAATCGCATTAAAACGCTCTTGACAAAAGGAGGCTAAGCCCGTTTCCTG
>CAYQTB010000098.1:0-9006 GCA_964420315.1 uncultured Thiothrix sp. | reverse complement strand
GGTGCTGGCAATGCTGTTTAAGCCGCATGGCGGGGCTGGGTGGTATCCGTTTTTCTACGACTGGGCGGGGCTGTATCAGTCAGGGGTGATTGATGCCAAGGAGTGGAAGGATAACCGTTTGAAATTCTTTTAAGAAGGTTTAGTCAATTAAATTCGTTTACAAGAATAAGAGAATGTTTTACTTTTGTTTTGACACGATAGCGTTAAAAGGAACGCGCTTCAGCGCGTTCCCGTTCAGGTTACACTGATCCGAAGAGGACTACGATCACCACCACTACTAAGCCGCCAAGCACAAGATAGGATGGTATTGTAGCTTCCTCTAAGGACAGCCTTATTTCCCCGAACTTCAGTGATAGAGCCTTGATTCTCATCATGGCGTATCTCCTTAGTTGTTGAAAAAAACTTGTTCAGGTCAGAGTACCTTACAATCATCAGTACAAAAGTCAATTACGAAGCATAACAATGTTGCTGAGCGGTATATGAAATATGCATCAGCGGACAATCAGTCATGTTTTTTTGAATTACGGTCATAAATGGTCAAACTATATGCAATCTGACTGGGTTTGATGTTAAGGCATTGTTCATTATCCACCATAAATAGCAGATGAACGGTAGCTACTGGATAGCATACCCATGCTGCTTGCGCCGTTTGGCGACTAGCTCCAGTCTGTCCCGTGCTGCCTGCCAGTCATTGAACACCTCGCGCTTTTCCCCGCCCCGTGCTGAATCCAGCCCTCCCCACGTGCAGTGCAGGCAGATCATGCCTAACAGGTCACGACTGAGCCTAACGCGGTAATAGCGGCGTTTTTCCGGGTGAATCCAAAGCTGTGAGGTTGGCGTATCCATGCCCTTTATTTTAAACGTAAAATCGTAAAATTACATTTCTGTATTTCAGCATATTTCTATCTGATTGATTATATTAGCGGCTATCCGGTTGCAGTCACCGTTTGCATGAACTACATTTCTGCAAATACGCTTTTACGATTCATCAGCAAGAGGATACCGGGATGATTGTCGGGGTACTGAACCAGAAAGGCGGGGTTGGCAAAACCACCCTGTCGGTGAACTTGGCGGCGGCACTCGCCAGCGAAGGGCGGCGGGTCTTGCTGATTGATGCCGACCCTCAAGGCAGCGCGTTGGATTGGGCAGCAGCACGGGAAGGCAACCCGTTGTTTGCGGTGGTTGGCTTGCCCCGCCCCACTGTTCACCGCGAAATTGGCACGGTCGGCTATGGCTACGACGACATCATCATTGACGGCCCACCCCGTGTCACCGAACTGGCTCGTTCCTGCATCATGGCTTCGGATGTGGTGCTGATCCCAGTGCAGCCTTCGCCTTATGACGTGTGGGCAGCCGATGAAGTGGTCAAACTGATTGCGGAAGCCACTGTTTACAAAGAAAATCTTAAATGTTGTTTTGTAATTAATCGTAAAATCGCAAATACTGCGATAGGCCGTGACGTGCGCGACGCACTCACCACTTACGCCCTGCCCGTGCTGGAAGCCGCCCTTACCCAACGGGTGATCTTTGCCGAAGCCGCCGCCCGTGGCCTGTCGGTAGGTGAAGCCGACCCCGGCGGCAGTGCGGAAACCGAAGTCAAAGCAATGTTGGATGAATTAAAAGGGTATGCACCATGACAGGAAAAAAAGTGGCCTTTGGCGGCAAACCGCAAGCAACCCCGACCCCGGATGATTGGGTCAAGAACCGGGCAACACCAGACCCAGAACCCACCCCGGAAATGAAAATGAAACGCCTCACCCTCGATGTGTCGGAAGAACTGCACCGACGCATCAAGTCGGCCTGTGCCAGCCGTGGGGTGAAGATGGCGGATGAAATCCGTGCACTGCTAGAAGAGCGTTTCCACTGACCCGACCCAGATAAGGTTCAAATAGCCCGCAAATGCTCTAACGTCTCCGGGTATTTCTCCACCAGACGCATCAACAGAACTGCATGGGGATTGGGTTTGCTACGACCTTGTTCCCAGCTTTCCACCGTGCGCGGGTTGGTGCGGATCGCATGGGCGAAAACAGGTCGTGACAGATGGCAGGTTTCGCGTAACTGGAGAATTTCACCAGGTGTGATAACTGGCATTTCATGCTGTTCCAGTTGGATACGTTTCAGCGTAATTTTGCCCTCACGCTCTGCTTTGAGCGCATCCACACCTTCCATCAGTTCATCAAACAGGTTGCGCTTTTTCATACTCATTCACCCTCGTTACTTCGGATACCGCAATTTCAGTTCAGATTCCAGATAAGCCTTGAACACAGTCTTTTGCTTACTGCTGAGGTCACTGGCTTCGTCTTTGTCGTAGATCGAAAACAGCAGGAACTCCACCGCACTGGTCTGGAAGTAGTAAATCACCCGCAAGCCGCCACGTTTGCCTTTGCCGCGCCGTTTGTCCTCAAAGCGGATTTTCCGCAACCCACCCGTACCGGCAATCACATCCCCAGCTTTTGGATCACCGATGAGCATAAGCTGGAAATCCCTGTATTCATCATCGCTCAGATAATCCTCGCGGAACCGCTCGAAAGACGGCAATTCTATGAAACTGGGCAGTTGGGGCATGGGAATTCCTTTGGTTGGACGGCAAAACTATACGATAGCTTCGTATATTTGGCAATTTTCTAAAGTTTCTTTAAATGTAGTTAATCGCAAAATCGTATTTACGATTCAGGCAAAACTCTATGTGAAGGCCAATGGAACGGAAACTTACGCTAAACCGTAACCACCCCAGTAAGCACGAAGCTGTCACGATCCGCCACATTGGTGGGTAACTGAGGGTAGACCCTGTAGGACTTTTGGTACTTTTGTTTAAGTTCACCCTGTTTCCTGTGGTGGGTTACGTACCTTTGTTGGGATGAACCCGATACTTTGAAATAGTCCGATTCGTGCCTTTGGGCAAAAATGTCCTTTTTTTCTTCTTTCCGCTGTTCCCGTTGGCACACTCTATCAGCGCGGTGATAACCTTCCAAAAACCACTCATCTTCCCCGCGCCCTGCAAGCCCTCTTTTTTCCAGCCTGTAAGCTCCTACAAGCCGTTTTCCGCGTATGCGGCTAGGGGAATCACCCCTAGCACCTAAAAGCCGCGTAGCGGCGCAATACGTGTGCCGTAGGCACTCCTTTTGGGTGCTACGCACCCCTAAAACTGGCGGCGTTAGCCGCTCCCTAATAGGTTTCTCAGTGTTTCGGGGTTGGTCATTTGGTCGGGGAGAATCTGGATTATATATAGATTATAGAAGATTAGGGACTTTTTGCTGCTTTGCACAATTTTCTTTATTATCATTTAGTTATATGTGGTTTTTGCGCTTTTAATTCTACCTGCTATGACGGTATCGCCTACCTGCTATGACGGTATCGCCTACCTGCTATGACGGTATCGCCTACCTGCTATGACGGTATTTTTCAGGGGGTTGGCTTCTTGTTTTGCCGTGCTTTCTTAGCGATATGTAAACGTTGGCTTTTGCTGGGTGTCCTAGTGACGTGAACTAAATCGCCTTTAATCTCGTAGCTGAAACTCTGGCAATACTGCTGATGTGCATCTATCAGATGATCAAGATTTTTTCGCAGGGTTTGCGTAAATTTCCAGAGTTCCCCGGCCTCACTTCCACTGAGTTCGTGTAATTTGGCAATGCTGATAGGTAGAGGTTTGGCATGACTGGCGTAGAAGCTGTGCAGCCACTGGGCAAGAGACTTTCCGTCCAAAGTCTGGCGGATGTTCCAATCAACTTGAGTGAATTGGTCAGGAGCAAAAAGAACGTGCATTTTGGGGTTGAGGACAGCAACGTATTCCCTAGTTTCCTCGTCCCGATAGATAGCATCCAGTAAACTGCCTTCATAACTGTAACGCCCCGCTTTGATGCGGACAGCGGTTGCCTTCATTCGTGTTAGGCGGTTGTCCAGAACTTCCCTATTGCCTCCGGTATCCACTTTTCCCAGCAGCTTCAACATGGCGTAAGCCGTGAACCGGCACTGCTCACCTAACCCCTGCTGACGGGCAAATTGCACAACACCTGCCCACACATCGAGGTCGCCTTGGTCAAGGCGTTGCCCGGTATAGATCAGTTCGATACCGTCAAGGGAAGCCATTTTTTCCTGTTGTAGGTAGCGTCTTGAACCTTTACGGATTGCCCCGAACAGGGCAGAACGTAAAAAACCGTTGGGTATTCCACACTTCTCTTCAGCCCATAGCGGCAACTGGATAACCTCAGCCTTTTGCTGTTTAGCCTTGGCTTTCAGGTTTTCTTCTGATTTTTTAACCATCCGTTCCAGAAAATCTGACATTGCGGTGCATTCCTTTAGACTTATCTAATCCTTGCGTAATCTAAGCTAGTTAATTAACATATTCAACGTTAAGTTGAGGGATTTTAAGTATGCAAGTCGTATCTTCTACCGACGCTAAGCGTCTCTTCGGAACATTGGCTGAAACGGCAGCACGGACAAACGCGCCTATCATGGTGGAGCGTTCCGGTATCCCGTCCATTGTCATGATCTCTTTTGCAGAATATGAGCGATTTAAAGCCTTGGAAGACAGGTTTTGGGGTGAGATGGCGAGCAAAGCCGCAACAGAAGGTTTTCTCAGCAAGGCAGAAAGCCAAGAGTGGTTTAGCAAAATGCAGGGCAAGCTAAGTGTTGCTGCTTAAGCCAACCAAGGCGGTTGTGCGGTTCATTGAAGACCTGCCACCGAAACAGTTCCGGCAGGTATGGCTTACGGTGTTGGCACTGCTGACTGAACCCTTTCCCCAAGATTCCAAGCAACTGCAAGGCTACCCTTACCATCGGGTCGATTTCGGAGAATACCGAATCATCTACCAAGTGGAAGAGGACACGCTAAAATTAATCCTGATTGGTAAACGCAACGACGATGAGGTTTACCGACAATTAAGGAGGTTATGACCACACCCAAAAATGTAACGTAACAGTCGCCCTACCCCAGAAATTGAGCCTTCTGAGGCAGGACTTCACTTTCAAGGCGATGGCCTTCCAGAAACCACCAATCTCCCTCGCGCCCTGCAAGCCCTCTTTTTTCCAGTCTGTAAGCTCCTACAAGCCGTTTTCCGCGTATGCGGCTATAGACTATCGGTTAACCTCCAAAAGCCGCGTAGCGGCTCAATACGTGTGCCGTAGGCACTCCTTATAATTATGACAAATTAGGAGTGTCTTTAATAAGATGGGAATGTTTTAGTCGGTTATGTTTAAAAAATAAACAAAATAATCCTACTTTGTTCACTTAACTTTTCCAATTGAGAGAAGCCCTCTCTTTGTGTGTTTATATATTTACAATGTTTAATTATTTAGGACATCATTAAGTCATTGTTTTTAATAACTAAAATTTGGCTAATTATGACAGATTAGGCGTGAACTATGACAGATTAGGCGTGAACTATGACAGATTAGGCGTGAACTATGACAGATTAGGCGTGAGTCTGTTCTAATGTGACTTTGAAAATCTCATGTCATCGGCTATAATTCCCAGTATGACATCAATAACTCCACGTCAACTTACTACCGAGCAGATTGCTGACAAGTCGCTGGTTATCAGGAAGAGTAACGAGCTCATTGAAGCCCGTTATAAGCTCAGCCTAGAAGAACAGCGTCTGGTTCTGTTGTTGGCATCCGTCATCAAACCGGAAGATGACGATTTTCAGGATTATGAAATTCAGGTTGGCTGTATTGCTGAACAGTTTGGCTTGGAGCTGACTGGAAGCCTGTATAGTTATGTGGAACAGGCAGCGGAAACCTTGCTAGGCAAGGTTATTACACTTAAAAACAACAAGTCTGTTGCCAAAACTGTTTGGCTTTCCTACGTCGAATATGTGAAAGGCTCTGGCAAGATCAAAATCCGCTTCGATAAGTCGTTAAAGCCCTACCTATTACAGCTCAAGAGCCATTTTACCCAATACGACCTGAACTATGTTTCCAACTTCAAGAGCCAGTACAGCATCCGCATTTACGAACTGTTGAAGATGGAAGCCTACAAGGCGAAAGCAGGCCGATTTGAGCGTTCTTTCACCCTGAAAGAGTTGCGTGGTTTGTTGGCTCTGGTCGATGAGTACCCTTTGTTTGGTGATTTCAAGAAACGGGTTATTGTCCCGGCTACTGAAGAAATCACGGAACAGACAGACCTGAAAATTGTGGGCGTGGCATATGGCAAGACCGGACGAAAAGTCACCTGCATTACCTTTGAAGTAGAAACCCGTTCCGAAACAGACGTACAAACGCTACAACTTCAGTTACAACTACAACAAGCAGAACCAAAGCCAGCCGATGAATTACATCCTGTCCTCCGCAGTTTGGTTGAGCTAGGGTTTGCGGTGGAAACCGCTAAAACGTACAAGAACAAATATGGCGTGCGTCGTATCGAGCGCAACATAGCCTACACTCTTGCGAAAAAGCAGGAAGGGGCAGTCAAGGACATTCCCGCTTATCTGAACAAGGCGATCAAGGAGGACATGGGCGGTGCTTGGGAGGTTTCCAAAGCCAAACAGCAGCAGAATAAAAACCAACAGGAAGCCGCTGCCGCCAAACGGGAAGCAATGGCAACACAAGCCCACCTGAAAAAAATGCAGGAGCTTGCCAACGGGGTAAAACCTGAGTCAAACCACGCCAAGAATGCAGAAATGGCGCGTAACCTAAGTTCACTTTTGGATGATTGAAGGAGGTAATTAACCGGAAATTGTAACGTAACAAGTCGCCCTACCCCACGGGGCCTAATCCGTGAGGCAGGACTTCACTTTCAACCTGAATTGGAGATTGAAAATGCACCCGCATGATAGCAACGTGCGCCCGTCCGTGCGCAAATTTGAGACGGACAGAACCCCAAACTACCCACATTCCCCCCTTGCCGCCCTCTGGCAACGCATCGACTGGCCTTTATTCCTGCCAATCGCCGCCGCATTGCTGCACGTCGCTGGCGGCCTGTGGCTGCTGGTGCTGACTGCCGCTTACGTGCAAACCTTGGGTTGGCTTGCCGCCCTGCCCCATGCCGCGTTCCTGCCCGTGTACGCCTTCCTTGCTGCCTATGGCGGGGTACGGATGCAGGTCGGGGACACCCGCACCTTGTACCGCTGCACCGCCGCTAATGGCCTTCTGGTTGCGATTTACTGAGGGCAAGCGATGAACACACAACCCCTGATTCTGGATATTGAGCATATCCAGCGGCGCACCCATGCCGTACAGCTCGACATTGCCCGCTACGGCGTGACCTTGCGGCTGGCGGACTTCGCCACCCTGCTGATGCTGTTTGTGTTTCTGGTCGGCTTTTACGTCGCTGACCCGTTCCACATTGCCAGCTTCATTGCCCAGCGTTTCGGCGCAAACGGCACGGTAGAGCTGGCGGTGTATGCCCTGCTGCTGGTCATGGCGGGGCTGATGGCTGTCACCATTGCCCGCCTGAAACGCGCCCACTACGAACATAAGGCCAAGTACCGCTATTCCGGTTCGGTGTGGAAAGTGGGTATCGTGATCATGGCGTTCACGGTGTTTGCGGAAATCTACAACGCCACGGGCAACCAGCAGCACAGCCAGTTTGCCAAGGCCGAAAACAGCAAAGCATTTACCGCCTTAACCAGCCAAAAACTGGGGATCGGCGGCAGCGCCGCTGCGGACAATGCGCAACTGGTTCACCTCCAAGGCGAGCTGGCAAAGCACCGCGAATACTTGGCAAGCTGCAAAAAGACCTGTTACGCGCAACGGGTACGGATTGCAGAACTCACCGCTGAAATCCAGGCACTGGAAGCAGGCAAAGCCGCCGCCAACGCGCAAGCACAACAGGCCAATGCAACCGCTGCCAACGCGCTGGCAACGCAGTTACGCCAGCTCAAAGAAGACTACCTGCACCCGATGGTAAAGGCGTTTGTGGCCTTGGGAATCCCCGCCAGTATCGCCATGCAATTGATCGCGGCACTGGTCGCCATCGCGTTTGAACGGATGCACCTTTCCGCCAGTGAAAACCTGCGGGACTGCTATTCCCTGCTCGATGGGCTGGAACAACACCTGCTGAACAAACGCAAGGAATACGCCAGTTTCACGGGTACGGATTACCAACCAGCCGACAGCGCAACCACCAGCACCGCCACCCTGACGGACACGCCCCACCCCAGCAGCGCGGAACTCGCGCCCGCCGTTGCCGCTGCCCCGGTGTTCAAATGGCAACAGCCACCACAAGGCCGTTTCCCCGGCTTCGTGGACACCAACCAGCGCACCGCGCCTGCGTGTAACACACGCACCGCAGACGCACTACACGAACGTGTATTACACGCACGTGTAGCTACACCCACTACAGCTTACACGCACGCTACAGAAGCCAAAGCAGGGGAAGAAGTGGATTGCCCACAGTGCGGGACACGCTTCAGGAAGGTCAACAAATGGCACACATTCTGCAAAACCGCGTGTAAGGATGCGTGGCATAACGCCCAACACCCGGAGCGGGCAGGGTATCTGAAAACGCGGAAACGCAAGCTGTAGGGCAGGGGAAATAGTGACACCGCTGGTGTCACTATTTCAGGCATGAGGGGCTGAAATAATCGGCTTATACAAGGTTTTCTCTTGTTACATCAGCGTGTTAGGGTGGCGGTTCTACCAGAAAAATCGGCGTGGTAGATAGAAAAACGCTGGCAAGTCATCGACTTAGCGGCAACTTTCTACAACACTTTTATCTTGCACTACACCAAACCGCCCACCAGCACCCGTATCCTTCACTGTTTAAATTGGCTAATTGCGGCTAATATTGGCTAACATTTTTCACGTTATTGGCTACCTAATGAAAACCCACTCCCTGACCATTACCCCCCGAAATCGGTGGCTTGAAATGACTTGAAATTCGGGGGTGGGGTGTTTCGGAATTAGCTTGCCATATCAACACTATCACCGAAATCCTGTGGTGGGTTACGTACCTTTATGCAGAGGAACCCAAACTACGTGGGCATTGTCGCCAGTATGCCGCTGTATTCGGGGAGGGAACTTGATAGGGAGAAAGAGCGCGAATATATGCGCCGTAAAGACACTGCA
>CAYQTB010000097.1:0-9032 GCA_964420315.1 uncultured Thiothrix sp. | reverse complement strand
GGCGTGGATTTGGGCGTATCCGCACTGGCAACGCTGTCAACGGGGGAAGTGGTGGCAGGCGCGAAGCCGCATAAAGCCTTGCTTTCGCGGCTGCAACGCCTATCCCGTGGCCTGTCCCGCAAAGTCAAAGGCAGTGCCAACCGTGCTAAAGCCAAGGCAAAGCTAGCGAAACTCCATGCGCGAATCGCCAATATCCGCAAAAATACCTTGCACCCACTCACGACGGATTTGACACGCCGTTTTTCACTCATCGGCATCGAAGATTTGAACGTGAGCGGCATGGTGAAAAACCGCCATTTATCACGGGCGATTAGTGATAGGGGCTTTTTCGAGTTTCGGCGACAAGTGGAATACAAAGCCGAGATGCGCGGTGTCATCGTCGTGGTGGTAGACCGATTCTTTGCCTCCAGCAAAACCTGTTCCAATCCCGCTTGTGGTCACAAGTTGGACAAATTACCGCTATCGGTACGTGAATGGACTTGTCCCTGTTGTGGCACAGTCCACGATAGGGAAGTGAACGCGGCTATTAACTTAGCCAACTACGCCGTGAGTTACACGGTGTCTGCCTGTGGAGGGGAAGGCGCTGGTCTTGGGTGCAAGCCGAAGACGAAACCAGCCCCAACGAAGCAGGAATTCAACACCATGACTACTTTTAGTTAGCTATAGGTAGATTTGGGTAGGTTTGAAATAACGGTGTTATACAATGAGTCGTCACGCATGGGGAGTGTCTAGTGGTGGGTGGTGTGATTTTTGGCGTATCCAGTTCACGGCTTTTAGTACGCCTTTGCGGGTAACAACCCATTTTTCCAGCTCAAACTTGCCGGGAAACATCATAATACCCAAACCGATCATAATGGTGATTAAGCCTTGCCCCGGTAATACCAGCATGGCAATGCCTGCTAATAATACGGGAAGCCCCAATATATTGCGCACCATTGCACGGGGTTGCAACAGGACATGCCAAGCGTGCGGGTCACGCGGACGGGTGAAATAATCGACGGGAATACGACAGACAAACCAAGGCAATAGCAGCAGTGATAGTACAAAGGTGATGGCAGACAAAATGCCGATCCAGATGAATAATGCTTCCAACAAAAAACCCCAAAGTGATCAACGATGGGGTGGATTGTATGCCAGTTTACTAAAAGCTGCGTTTAACCTTTAGTTGTCTGGGTTGGCTTTGATTTTGTGGATACTCAAATCCGCACCGTTGTATTCTTCTTCTTGGGATAAGCGAATGCCCAGCGTTGCTTTGAGGATGCCGTACACCACGAAGCCGCCCGCTGTCGCAATCGCCACGCCTAGCAGTGTGCCGGTCACTTGCGCCCCGAAGCTGACACCGCCCATGCCGCCGAGGGCTTCCAGACCGAAGATGCCCGCAGCAACCCCGCCCCACACGCCGCATAAGCCGTGCAGTGGCCACACACCCAGTACGTCGTCGATTTTCCATTTGTTTTGCGCAAGGGTAAATGTCCACACGAACAATGCGCCTGCGACACCGCCGACCACCAGCGCACCCAGTGGATGCATGACATCAGAACCCGCACACACGGCAACCAAACCGGCTAAAGGACCATTGTGGACGAAGCCAGGGTCATTTTTACCGGCAATCAAGGCGGCGATAATACCGCCGACCATCGCCATTAACGAGTTGATGGCAACCAAGCCGCCGATGCCCTCAATTTTTTGCGCAGACATTACGTTAAACCCAAACCAGCCAACGGTCAGAATCCAGGCGCCAATCGCCAGAAACGGAATGCTGGAAGGCGGATGTGCCGACATCGGCTTGCCGTCTTTGGTGTAACGTCCGTGCCGATGCCCCAATAAAATCACCGCACCCAAGGCTAACCAGCCGCCCATTGCGTGCACTACCACCGAGCCTGCAAAGTCGTGGAAGGTGTAACCAAACATCCCCTTAATCCAGTCTTGTACCCCGTAAAGATTGTTCCAGATCATGCCTTCAAAGAAGGGGTAGATCAGTGCCACGATAATGAAGGTGGCAATCAGTTGCGGGTAAAATTTCGCACGTTCCGCAATCCCGCCGGAAATAATCGCCGGAATAGCCGCCGCAAAGGTGAGGAGGAGGAAGAACTTCACCAGTTCATAGCCATTTTTTTCCGCCAAAATAGCGGCACTTTCAAAGAAACCGACCTGATAAGCGACGTAATAGCCGATGAAAAAATACGCTATGGTGGAAACGGCAAAATCCACAATGATTTTTACCAGTGCATTCACCTGATTTTTGTGGCGTACTGTACCTACTTCTAAAAAAGCAAAGCCAGCGTGCATTGCCAGCACCATGACAGCCCCCATTAGCACGAACAGGGTATTTAATGCGGAAACCAGTTCTTCCATACCGAACCTCTTACCTAACAGCCAAAAGATGCGTCATCATAACCACTGAATAATCAATGACTAGGGTGTCATGCACAAAATAGGTGAGGGTGAGGCATTTTTTTTGCTGAAGACTGCTTTAGGATGCCAAATAATCACATTTATTGTGCGTTGATATTTTTATGCATTATTTTGGTGCGCCATTTGCACCAAAACGAAATCAGTGTGTGTGGGAAAGTTGTGTGTAGCCTTTGCTCAATAGGCTTGTCAGTGACGGGTTTGCGACTATGATTACTGGGTATGGATACGTTTGGGAACTCAGGATGAATACAGTGTCGCGGATAATTAGATTCGATTGGTTGTCATTGCCCGGATTAAGCTTGTTTTTAGGTGGTTTGTTGTGGGTGATGTCGTTTACTCAAGTGACGTTCTACACCGGTAATGGCGGGGTGGTGATGGGCTATTGGGTTGCCGCTACGGGTTGGCTGGGGTTCGGTATCTTCCAATTTGCTTGGTATGCCAATTTGCTGGAACTGTTGGGGGTGCTGCTGATGTCGCGCTACCCGAATCGGGCAATGCTCTTGGTGGTGTTAGGGGTATTATTGGCGGGACAAGCTTTCTGGTTTACCGAGATTCCGGGACAGGAAGCCAATACGCGAATTGTGGATTTGGGAATGGGATTTTGGATGTGGTATGCGAGTATCGTCTTGATTACGCTCGGCGTGATCTTTGGACCGACTGAGGAGGAGTGTTGTTCTCCCCCTCAGTCTGATAATGAAACAGCCGAAAGCAATTAGAAGTCGCCTTCTGCACCGCCCCGCATAATGTCTGTCATGATTTCTTGCACTTTGACCGCTTCGGCATGAAGTTCATCTGGCAGGGTTTTGCCGCCGTAAATCATCATGTCCATATTCAGGGAGTACAGGTGATATTTGCCTTCTTTGTCTTGGATCATCGCAATCCGGCAAGGCAGATAAGCGGCGAATGCATCGCTGAAATCGACCATTTTCATGGCAGTTTGCGGGTTGCAGAACTGGTAGATTTTCAGGAAGCGTTGATCTTGCCCGGTTTCCAGCTTGACTTGTTCAGACAGCGGCAGCTCGCCAACGGCTTTAATATTGTGCTTATTAGCAATGGATTTCATGGATTCTTCAGCATCTTCCGGGGAAATGCCTTCAGCCAATGAATATTTAACCACGGTAGCATCCGCTGAGTTACCGGTTTCTTTCAACTTAGTCCACATATTCATGTAAACATCTTTTGCTTTGGGGTCAAGGCTGTCTAATGCGGCTTTTTCAGCACTAATGTCCAAGTTGCCCATTTGAGCCATCATCGGGGCAAATTTGGTGTAAGCGTATGCGCCGCCAACAATGGCGACCAAGCCAATAATGGCGAGAATATTGCGAATAAAGTTCATGAAATCTCCTACCGTAAGTGTCCAAGGAAGCCATTGAGTGACGGCTTCCCTGAGGTTTTTATTCCCTATAATGACGAATATTTTATTGGGTACTAATCTTTGCCATCAGCGCGAAAGATTTTACGAATGGTCCTGCCATCGCAGGGTTCTTGAGCATTGCGCCGTAGTCACCTGACAGGAATTTCAGTTTGCCGAAGGTGTAAGCGGTTCCCAGACCGACCATACCCATCGGTTCTTTGGTCCATTTCATCCAATCTTTACGGTCAGCACGCATATCCCAATCCGGGGTTTCGCCATTGTAATCGCCTGCGCGAACGCATTCGCCGTTTTCGACCACGAAAACGCCCATTGGCTTCGCTTCGCCTTTCAGGCCACAGGTGATAATGGAATTGAACCCGATCGCGGCAAGTTTGTCTTTTACTTCAGGATCAGCGTTCCAGAGATCCTTGAGTTCGTTCATCCAGTCAGCGGAAAAAAGTTGTGGCATGGTTTCTCTCCTAGTTTGTGTTGATCATAACGCTGTCTACGGTGCAAAGTTACAAAACTAAAATGTACAAAACTCTATATATCCTGCATCCTTACGTTTCGCAACCTGTTAAGAAGTGATAATACCGATGCTGCGCCGATTTTTACTCCTCCCACTCCTCACGGGAATAGTTACTTCCTCTCTCTCTGGGTTCAGTGTTGCTGACACACCGGCGGACCCCCTAACGGTGACGGTGCGACCGTTGGAGGAGGTTTTGCAAGCATCTGAGCGTAGTGTAACAGCAACGCTGATCAGTTTGAACGATAGTACGCTCAGTGCTGAAATTTCTGCGAAAGTGACTCAGTTGCGAGCGGATACTGGCGATACCGTGCAGGCGGGTCAGGTATTGGCAGAATTGGAGTGCCGCGATTATCTGTTCGCCTTGAGCCAAGCCAAAGCAGGCGTGGATGCCGCAAATGCGCGTTACCAATTAGCGAACACACAACTTCAGCGCAATCAACGCTTGCGTGATACCGGCGTTGTACCCGCTGAAGTCTTGGATAAAGCCGCCGCCGATGCTGAAGCTGCCAAAGCCGAAGTAGCAGTTGCCAAATCCCAAACCGATACCGCCGAGCTTGCCGTTTCACGTTGCACCATCAAGGCCCCTTTCGCTGGACAAATTACCCGCCGTGATGTGCAAGTGGGACAGCAAGCCACACCCGGTACACCCGCGTTCCAATTGCTGCAAGACAAAGCGCTGGAAGTGAGCGCCAGTTTGTCGGTGGATGAAGTGCAGGATCAGGCGCAAGGGACTGAGTTACGCTTTGTTGCCGATGGTGTGAGCATTCCGCTGGAACGCCGTGCGGTGGTCGGACAAATTGCCGGAAATACCCGCACGCAAGAGGTGCGCTTTACCCTCAAGGGTGAACATTCTTTGCCGGTTGGGCGCAGTGGGCGCGTGGTGTGGCAAGGTAAATTACAGGCATTACCGGCGAACTGGGTAGTGCGTCGTGAAGGTGGTTTGGGGGTGATGCTGGAAGTCGATGGTGTTGCAAAGTTTCACCCGCTACCCGATGCGAAAGAAGGGCAGCCGGTGTTGATCGACTTGCCTACCTCAGTGCGCCTGATTGACCAAAACCGCTTGCGGGCAAGGGATGGGCAAGCCGTGATGGTGGAGAAACCCTGATGTACCGCCGCCTTATACAAAACCATGTTCTCGCGAATCTCACTTTCGTGTTGGTGCTGATTATTGGCTTTACCGCTTATAACACCATGCCGCGCCAGCAAGACCCCACGATTAATTTTAACTGGATTTCGATTATCACCGTCTTGCCGGGGGCGAGCGCGGAAGACGTGGAAAAACGCATTACCGACCCGTTAGAAGACGCGATTCGCGGCATACCCGATATGAAATTTGTGTCGAGCAATAGCCGCGCTAATATTTCCAGCTTGTTGGTGCGCTTTGAAGACATTGATGAACGCACGTTTGATAAACGCCTAGCCGATCTGCGTCGTGAAATTCAGAACGCTGAGAGTTTGCTGCCAGCAGAAACGGTGGATTCGATTGTATTGGAAATCACCACGGCGAATGCGTTTCCCTCGGCGATGATTGCGGTGCAAAGCGTTGCTGACGATGAAAATTTGCGGGTACAAGCCAAAAATATCGAAAAAGCCCTTGAGCAAATTAAGGGCGTGGATCGGGTTGACCCCGTGGCGTTGGATGATCCAGAACTGCAAGTGCGGTTTGATACCGTCGCATTGGAATCCCTAGGCTTAACACCGGGGCAATTAGGCGACACGGTACGTGCTTGGTTTCGGGATTTATCCGCCGGTAGTTTGGAGGTGGATAGGCAAAGTTGGTTAGTGCGCTTAAGCGGCAAAACTAGCGATCCGCAAGCCTTGGGCGAATTGCCCGTTCCCGGTGTGCAGGGCGAAGTGTCGTTGTCACGGGTGGCGAGTGTGGAACGCGCTCGCGCCGAAGCCACCCAAAAGGTACGTTTGGATGGCGAACCGGCAGTCTTGTTCGCGGTGATGAAAGAAGACAAAGCCAATGTGTTGGATTTGGTGGAACGCTTAAAAACGTACATCGACCAGCGTAACCAGCAAGTCGGAGCCACTGGCGTAAAACTGGTGCTGGTCGATGACCAGACGATTCCTACCCGTGAAGCGATTGGCATTATGGAAAGCAATGCTTTGCTGGGGTTTGTGTTGGTGTTATTCGTGACCTGGTTATTTCTGGGGTTCAGGATTGCGGCACTCACCACCCTTGGTATTCCGTTTACCTTGGCGGCAACGTTTTGGGTGTTGTCGGGCATGGGTGAAACCCTGAATGTGACAGTGTTGCTAGGCATTGTCATTGTATTGGGGATGTTGGTGGACGATGCGGTGGTGGTGGTTGAGTCTATTTATTACCGCTTGCAACGCGGTATGGATGCGGTGACGGCGGCGGTGGAGTCCATGCGTGAAGTGGCTTTGCCGGTGACGACTGCCGTATTGACCACGATTGCGGCATTTTTGCCATTGATGCTGTTGCCGGGAATACTCGGTAAATTCATGCAAGTGATTCCGATGGTGGTAACGCTGGCATTGGCGATTAGCCTGATTGAGGCGTTTTGGATGTTGCCTGCGCATGTTGGCGTGGCGGGACTCAATTTGGATAAGCCGTCACGGGTTCAAAAAATGCGGACTCGCGCTACGCATTGGATTCAAGTGAAATACGCTCGCTTGCTGGTGAAAGTGTTACGCTTCCCGCGTGCAGCGTTGAGTGCAGTGATGTTGATGTTTGTGTTGGCAGTAGGTGTTGTTGGGGCAGGTTTGATTCCGATGAATTTCTTTGCGGCGGACAGTTTGCGGCTGTTTTATGTGAACGTGGAAATGCCAAGTTCTACCGCGCTGGATGAAACCCTGCAAAAGGTACAACAAGTCGAGCAGCAAGTGAAAAAGCATTTACAGCCCGGCGATGCGCGTTCGGTGGTGGCTTACGCGGGGATGATGTTTACTGAAACCGAGCCGCTGTATGGGGCACGCTACGGGCAGATAGTGGTCAGTTTGAATCCGATTTCGTCCGATTCACGCGAGGTCAAGGCGATTATCGAAGACATGCGTGCCGATGTGGTGAATGTGCCGGGGGCGGTAAATATTGCGTTTTTGGAATTGACGGGTGGACCGCCGACAGCGAAGCCGATTAGTGTGAAAGTGCGCGGGGATAATTACGCCGAAATTCAGGGCGCAACCGCTGCGCTCAAGCAGATTATGGCTGCGAATGGGGGTTTCAAAGACATTACCGACGATGCCAGCCCCGGTCAGATGGAAATGACTTTGCGCTTGCGTCACGACAATATCCGCCGTGCGGGGGTATCGCCGGATGAGGTCAGCCGTAGCTTGCGTTTGTTGGTGGATGGCGAAGTGGTTGCGGATATGCAGGATCAGGGCGAAAAACTGGAGGTGCGCGTCAAACGCCAAGAGGGGGATTTGCGCACGGTGGATCAGTTGCTGGATTTCCGCTTGCCGACAGCAGATGGCGGCAGTGTGCCGTTGCGCGAGTTGGTGGAAGAGCAGAAAGGGGTGTCGTTGGGCAATATCCGCCATTACAATTTCCGTCGCGCGATTACCTTGGAAGCCGATTTGGTGAAACGCCCGGATGAGCCGTTTTACGAATGCCGTCTGCAACCGGTGTTCAGCGGGGCAAAGCCGGATTATTCGCAATGTGCGTTGGATGCGGTGCAGGCGAATCAGCTATTGCTGGAGGGGTGGAAACCGTATCAGGCACAGTTCCCGAATATTGACTTGGATTTTGCGGGGCAACTCGATGATATTCAGGAAAGCATGGATGCTATTGGGTTGTTGTTCCTGTTTGGTATTGGCTTGATGTATTTGATTCTGGGGACGCAGTTTGGCAGTTATTGGCAGCCATTGCTGATTTTGTCTACCGTGCCGATGGCGTTTACCGGTGTGGTGTATGGCTTGTTGGTGACGCAAAATCCGCTGAGTTTGTACACGCTGTACGGGGTGGTAGCGTTGGCGGGGATTGCGGTGAATTCGGCGATTGTGTTGATTTCAGCAGCAAATGACCGGCGTGAGTTGGGGATGAGTGTGTTGCACGCCACGGTGTATGCGGCGCGGCGGCGGGTGATTCCGGTGTTGATTACCTCCTTAACCACGATGGCGGGTTTGTTTTCACTCGCCACTGGGTTGGGAGGGAAGTCGCTGATCTGGGGACCAGTCGCGACCGCCATTGTGTGGGGGGTTGGGTTTTCAACCATACTGACGTTGTTTGCGATCCCGGTGTTGTATCGGGTATCGAGCCGGTCGAAACTTAAACATTAACCGATGCTACGCTGGCGGGGCAGTCGAGCGAAGCAGAACAGCGGATGCTAACCGAAGCCTACCGTAACCACTCCAGTCACCGGGTGAGGGAGCGTGCCCAAGCCCTGTTGTTGAGTGGTCGAGGCTATCCTGTTGTGCGCCTGAGCGAAATTTTCAGAAGTGGAAAAGAACCCCCACCAACTGAAAGTGGCAGCAGCTACCATCATGGAAAAAACCGGCAAGGTGTTCAGCCTGGACAGCCTGCGGTTTTTGCTGCGGGCATTGGGTTTTGTCTGGAAACGTTGCCGCTGTGCTTGCCGCCATCAGGGTGATGAATCCTTGTTCCGGCGCAGGCAGGAAGTGCTGGCATACCTGAAGGGGTGTCGCCCTATCATGGTTTGGGTTCAGGCATTCGACGAGCGCTGAAGGCTTCCCCGAACATTGATCAGGTTGCGCGGCAAACCTCGCCCTTCAGGGCGGGGAGGATAGCGCGGGAGGCAAAGCCTCCCT
>CAYQTB010000096.1:0-9289 GCA_964420315.1 uncultured Thiothrix sp. | reverse complement strand
TAAGGGATTTCATGCTGCTTGGGGGAGAGGGGAGAACTTACGACTGTTGAGTTCCTGTGTCTTGCCCCGATTATACATTCATTTCGCTATCGGGGTGGTCTCAGGGGAGCTTGATACATAGGGGTTTCCTTCGGTTGTTAGGTTGGAAACCAGTTTATGGCGTGGAAATCGCGGGGGCTAGACGTGCTGAAATGGCCGCTTACCGTTCAACCACTATATGACGGCTTTTTTATGATGGCAGTTTGTACAAGGGTAAAATAAAATGTGGTAAACGTAAGCGATTTGCCATATTCGAGGCATACTCTCGCCAATACGGCCAAACATGATATCCCACGTTATAAGTACCGAACTCATTAAGAGCCTCTGTCGAAACAGAAGAGCTTTGCTTGTATACACTGATGAAAGTAGCTGTAACTTCTGCTAGAACATGCTCAGCTAATATTTTATCGTCTTGCAAAATCGCCTCATCCAAATCTGAAGGGATAAATCGGAAGCCGACATCGTAGGAAAACTCAATCATATCTGTATCCCCAACACCTAGTGCGTCCAAAGTATGAACACGAAAAGTTTTCGGAGAATTCCTAAACTGAATCTCTAACTGTTTTTCAGGAGGCAAGAACGGCAACCAGCCATCCTTCAAGCAGGAGTGACTTGTCGCAAGAAAAACATCGACTATCATCAATGCTTGACTCGCCTCTTGCAGCAAATCCTTGTTCATAACCTATACCGCTTTTAGTTTGGGGCTGTACCAACTACTATTTGAGGCATTTGCATCAAAATTAATTGGAAATTTAATCACATTAGTCATTGGAGCAAGCTCACCTTTTTCCCAATGTATTAATGATTCTGTCTTAACACCAGAACCAATCTTCACGGTCACAGACTCTCCTAAAGCAAATGCCACATCTGCCAAAGTCCTGAGTGTCATATTCCTAGTACCACTCAGTATCTGTGAAACAAAAGCTCGACTTTTGCCCATACGTTCAGCCAAATCAGCCTTAGTCAATCCTTTTCGTTCCAATAACTCCCAAATTTGCTCCGTAGAGGCAAGAATCAACTCTTCTTCTACTAGTAATACTTTGTTCTGTTCAGTTTGGTTTAGCCATTCTGTCAACATGCTGCCCATCTATCTATCTCCCACTGCCGCTTCACGTTCAACATTCGATCTTTATCTTCCGACGCAAGTTTATTTTTTTTCTTATAAATAAAGTGGCTGATTATGAAACATTTTTTCCTGCACACTGAGTAAACCAACCATAAGCCCTCAAACCATTGCGAGTTTTCACAGCAAAGAAACCATGCCCTTCAGTATTCATAACATCCGGGCTTCGTAATCCACCTTGTGAGGATAACATTTTCAAACGCGCTACCATTTGTGCAAACATGCTAGCTTGTGCAGTACCATGTTCATCAAGCAGTGCCTGCAAGGTTTCTTCAGCATCCTTACTTCCTATGACGACACATCCTTTGACATCATCAGTGTCATAACAAATTTTCGGGGCATCGTCTCGGTCGCAGATAATACTCATGTGTTAATATATATGTAAATAGAAAAATTGCAAATAACCAAACTGAATGAGTAGCATCGAAAAAACAAGGAATGGCTTAACTCAAAGAGCATAATCCGCTCTTCGACTAAAATCGCTCAATATTCACCCACACTAGTCCCACTTCAACGCCCCACCCGTTTGGTATTCGGTCACGCGGGTTTCAAAGAAGTTCTTTTCCTTACGCATATTGGACTGCTCGTCCAACCAAGGCAGTGCGTTTTGCGCTCCGGGGAACGGTTCTGCCATGCCCAACTGACGCGCCCGACGATTCGCAATAAAACGGAATTGTTCGTGATGGTCTTGCTGGCTATAACCCAAAATCGGAGTCGGCAAAATGTACTTAGCATAGTTGATCTCCGCCGCCTCTGCCTCATCCCACATATCGCGCACCGCTTGCGGGTCGAGTGTGACGTTTTCCTCCTGCATAATCTGGCGCACCACGCGAATACCAAACGATGCGTGCAACACTTCGTCACGCATAATGTATTGCAATTGCTCACCCGTACCTTTCATCAAACCACGACGCTGCAACGCAAAAATTGGCGAGAAACCGTTGTAGAACCAGCAACCCTCAAAAATCCCCGCAAAAAACGTGTACGACATCACAAAATTGTGCAAATCATCACGGTTTTTCAGGTCAATATCATGGCGCAAGGTATCGTTTAAACGGCGGTTAGCAAGCTGGATTTTACCGTTGATTTCCGGCACAACGCGGTAACGGTTATAGATTTCCGCCTGATCCAGACCGATGGTTTCGATGCAATGCTGGTATGTCCAAGTATGCAAGGCTTCTTCGTACACTTGACGGGCTTGGTAGATTTGTAACTCCGGCGCGGTCATTTTTTCCATGACAGCCAAACCGATATTACGCATCGCCAGAATGTCAGAGGTGGTTAAATAAGCAAGCACGTTTTCGTAAACATGGCGTTCGGCGGTGCTGAGGTTGTGATGGTAGTCATGCACATCCTGCGCCATATTGATGTCGAGCGGTGTCCAATGGTTTTTGTTGGCATTGAGGAAAAATTCCCATGCCCAAGGGTATTTGAAGGGTGCGAGCTGATTAATGTCGCCACTGCCGTTAATCACGCGCTTGTCTTCGGCACGAACCGGCTGCTGAGGTTTGAAAGGTTCTGGTGCTGTGTTAACGGCTTCCACACGTTGGGCAGAAGCCGCTGCTGTCAACGTCGTTGTAACCGACGGCGACTCCGTTGGCGATTTAACTGCGCCTTGGGTTTCTGCACTGAGCTCACTTTCATCTACCTCCACAGTAGGTTCTTCAACAAACACTTCGTCAAGACTAAAAGCCGGTTGGTAGCCGTTCGTGCGCGGCACGGGAGCGGCAAGTGGGTTATCCCAGTTCAACATTTATTTTACTCTCCTGAATGCTTAATGCCAACTAAACTAACGTTTTTCGCCAGTGGATGTTCTACTGATTTCACGTTATCAACCATCACAACGACAATCCCCCAATCAATCTATTGCTTGTCAAACCATAAAAACAGCCTAGTTGACGGGGCATATTCAAATATCCCTGCTCTGGTGTGTGCTTCAACAGCTCTGCTGATCTGAACGGGCATGATGACTGCGGCTGACGAATGCTGGTGACTTTCATATCGACCAGCAAACTGGGGAAGTCGATGCCATTGGCAGAATTCCCCTCCTCGAATTGATACCCTCGCCCACGCAGAAAGGCACGAAATTTGTGCTCCAGATATGTACCGACAGCTTTGCCGTCTGTCACGCCAAACAGCGACGGCTCAGGATGTTGACTTTCGAGAGCAGCAAATCGTGCAGCTTCGGAGCAAAGTGTTTCAATGCTCAATTGCATTACTGGCAAGCTTCACACTCTGGATCCAGCAACGAACACGCCTTCGGTGCTTCCGACCCCACCGATACCAAATTCGCTGCTCGCTTAATCCCCGCCACGCTATTCGCCGCCGAAGAATCATCCGAACTGGTCTTTTCCGCCCCCGTTGCCCCCAAAGTACGCAGGTAATAGGTAGTTTTCAGCCCACGCACCCACGCCAGTTTGTACAAATTATCCAGCTTCGCCCCATTCGGCTCTTTCATGTACAAATTGAGCGATTGCCCCTGATCAATCCATTTTTGGCGGCGGCTGGCGGCTTCGACCAACCAACGTGCGTCGATTTCAAACGCGGTGGCGTACTTGGCTTTGAGCGCGTCCGGCACGCGTTCCAGTGGTTGCAGCGAGCCGTCGAAGTATTTGAGGTCGTTGATCATCACCTCATCCCACATGCCGAGTGCTTTCAAATCCTGCACCAGATACGGGTTGATGACGGTAAATTCGCCCGACAAGTTGGATTTGACGAACAGGTTCTGGTAGGTCGGTTCGATGGATTGCGATACGCCACAAATGTTGGAAATCGTCGCGGTCGGCGCAATCGCCATCACGTTGGAATTGCGCATCCCCTGTTGTTTGATCAGGTTGCGCAATGCATCCCAATCCAGCGTTTGAGTATGGTCAACGATGAAATATTCGCTGCGTTCTTCGCCCAGCAATTCCAGCGAGTCGATGGGCAGAATGCCTTTGCTCCACAACGAACCGTTATAGCTCGGATATTTGCCACGCTCTGCCGCTAGGTTGCTGGAAGCACGAATCGCGAAATACGACACCGCTTCCATGCTTTGATCGGCGAATTCGACCGCTTCGGTAGTGGCGTAAGCGAGGTTCATTTTGTACAGCGCGTCTTGGAAACCCATGATACCCAAACCAACCGGACGGTGGCGCAGGTTGGATTTTCGCGCTTGCGGCACGCTGTAGTAATTGTAGTCAATCACGTTATCCAGCATCCGCATCGCGGTGGTGACAGTGCATTCCAGTTTCGCCACATCCAGTTTGCCGTCGTTGATGTGCGCGGTCAGATTGACTGAGCCAAGATTACAAACGGCAATTTCGCTGTCATTGGTGTGCAAGGTGATTTCAGTACAGAGATTACTGGAATGCACCACCCCCATGTGCTGGTTGGTGTAGCGCACATTGCACGGGTCTTTAAACGTAATCCACGGATGCCCGGTTTCAAAGATCATCCCCAGCATTTTGCGCCACAATTGCACTGCGGGTACTTTGCGGAACAATTTCAGATCGCCGCGTGCGGCTTTGGCTTCGTATTCGGCATAACGCACTTCAAACGCTTTGCCGGTCAAGTCGTGCAAATCGGGCACATCATCGGGGGAAAACAGCGTCCATTCCGCTTCTGCTGCCACGCGCTTCATGAACAGGTCGGGAATCCAGTTGGCGGTGTTCATGTCGTGGGTACGGCGGCGTTCATCACCCGTGTTTTTGCGCAGTTCGAGGAAGTCTTCGATGTCGATATGCCAAGTTTCGAGATAGGCACAGACTGCGCCTTTCCGTTTGCCACCGTTATGCGCCAAGGCTGCGGTAGTCATGTAAGACTCATCGCCTTCCACGATCAAGTCAAATACAAATGGCAAGGTTGGAATAGTTTCTACACTACGTACACGACTGAAGACGCAACCGTTGTAAGTCAGCCAGTTACGCTTGTCGATAGGCTGGCAATCCACCAGTGCCGCGATTTCTGGCACAGCAGGAATACGAATATCAAACGCTTTGGTAATACCGTTAAATTCGATTTGCGTACCATCAGAACGTGTCCCTGTATGCGCATTGTCACGCTCACGGTATTGCCCAGCCGTCGGCACACCCAAACGCAAGCACTGATAACGCAACCCTTCCGCCAGTTGACGCGAGGTATTGGTGAAATAAATTTCTTTGCCGCGACTCACGCCGCCATCAGTTTCCAGCAAGCCTTGAATCAAGGCCAAAGTTTGCGGTTGCGGTAAATGACTAAATTGGCGTGAAATCCGCTTTTCACCCTGATCGTTGTAAATATCATCATAGGTAAACGGCAAAGTAGCTGCACCAGCCCCTACGATGCGCCCATTGGTAGCATTGCGCACAACACCACAACCACTTGCCCAATGGATTTGCGCGTAAGTTTCACCACGCGCTGTTTCCCACGAGTGAATACCACGTACTGCCAAATACTCACGCACGAAAGAGAGATGTGCATCGTTTTGCGGATTGCCGGAAACACCCCACTGCATCCCATCTTTGGACAAATGACCATCGCCCAACAAAATACCGTACAGCCGCGCATCGTCAGCATCAAAACCATCCACCATCACCGTTTCGGTCGGAATCACTTGTGCAACGTAATCGCCTTTCTGCAATTGTCCGGCTTCCACCCACTCCGGCTTGACCTTGCCTTTTGCCAACCAGTTAACGGTGCGATCGTTCGCCTGTTCCAGCGGCACACCGCGCAGCGCGTAGAACGGATGTCCTGCGGTCACTTTCACGGGTTCAATCGAATGCTTCACATCCAACGCCACCATTGCATCGTGCTGGTTGTAAACCATCGCACGTTTGACTTCGCGGTAAGTGCCGCCGATACCCAGCACCAAATCGCCTGCTTTCACGTCACGAATGGCTTTAATGCCATCAGCGGTATGAAGCTGCGTATCCGGCGCAAAACACTGATTCACCGCGACCGCCGTATCATTCGCCACTTTCAAAAACGGCACAACACCTTGCGATTTGCCATTCGTGCCTTTGATATGCGCCCCCATGCCGCGCACCCGTGACCAGTCGTTACCCAAACCACCGGCGTATTTCGACAACAAGGCATTATCCTTAATCGCGTCGTAAATCCCTTCCAAATGGTCAGGCACGGTAGTCAGGTAGCAAGACGATAACTGCGGGCGCAATGTCCCAGCGTTAAACAGCGTCGGCGTGCTGCTCATGAAATCAAAACTGGACAGCAAATTGTAAAACTCAATCGCGCGGTCTTCACGCTCGACTTCGTTAATCGCCAAGCCCATTGCCACGCGCATGAAAAACACCTGCGGCAACTCGAAACGCACTCCGTGATGATGCAGAAAATAGCGGTCATACAGCGTTTGCAAGCCAAGGTAAGTAAACTGCAAATCGCGCTCCGGCTTAAGTGCCGCGCCCAGTTTCGCCAAATCGTAACGCCCCAAGTCATCCGCCAAACGCTCGACCTTGACCCCGACCTGAACGGTTTTCTTCAAGACTTCGGGGTAAAGCGCAACCATCTCTTGCTGAGTCGCTTCGGTGTGTTGCCCTTCAAGGAAACTCAAGGCTTCGCGGCGCAAACTGTCCATCAACATCCGTGCAGCAGCTTGCGAATAGTTGGGTTCGCGGTCAATCATGACGCGGGTGCTGATAATCAACGCAGTAGCAACTTCTTTTTCGGAAATGCCATCGTACAAATTGCGCATGGTGGCGGTCATGACTTGTTCAGCACTGACACCTTCCAAACCATCAACCGCTTCCGCGATAATCTTACGTAAACGCTCTTCATCCAACGGTTTCAAATCGCCGGTAGCGGATTTTACGTGAATCACGTTTTCGGCTTTTTTGCCTTTTTTCTTGGATTTTGACTCTTTTTCGGCACGCAACCGCGCCCGTTCCGCACGATACAGCACGTAGCTGCGGGCGACTTTGTGTTCACCTGCCCGCATTAACGCCAATTCCACCTGGTCTTGAATGTCTTCGATATGCACCATGCCGCCATCGGGGGTACGACGTAGCAGGGCTTCAATCACCTGTTCGGTCAACTTGCGCACCGTATCGTGAATGCGTGCCGAACCTGCTGCATTGCTGCCTTCCACATCTAAAAAGGCTTTGGTCATTGCCACCTGAATTTTGCTGCCGTTGAAGTCTGTCACCTGACCATTGCGGCGAATCACTTTGCAAGCAAGTGAATGAGCATTCGACACGAGTTGCGTCATAGAAATGGGGGTGACTGGCTGAAAGTCTTGGGCGCTGACGGCTGACATGCTTGATCCTCAAAATTATTGATTACCCACAAGTAGTGGATTCTTTTTCAAAAAACACTATAGGATGTGTTTTAGTGAGTGGTCAAGCACAACATCTTGTCAAAAACCTGTGAACAGCCTGTGGATAACCCACCTAAATCCAGTACCGATACGGACTTAACTCACGCATCAGCTACCCTAAAAATTTTTCCATGCCGCATCCAATCCCCCGGTTTTTGCGTACAATACCATTAATCAGCTTGCCTGATTCACACAATAATCCACATGATTCTACGGAGACATTAGCACATGAATACCAAGACATCCCTGCAACTGGCTTTGGGCACTACCTTCGCTGTCGTTACCTTAGGTACTGGAGCGGTTAGCGCCGAAAACCCTTTCGCTGCCGAAACGCTCAGCAGCGGTTATATGCAACTGGCTGAAAACAAAGCGGGTGGCGAAATGAAATGTGGTGCAGGCATGTGCGGCGGCAATAAAAAATCCGACGCTTGCCCTGCTGATGCCGACAAAGACGGCATGGTCACGAAAGAAGAATTCATGGCTCACCACGAAAAAATGTTTACCGAAGCCGATGCTAACAAAGACGGCTCTTTGGATGCCGAAGAGCGTAAAGCCCTGCACAGCAAAATGGGTGAAGGCAAATGCGGCGGCAAGGAAGGTAAGTGCGGCAGCGATAAGGGTTAAACCATGCAGCGCTCTGCCTTACACGGGGCAGGGCTTGGTTTCCGGCGTGACCACCTGGTTGCGCTGGAACAACAAGTCCCCGACTGCATTGATTTCTTTGAAATCGCCCCCGAAAACTGGATCGGTGCTGACCCGGTTAGCGCCAAACGCTTGCAAGCTTTCACCGAACATTACCCGTTTGTGTGCCACGGGCTTTCCTTGTCGCTGGGTGGTTTAACCCCGCTCAACACCGAATTGCTCACCGAACTCAAGCAATTCATGCAGCTACACCGTATCCCACTGTATACCGAGCATTTATCATGGTGTTCCGATCACGGGCAGTTGTATGACTTACTACCGATTCCATTTACCGAAGCAGCGATTCAGCACACAGTTGCCCGTATTCGCCAAACCCAAGACTTATTGGGGCAACAAATCGGCATTGAAAACGCCTCGTTCTACCTGCAAGCCCCGATTAATGAGATGGATGAAGCCACCTTCATCAACGCTGTGCTAACGGAAGCCGATTGCCTGTTGCATCTGGATGTAAATAACGTCTACGTTAACAGCGTCAATCACGCTTACGACCCTTACGAATTTTTGCGCAAACTGCCCAAAGAACGGGTGGTGTATATGCACATGGCGGGGCATTACCAACAGGAAGCAAACCTGTTGATCGACACACATGGCGCTCCCGTCATCGACCCAGTGTGGGCATTGCTGGATTTCACCTACCAGCAATTTGGCGTATTCCCGACTTTGTTAGAGCGCGATTACCACATCCCGCCCCTAGAAGAACTGCTCCCGGAAGTGCAACACATTGCCAGCCTGCAACGGAAACACGCCGTATGAATGCTACTGAAGCCTACCAACGCGCCTTCGCCGCCCATTTACGCGACCCCGCTGCGAATCCGCCGCCTGCCGGTGTTGATGCGGCACGAGCGGGTGTTTACGTGGAATTGCTGTTCAATAACATGGATGATTTTCTCAGCAACTGCTTTCCGGTGATTCGCAGTATTCTGGATGATGACGTTTGGAATATGTTGGTACGCCGCTTTTATGCTGAACACGCCTGCACCACGCCGTATTTCCGGGAAATCCCCGCCGAATTTGTCCAATGGCTCACTTCGACTTCGCTCAGTGACCTCCCGTTCGCTGAGCGAAGTCGAAGCGTCCCCTTCTTACTCAACAGTCGTAAGTTCTCCCCTCTCCCCCAAGCAGCATGAAATCCCTTA
>CAYQTB010000095.1:0-9861 GCA_964420315.1 uncultured Thiothrix sp. | reverse complement strand
TTTAAGGGATTTCATGCTGCTTGGGGGAGAGGGGAGAACTTACGACTGTTGAGCACAGATTAATCCATTGGGAAATCCCCCGGCTCTGCCGGGGAGACACGCATAGTTTGACATATCCAGAAGTCCACCCTGAAACTCTAAAGCGTGAGCCGCCAAGCACATGCAAAGGAGAATCAGGATGGATGAGTTTGAAAGCCTAAGCCATAGTAAATGGGAGTGCAAATATCATGTGGTATTTATCCCGAAATGTCGCCGGAAGTTATTGTACGGTCAGTTACGTGGTCATCTGGGTGAGATGTTGCGTCGTTTGGCTGAACAAAAGGAAAGCCGAATAGAAGAAGGTCACTTGATGGCTGATCATGTGCATATGATGATTGCAATCCCGCCAAAGTACGCGGTATCGCAGGTCGTTGGTTATATCAAAGGCAAAAGTGCCATCCAGATAGCGCGTATTTACGGAGGACGGACACGTAATTTTGTCGGTCAGCATTTCTGGGCACGGGGTTATTTTGTATCAACGGTTGGTCGTGATGAGGAAGTGATCCGAGCCTATATCCGCAACCAAGAACGGGAAGACCAGCGTTTGGATCAATTGGATCTGTGGAAATGAAGGGACACCTATTGGTGTCACCCCCTAGTTCAGGGCCGCGTTAGCGTCCCTGTTTAGCCGCTTTGAGCGGCTCACACATTCCAAAGCCCCCGGCTTTGCCGGGGGATATTTACTACCACCGAACCGGCAGCGGCTAACATACGGATAATGGTGGAATCTTCGGTCAGGTTTGCGGCATTTTTTTCTAGCAGGCAATGTGCCAAGGTTAAACAACTGGCTTGATCCAGCGCGTAAAAACGCCAAGGAACACACGAATCCAGTTCAGTCTGGCGGTGAATCTTGTTAGCGGGGTAGTGAAAAGGTGCCCAACCCGCGATGCGTATCGCTTCGTCAACTTTTTCGCTGAAACCGTGGGGAATAACGGCAGGCGAATGCAGGTTACCCAACACTTTCCGTGTGCGACGGTTGCGGATGACACGATCCACTGCCAATGTCAACGCCATATCCCTTGGTTTGAAAATGGTGTGTAAATAAGTCATAACCAATCCTCTGGCATCTAGGGTAAAAAACACGCTGGCTGACAGAAGTGGTGGCTTGCGCAATAGGAGAACGACTTGCTGATAATAATATTAATTCTCATTTGATTTAGCAAGTAAAATCGGTGTTATTGGGAATGATTTTGATAATTATTCACTAAGTAATTGTTATGCAAAGAAAATATTTAATTGACCGGTTTCCGGCGCAGGCGTTACGATGGCTTTCCCGCAAATAATACCAACCTAATAATCAGGAGATGTCCATGAAAGGAAACCTCGACATTAACCGCGCCCTCAACCAGGTGCTGCGTAGCCAGCTAACCGCCATCAACCAGTACTTTCTGCACGCTCGCATGTGCGCCAATTGGGGGCTGGATGGCTTCAACAAACACGAATACAAGCGTTCCATCAAAGCCATGAAACAGGCGGATGAGCTGATCGAACGCATCCTGTTTCTGGAGGGGCTGCCCAATCTGCAAGACCTCGGCAAGCTGTATATCGGCGAAGATGTGCCGGAAATCATTGCCAATGATTTGCGCCTCGCCAATGAAGTTGCCGCTGAATTGCGCACCACGATTGCCGCTTGCGAACAGGCTCAAGATTACGTGAGCCGCGACATGCTGCAAGAAATCCTCGAAGAGGAAGAAGAGCAAATCGACTGGCTCGAATCCCAGCAATGGGCGATCGACAATGCTGGCTTGCCCAATTATTTACAATCCATGATGAACGCATAAGGAGGACAATCATGAAAGGAAACGACCGCGTTATTGACGTGCTGAAAACCCTGTTGGCAGGTGAATTGGCAGCGCGTGATCAATATTTCATTCATTCACGCATGTGCGACGACTGGGGCTTAACCAAGTTGTTTGAGCATTACGAACATGAACGTCAGGAAGAAAGCAGCCATGCTGATGCGATTATCAAGCGCATTTTGTTCCTCGACGGTGTGCCGGATTTGAACAATCAGGATAACCTGAATGTGGGCAGCGATGTGCCTAGTATGTTCAAAAATGATTTGGCACTGGAATACCACGTCGTAGGCGCATTGAAAGCGGCGATGAAAATCTGTGAAGACGAAGGCGATTACGTCACCCGTGAAATACTGCGGTTGCAACTCTCCGACACGGAAGAAGATCATGCGTACTATCTGGAAAAGCAATTAGGTTTGATTGACAAGATTGGTTTGCAAAACTATTTGCAGTCACAGATGTAAGTTCCCATAAATCCTCGTTAAGGCACACGCGGTCGGTGACGATACGGCGCATTACCCAGACAAGGATTTTCTATTTGATCTCGTCAATTGCCGCGTTGGGGTCTCGCGCCAAACAATGCTATCCTAACCCCATCGCCATTCGACACAGACCACCGCCATGTTGCAACGCTTACCCGTCGGTATCCAGACCTTTTCCGAACTCCGCAGCCGTGACTGCTTGTATGTGGATAAAACCGAAAGCATCCACCATTTGATCACAATGGGGAAATACTTCTTCCTGTCACGTCCGCGCCGCTTCGGAAAATCCTTGCTGCTGTCCACTATCAAGGAAATATACCAAGGTAATCGCGCCCTGTTCGACGGCTTGTGGATTGCTGAGCAGTGGGATTGGGGCAAGGTGCATCCGGTGGTGCATATGTCGTTTGCCAGCATGGGCTACCGCACACTGGGGCTGGAAGCGGCGATTAGTGCTGAGTTGCACTCAATCAGCCGCCAGTTTGGGCTGACATTGCAAGAAACGGAGATTGACCGCCAGTTTCAGGAGTTGCTCCAGCAACTTGCCGCCCGCAGTGGCAAAGTCGTGCTGTTAATTGACGAATACGACAAGCCGCTGATTGACTACCTCGATGATATTCCGCTGGCAAAAGCCAACCAGCAAATCATGAAAACCTTCTACTCGGTGATCAAAGACAGCGACCCGTATCTGGAGTTTCTGCTGATCACTGGTGTGTCAAAATTCAGCCGCGTGTCGATTTTTTCCGACCTGAATAACCTGTTCGATCTGACGATGGATTACAGCGTAGCAACCCTGCTGGGCTATACGCAAATCGAGCTGGAGCACTATTTTGCGCCGTACATGCCCGCTGTCGAAAAACGTCTGAAGGTTGACCGCGCCACGCTGTTAGATCAGCTACGCTACTGGTACAACGGCTATACGTGGGACTTGGAAACCTCGGTCTACAACCCCTACTCGATTTTGAGCTTCTTCCAGGCACAGGCTTTCCGCAATTTCTGGTTTGAATCGGGTACGCCGACGTTTTTACCCAAGCTGATGCACCGCGACAAGGTGTATCGGCTGGATGATTTAGCCGTGGAGGAATCCGCGCTGGGTAATTATGACCTTGAACGGCTGGAATTAATGCCCGTTTTGTTCCAAACCGGTTATTTGACCCTGAAACACCATGACGAATACGGATTTTACCAACTGGATTACCCCAACCGCGAAGTGCGGGCATCCATGTCCATGTATTTGATGGCGGAATGGGCGCATGAAGCCCCAACCCACACCACGCCAATGGTGGTGAAACTGCACAAGGCATTTCTACAAAATGATGTGCCAGCAGTCATTGAAGTCATCAAAACGGTGTTCAAGAAAGTCCCTTACCAGATTTTCCTGCAAGACCGTGAAGCCTATTACCACAGCCTGATTTACCTGACGTTTTTCTATCTGGGGCAATACGCTGAAGCAGAAGTCAACGACAGCACTGGGCGCATCGACTGCGTGGTGAAAACCCCGAACCACATTTTCATTCTCGAATTCAAGCTGGATAAGACGGCGCAAGCGGCGATGGAGCAGATTAAAGCGCGGGGGTATGCGGGTGGGTACGCCACTGACCCACGCCCGAAAGTGCTGATCGGTATCAATTTCAGCAGCGACACCAAGAGCGTGGATGATTGGGTGGTGGAGGAAGGGTGAGTGTCGCCAAAACCAGCAGGCGAAGATTCTCCCCTGCTGGTTAGCTTTTTTGTCAGGCGGTTTCGCGCAACACCTTGGCGGCTTCCACCATGTTTGCCAGTGCTGGAAGCACCTCCGCCCACTGCCGCGTTTTTAGCCCACAATCCGGGTTCACCCATAAGCGTTGCGCGGGGATGTCTTGGCTGGCTTTGCGCATCATCCGCACCATGCTGTCCACCGTTGGGATGTTGGGGCTATGGATGTCATACACACCGGGGCCGATTTCATTGGGGTAGGCAAACTCGCTGAACGCTTCCAGCAATTCCATGTCGGAACGCGAGGTTTCGATGGTGATCACATCCGCGTCCATCGCCGCAATGTCCGGCATGATGTCGTTGAATTCCGAATAGCACATGTGGGTATGGATTTGGGTGTCGTCCCGCACCCCGGCAACCGACAGGCGGAACGCCTCCACCGCCCATTGCAGGTACGGTTTCCAGCCATCCTTGCGCAGTGGCAAGCCTTCACGGAAGGCGGGTTCATCCACTTGGATAATGCCGATGCCTGCGGCTTCTAGGTCAAGTATTTCATCACGCAAGGCCAGCGCAATCTGGAATGCGGTGTCCCGGCGCGGCTGGTCGTCGCGCACGAATGACCATTGCAGCATCGTCACCGGGCCAGTCAACATGCCTTTCATGGGCTTGGCAGTCAGGGATTGGGCATAGGCTGACCATTCCACCGTCATCGCCACCGGGCGCGACACATCCCCGTAAATGATGGGTGGTTTCACGCAACGGCTGCCGTAGGACTGCACCCAGCCCAGACGGGTGAAAGCGTACCCGGCAAGCTGTTCACCGAAATATTCCACCATGTCGTTACGCTCGGCCTCGCCATGCACGGGGACATCCAGCCCCAGTTGTTCCTGTACCTCGACGGCATGGCGGATTTCGGCCTGCATGGCGGTGTGGTAGCTGGCAGCATCCCGTTCACCGGCCTTGAAATCGCGCCGTGCCTTGCGGATCTCTGGCGTTTGCGGGAATGAGCCAATGGTGGTGGTCGGGTACAGCGGCAACTCAAAGCGTTGGTGTTGCGCCTTGGCACGTTCCGGGTAGGTGGAAGCGCGTTGTAACAGTGCTGGGGTAACACTTGCCATGCGTTCTGCCACTGCCGGGTTGTGTACCCGTGTGGAGGTCTGGCGACTTTCAATGGCAGCATGGTTGGCTTCCAGTGCCGTGCGCACGCTGCCCCGGTCTTGGGTCAGGGCTTGGCTGAGGATACGCAACTCGTCCAGTTTCTGTACGGCGAAGGCCAACCAGTTTTTCAGTTCCGTATCGAGCGTGGCTTCCAGTTGCAAATCCAGCGGCACATGCAGCAGGGAACAGGATGGGGCAAGCCATAGGCGTTCCCCCAGCCGTTGATGGATGGGTTCAAGCCATGCCAGCACCTTGTTGAGGTCAGTTTTCCAGAGGTTGCGCCCATCCACCACCCCCAGTGATAGCACTTTGTAGGGGGGCAAGTTGTCCAGCACCCGTGTGACTTCTTCGCGCCCGCGCACCGCATCCAGATGCAGACCAGCCACTGGCAGGCTGCACGCCAGCCGTAGGTTGTCGCGTAATTCGCCGAAGTAAGTGGCTAACAGCACGTTCAGGTTACGGGTTTGCAATTGGTTGTAGGTGGATTCAAACGCATTTTGCCAAGCTAACGGCAAATCCAGCACCAAGATGGGTTCATCTACCTGTACCCACTCCACCCCAAGGGCAGCAAGGTATTGCAGGATTTCGGCATACACGGGCAACAGGCGGTGGAGGAGTTCCAGCTTGTCGAAGTCCTGCCCTTTGACCTTGCCCAGCCACAAGTACGACAGCGGCCCCAGCAAGACGGGTTTGGGGGTGAACCCGGCGGCTTGGGCTTCTTTCACCTGATCCAGCAATTGGGTGGAAGCCAGATGGAAATCCGTATCGGTTGCCAGTTCTGGGACGATGTAGTGGTAATTGGTGTCGAACCATTTGGTCATTTCACAGGCAAAGGTCGGTTCGCCTGTGGGGGCGCGTCCGCGTGCCATGCGGAAGTATTGATCGAGTTCGTTGTCCGCCCGCCCTTGCTGGAAACGCGGCGGGATATTGCCCAGCATCAGGCTGGTGTTCAGCACATGGTCGTACAGGGCAAAATCCCCAACAGGTACAAAATCAAGCCCGGCTTGTTGCTGGGTGTTCCAGTGTTGCTGGCGCAAGCCGTAGGCAGTGGTCAGCAGCGTGTCAGTATTGGTTTCGCCTTTCCAGTAGGATTCGAGAGCAAATTTTAGTTCACGGTTTGCGCCCATGCGCGGGAAGCCGAGGTTGTGGAGTCGCATACAGATTCTTCCATTGAATGACAGGAAAGTGGATTGTGCCGTGTTCAAACAATGAGTAAAATCGCGTTATTCTCAGCAATTCATGAGTAAAGCTCATTATTGACATCGCCCACCTACGCATTATCCATGCCCTGTACCAATACCAGACGCTAGGGGCAGCCGCAGAAGCCCTTTGCCTGACCCAATCTGCACTGTCACACCGCATGAAGGCGTTGGAACATGCGATGGGTATTGCCTTCTGGAACAAACAGGGGCAACGCCTCAGCCTCACCCCGGCGGGACAGGAATTGTTACGGCTGGCGCAGCGGGTGTTGCCGGAAATTGAGGTCACTCGCAGCCGCCTCACATTGATGGCGGATGGGCGCGGTGGACGTTTGCACATTGCGGTGGAATGCTTGCCATGTGCGCAATGGTTGAATCCTGCCCTGACCACCTTCATGCGTGATTACCCCGACATTGACGTGGATGTGTTGGGACAATACCGCTTTTCCGCATTGCCCGCCTTGCTGGACTACCGGATTGATGCCTGCCTGACTCCCGACCAGATGCCACATGGCGACTTGCACCATGAGCCGTTGTTCCGTTACCCGCTGTGTCTGGCGGTGGGTAAGCAGCACAGGTTGGCGGTAAAACAAACCTTTACTGCCCGCGACCTGGCAGAAGAAACCTTGCTGACTTACCCGGTGGAGCGTAGCCGTCTGGATGTGTTTACCCACCTGTTGCAACCGGCAGGGTTGGAGCCGCGTTATCACAAGACCGTGGGGGATACAGAGTTGATGTTGGGCATGGTCGCCAGTGGGCGTGGGGTGGTCGTTATACCTGAGTGGCTGGCGGAACGCAGTGTCTGTCGGGAGGATTTGTGCCTGTTATTTCCCGCTGCCCCCTTGATCAAGCAATTGTGGCTGGTGGTGCGCAAAGAGGATATGGGTAAGCCGTGGTTGATGAACTTCATTCAGTTGCTGAGCGGGTGAGGTATCAATTAAGCAGCTTCCGTGCGCCTAGTATGTTCAATGCCATTAGTTTGACTTGTATCATTTGTGATGTAAAACATTCTCATTTATATTGCGGGTTTTACCATCACGGACATCTACACCATGCGCCTTCTTTTTTTCTGCTTATTGTGCTTGGCATCAACTGCTATTGCCGCAAACTCTCCCCTGAATGCCAAAGCCGCCTTGGGCGAAAAGCTGTTTTCTGACGTGAATCTGTCGAAAAACCGCACGCAATCTTGTGCCACTTGCCATAATCCTGCGTACGGTTTTGTGGATAATCGCAGCACGGCGGTGGGTAAAGCGGTTTCCTTGGGCGATGACGGCAAATCCTTGGGTGATAGAAATGCACCGACGGCGGCTTATGCGAAGTTCAGCCCAGATTTCCACCAAAACAAAGCCGGTAAATACATTGGTGGGCAATTTCTGGATGGGCGTGAGAAGGATTTAGCAGGGCAGGCGGGTGGACCGCCACTGAATCCGGTGGAAATGGGAATGCCAGATAAAGCTGCCGTGGTGGCGCGTTTGCAAGAAAATCAGGATTACGTTAGCGCGTTCAAACAGCTTTATGGGGAAAAGGTATTCGACACGCCGGAAACGGCTTACGCGGCAATGGCTGAAAGTTTGAGCGAGTTTGAAAAAACTGATCTGTTCGCGCCGTTTGATTCCAAATACGACCGTTACCTCAAAGGCGAGGTGGAACTGACGGATCAGGAATCGTTGGGTGAGTCGTTATTCTTTTCCAATCAATTCACCAATTGTAACCGTTGCCATCAGTTGAAAGCTTTTCCGGGCAGTGATGGTGAAACCTTCAGCAATTACGAATACCACAATTTGGGCGTGCCGACCAATCACGCGGTAAGGGCAGCGAATGGCAAGGCTAAGGATTTCGTTGATCACGGTTTGTTGGCACACCCAGACATTAGCGACATTAAAGAAGCGGGTAAATTCAAAGTACCCACTTTGCGCAATGTCGCCGTGACTGCGCCGTATATGCACAATGGGGTGTTTGCCGATTTGCGTACCGTTGTATTGTTTTACGATAAGTTTAATAATGCGCAGCGCACACTCAACCCGGAAACTAGCAAGCCGTGGGATGTGCCGGAAGTCGATAGTCATCTGGCTTTGGATGAAGAGGAATTTCAAGCGCCCGCGCTGAAGGATGCGGAGGTGGATGCGTTAGTGGCGTTTATGCGCACACTGACAGATCAGCGCTATGAACATTTACTGAAATAAGAGACGTTTAGTGTTGGAGTTTTATAACAATGTATGCGATGAAGTGGTTAGCACTCGCGCTGGCGTTAAGTGCGGTGGTTTCTTTGGGGGCTTGTTCAAGAGCGGAAAGCGTTAGTGGCGGTAACACAGCGGCAGCGGCGGTGCAGGGGGTGGTGAAAAATATTTCTAACGCCGAGTTACAAACCTTGTTGGATCAAAAAGCAACCTTGATCGACATTCGTTTGCCGGAAGAGTGGGCGCAAACCGGCACGGTGGCGGGTAGTCATCGGATTACCTTGTTTAGGGAAAATGGTTCGGTCGCGCCGGATTTTTTGGCTAAAGTGCAGCAGGTGGCGGCAACCGATAAGCCAGTGATCGTGATTTGTCGCACCGGCAACCGCACCAGAGCAGGGGCAGATATGTTGGCGCAAGTGGGTTATAAGGAAGTGTATAACGTGACGCATGGAATTATGGGTTGGATGAAAGCGGGTAAACCGGTCGTGCGTCAATGAGTATGGAGGCTTTTTGGGTCTCAACGGGGGTTGTTACGCTTGCTGAAATCGGCGACAAAACCCAACTGCTGTCACTGGTATTGGCGGCAAAATTCCGCCGCCCGATTCCTATTATCCTAGGGATTTTGGTCGCTACCTTGCTGAATCATGCGCTGGCGGGTGTAGTCGGTGCATGGCTTACGACGGTGCTGGGAGCAGAGGTGTTGCGCTGGGCTTTGGGCTTGTCGTTTCTGGCAATGGCGGTGTGGATGATGATCCCCGACAAGCTGGATGACGATGAAGTGAAAGTGGATGCCACGCATTATGGGATTTTTGGTGCAACGGTGGTGGCTTTTTTCCTCGCGGAAATAGGCGATAAAACCCAAGTTGCGACCGTGGCGTTAGCGGCGCAATACGCTTCTCTGTTCTGGGTGGTCGTTGGTACAACGTTGGGAATGATGCTGGCGAATGCTCCGGCGGTATTGCTGGGCGATAAAATGGGCAGTAATTTGCCGTTGAAGTGGGTGCACGGGGTTGCTGCGGCGATTTTTGCTACTTTGGGTATTGCGACGTTGTTGACCTTGTAGGAAGAAGAGAGAGGGTAGAGATGCAACATTTTGCATTTCTATCGTGAACAGTTAACGATCAGATTCGACTGATGGATGGTATTGTTTATCCGTCGCTTGTGGTGGGAGGTCGATATACCACAGTACTACAACAAGCAA
Source organism: uncultured Thiothrix sp. (assembly GCA_964420315.1). GTDB lineage: Bacteria > Pseudomonadota > Gammaproteobacteria > Thiotrichales > Thiotrichaceae > Thiothrix. The sequence goes on along the minus strand of CAYQTB010000095.1, from coordinate 117 downwards.
AAGGCTACCCAGCAGCATCCAAAATGCGCCCAATAACCACAAGCCAAAAGGCATACTCAAGTAACTCAACAGTGATGACTTCCCCCCTAAAAACCCAGCAAAGTGTTAGGAGACAGC
>CAYQTB010000094.1:0-9945 GCA_964420315.1 uncultured Thiothrix sp. | reverse complement strand
GGGGCGCTTATCTGCCAACCCCGCGCCCATGTCATGCAGCAATAGGTCGGAATAGGGTTGGTGCGGCTGGTTTGCTAAGGCTGGAAACGTTGGGATATGACAGGCGACACAGCCCGCTTGATTAAACAGTTTCTGCCCTTGAATGACTGCCGGATCGTCGGTATCACGACGCGGTGGTACGGGTTGGTGGGCAACGTGAAACACCACTGTTTCCAGTAAATGCTCCGGGATTTCCGGTTTGCCGCCCTCTGGTAGGGTGTGGCAAGCCGTTTGCGCGGCGGTGCAAGGCTGTTCTGGGGACAAGGTTGAGGTAATGCCAATATCGTTGCGGAAGGCATCTGTCGTTTGCTGGAGAATATTCGGTTGATTGGCTTTCCAGCTAAAACGCCCTAAGCGTGTTTGCTGGGTGACGATGTCCCAGACCTGATTGGCTTTGCCGGAAATGCCGTCACCATTGCGGTCATCAGGGTCGGCATTGGCGAGGATTTCTGCATCAGGGATGCTTTCCAGCAAACCCATGCCAAACAGTGGCGGGGCAACCCGTGTGGAAAATTGCGTATCGGGATGCAATGCGCCGTAGTTCAGCCTGTCAATGTGCAACTGCGGTTGTAACAGCGTGTAGGTTTCGCCATCGTTGAATTGCCCGCGAACTTCGGTGTAGGTGAAACGCGGTGTGCCTTCACCGGGTAAACCTTTGATACCTAAGGTTTGCAAATGATCACCGTAGGTTGGTTCAGGGGCAACGCCCAAGGTTTTGGCGACCGCTAATTGTTCGGTTGTGGTCGCGGGGACGCTGAGTTTCACCAGTGTAGACAGGAACGGCTCGGTGTCCGTCAGCGGCGGATGCCCGCGCCCATGCTGCACATGACAAGCAATGCAGCTATTGGCTCTGAATAGCGGACCCAGCCCATCACGCGCTGTGGTAGAGGCGGGGGAGCTAACCCACGGTTGCTGGAAGAATGCGCCACCAATGGCGAAGTCTTCGTGTTGTTGTGGGTTCCCTTCGGCTACGCTCAGGGAACTGCTGTTGGCTATCCCTGGCAGCAATAATGTGCCGAGGGCAATGGCTAGGGTCGCTTGCATTTATCCACCAAAAGAATCGCTGGTCTCTGGGTTCAAGTTGTCAATACCCACGGCTTTTGCCGCCGCTTCGATGTCGCCGGTTTGGCTGCGTAAGGCAGCAATCGCAGCTTTGATGCGCTTATTCCCGTCCTTGTTGTCGGGCAGAATTTGCTGGTCGAAATTTTCGCCGTTTTTCGCGGCTTCCACAATGGCTTCGACTTTTTGTTGGGTATCGGCGAGTTTGCTAACCAACGTTTCGCTGACTTTTGCGTTCTTGCTGGCAACCAGTTCGGCGAGGCTTGCGCCTTTTACCGTCGTGCCATCGGTGCGCGTGTACGTACCGTTGAAAATGTTTTGGATGCTGCGGGCATTCTCAGCAATGTCATGGTGGGTGTTGTCGCTGAAGCAGGAATGTTCGTCTTCCTGCGAATGTGCCAGCAATGCCACGTTCATGCGTTCGCCCGCGAGTTCGCCAAGGCTTAGGCTGCCCATGCCGAATAACATGCGGCGCAACGCTTCTTTTTCATCGAGTGCGAGGAAACTGCTGCGGTAATTACCGGCTTTGCCATCCGCCCAGTCGTCTGTCATGGTTTGCAGGTCAGCGACCAGCAAATCGGTGGCGGCTTTCAGGTAAGCAGCGCGGCGTTCGCAGTTGCCGTTGGTGCAAGCGTCACCTTTAGCGTAGTCGGTGTGAGGGCGCTTTCCGGCATCTTGGGGGGCTTCGTTAAAATCTTGCCCCCACAGCAGGAATTCGATGGCGTGGTAGCCCGTGGCAACGTTGGCTTCGGATCCGCCTTTTTCTTGAGAGGCTTTGAGCAGTTCCGCGTCAATTTTGTCTGTGCCAGCGATGATATTGGCAGTAGCAAATTTATTGCCTTCTTCGTGGTCGTAGGTATCCGCTTTGACGTAATCAATCAAGCCTTCGTCGAGTGGCCAAGCGTTGACTTGCCCTTCCCAGTCATCCACGTTTTTATTGCCGAAGCGGAAGGCTTCGGTTTGGTTGTAAGGTTTACGGGCGGCAAGCCATGCGTCTTTCGCGGCTTGCTGCGTTTCTGCGGTGGGGTTGGCAATAAAGGCATCGACTTTTTCTTGTAAGATTTTGGCGGTGGTGAATGCATCACTAAAACTGGCATGAGCGATATTGACGTAGGTTTCCATCACCGCTTTGGTGGTAACGGTTTCAGCACTGACAAATACGGGGGTGCTGGATAATATGCCGCCGAGTAGGGCGGCTGAGATAACGTGGGAAAGGGATTTCATGGGTAGTCTCCGAAAAAAACAGGTCTGGCTGGGGCAGTGGCACTGACTGGCTTGACTGTTAGGGGTGTTGATGAATCTTATTGGGCAGATTCTTCAGACGCACGGTCAAGAGAGGGTTGCTTATCTGCACCATCATCTGCCGAGGTGAGGATCAAATTGCCCCGGCGGGTAATGGTCAAACAATAAGGGCGCTTGCCGTGCTGAAGAATGATTTTTTTGCAGCCCCGCATCAATTCTTCCAGATTGATACGGTGTGGTTCTACATCCGTCATTCTCAAAGCTCCAGTCATCATGCGAATGCACCTTGCATCAGGTTAAAGTTAAAGTTAAAGGTATCAGGGTTGAGGGTTTCTTCGATGACTTCATAGGCATGACCTTTGCAACGCCCGCAACATGTGCCGACTTTTAGCTCTTGTTGAATGGCTTCCAGCGTCTCGTGGCCTTGGTTAACGGCTTTCTTGATCGCTTTGTCGGTCACAGAGTGGCAAATACAAACGTACATGGCATCACCTAAACAGTAATCATTCCTAAACGTTCGCTGATGATAATCATGATCACTTACAAATACAAGTAGTTCTCAGTTATTTTTTGAAATGAGAAAAATTCTCAAAAATTACTTGACTTGCTAACAGGAATCATTATCATTGGAGGCATCTTACAGGTTTTTGCCCTCTCCTCAAAACGGCAACAAAAGTAATCAAGCCAGTGTATGATGTTGTAACTCCGCACCAGCCAGATTATTTCTTATTCTCAAGGAATAATGAGGTGTGTGATGATGTTTTATGTCAATGCTTGGTTGGATCGGGTTGATCCGTTTATCAGCTTGCACAATCGCCAGACGGGTGAGCAAGTCGCTAGATTTGATAAAGATGAATTGCAGCAATGCCTTGAGCAAGGTGATTTCTGCCTGAATGAGCTGTGTAACTCTTGTCATCAGGTGCAGCACGAATTGGTGAAGTGTTTATTGCTGGCACGCTGTTCGCATGATGTCCGTCAGCAATTGGAAAGCATTTACCACAGTTTTTTTCCGCGTCCGTCGAGTGCCGACATTATTCCTTTCAGACCAAAATCAACGGCGCTGCAAGCGCAGCGTGATTGTGCCTGAGTCAGTGTGTGTACAACTTGTCGGGTTAGCCTTCATAAAAATAACCTTGACCTGACAAGAGTCTTGGTTCCTCTCTTGGAATTTTGAACCTTAATGGGGGGCGTAAGCCCCTTATGTTTTTGAACTGTATCAATACACCAGCCGTGCTAATTCCTGAGTGAATGTTGCGCTATTGCTCTGTTCTGAAGGCTGTGCTACCAAGTTAAACACGCCACAGACTTCATGCCAGCCAATGCCTTGCAACCAATCCGGTAAACTCAGTGTGCCTTGCCCCTTGCGTGGTAGGATGTAACAACGTTCCTCCCGATACAATAGATTGTAAGGTTGGTTCGCCTGATGCAATGCGGCGATGATTTCCCACGCCGCTTGCGCAGAATCCGCCCGCCAACAAGGCAGTGGGTAGGCTTGTGTGCCGCCGTTATGTTGCCATTGGGCGGCTTCTACCGGAAACGGTGCGGGGCGCATAAATCCCTGAAAATGCAGTTGATTGACCGAGGCATACGCACCGATGCTGTTGAACGCTAAGCCAAACCCCGGTAAATAGGTGGCGGTGTTGGCAGCCAATGCCATCATACGTTCATGGTAGGGTTGCGTCAGGAATTGTGGCAGGGTGGTTTGTGGCTCAGGCACGATCAGCGTATGCCAAGGCGTAAACGGAAATTTGTTATAGAACGCCCGTAAGCTCATGCCTTCCGCCGAGCCTTCCCACAAGATTTCGGGGCGTAGAAAAGGTTTGTTGAAGTGAAATTTGTCCGCTGCAAAGGGTTGGTACAATTCGCTGAAGACTTCGCTCGATACCCGTGCTGGGCGCAGACCCCGTAATGGGTTGATGACTAGCTCCCACGGTTCAGCACGTGCATATTCCCAGCCAGAGAAAATCTCGATGCCGGTTTTCAGCAGGGCGGCGAAAGTGGCAACATCATCCACCGGGCCGTCAGCCTTGCGTTGTTGCAGTTGTGCAAAGGTTTCGCGCAAGGGTGTGGCCAGTTGTTGGCGTAATGCCGCGTCTTGCATACTGTTGGCGAGCACCAAGATAAACGCGCCCAAGCCGTCAGGCGTGAGCATGTTTTGCAAACCGTCAGTAAAGCGGGTTTTGAACGCGTCGGGTGAGGTGGTGAACAGCATGACAGTTGCGCCTTGTATCATTAATTGAGAGGGGGTGATGGTTATGGCGGCAACAACGGTTGTCAAGTGCTGGATGGTGCATCACCTCAATCCCAGCAATAATTCAGCCCAAGCGGTTGATTCGGTTTCACCGCGCCTTCGGTTATCAGTGATCACCATAATCTCATTTCCCTGTGTATCAAACACATCCAGACTCGTCACCCAGCCGTCATCGGAAGGTTTGCGGATGCGCCATACCGCGCCAATTTCCCCAGTGCGCAAGTGCAGGTTGAAACCGGGGTCAAGCACGTTGAACCAGGGGCCGGTTTGCAGCAGTTTGCTGATTGTACCGCCATACGATTGCACCGCACTGTCATTCATGCCAAACAACATCAGCGGGATTTGCTGTTCTGCCAGTGCTGTGAGCAAGGTTTCGACGCTACGGTTCGACAATATGTCAGCGTATTCCTTGCCTAAAGTACGGTAAATCGCCTGCCGATTGCCGCCAAGCTGTTTGATAATGCGGTTGCCCTCATGCACATCACGGATTTCTGACCATGCTTTGCGCAAGTCGCTGATGTCGAGCGACATATTAACCAGCGGGGCAGGGCGTGCGACTACCGCTTTTTCCACGTGTAAATGCTGGCGTTGCTGCGGGGTGCGGAAATCGTCGACCAGTTGGTGATAGGCACGCAGATGGCTGGTGTCGTGCAGGTAAACTTTGTGCGCCGCCGTGCCGTAGGCATCGAAAAACTGCAAGCTCAGCCGCCCGTTTTCGTTGACCGCGTAGGCGTGTTTCCAAGTACCCAGAAAATAGCGCGTATCCAGACCGGGGCGGAAAAACAGTGCGGTATCGCCGTGAAAATGCGGTTCCGTGAATACGCCGTGGACTTCATGCACCATTGCATCACTGCGGGTTAGTGCCATGACGTTGCCCAAGGTGTGGAGTTGCGTGAGGATGGCGTGCCAATCTGGGCGCAGGCTGGTGCAGGTTTCCCCACAGCCAGTAGCCAGCAATTCGGCTTCGCTCACGCCCAATTGCGTGGCAGCATCACGAATGCGCGTTTTGGGGTTGGCTTCCCGAAACGTATGCCAAACCTCTTTGAGAGAGCGAGTGTTCATCAGGGGTTCTCCTAAGCAGTGGAAAATAAGGTGAAAACGGGTTTACGCGCAATCACCAAGGGGCTGTTAATTTGTGCCGGATGGGGTATGACATCCACACCCACAGCAAACGTGGCTTGAATGTGACAGGGGCGCAGCACATCGGTTGGTGTGCCGTAAGCGCGTAGCGTGCCATCAGCAAGAATGGCGATACGGTCGGCATACAGCGACGCAAGGTTGAGGTCATGCAGCACCGCCAACACCCCAATATTCCATGCTTGCGCCAGATGATGCGCCAACCCCAAAACATGATGCTGGTGGGATAAATCGAGAGCGGAAGTCGGTTCATCCAGCAATAAATAGCGCGGGGTGGTGGCATCGTCGCGCCACAATTGCGCCAGCACCCGTGCCAGTTGCACCCGCTGCTGTTCGCCGCCAGACAGCGTGGTGAAAATACGCCCTTGCAAATGCCCGACTTGCGCCATCTCGATAGCGTGCTGCGCCGCTTGCAGGTTTTGTCGATAGGTATGCGAATGGCGGTACGGGCTGCGCCCCATCAATACCACTTCTTCCATGCGGAATGGGAAACCCAGCCGTGAACTTTGCGGCAAAATCGCCCGCACTTGCGCTTGTTCACGGGCAGTCCATAAGTGCAGCTTTTTATTGTTTAACCACACTTGCCCCTGCGAAGGCGGCAGTTCATCACTCATCACCTTGAGCAAGGTACTTTTGCCCGCGCCGTTTGGCCCGACTACCGCCAGCACTTCGCCCGGAATCACATCCAGCGAGACTCCACCGAGCAAGCTCTTCTCGCCAATCTGCACATGAATATTGTCGACCTGTAACATCAAAAACTCCGGGTACGGTAACGGCTCAACAGCCACAGGAAAAACGGTCCACCGATCACGGCGGTGATAATGCCAATCGGCAATTCCGCCGGGGAAACCAAGGTGCGTGCCAGCAAATCCGCCACCAGTAACAGGCTTGCTCCCAGCAATGCCGAACCGGGCAGCAGGAAACGGTGATCCGGCCCTAACGCCAGCCGTAGCAAATGCGGCACAACCAAGCCCACAAAGCCGATCACGCCAGTCAACGCCACCGCCGTACCGACCACCAACGCCACCAGCACAATCAATAGTCGCTTGATGCGTTCAAGGTTGAAACCCAAATGCCCCGCTTCCGCCTCGCCCAGCAAAATCGCATTCAGCGCGTGGGCAAAAAACGGCAACGCCAACACCGGCAACAGTATCAGTGGGGCGGCACTCAACACTTGCGCCCAAGTCGCATTGCCCAGACTGCCCATTGACCAGAAGGTGAGGGTGCGCAATTGCGCATCGTTCGCCGCGTAAGTGAGCAAGCCCGTGGCAGCTCCCATCAGCGCATTAATGGCAATGCCCGCCAGTAACATGGTGGCAATGTCGGTGCGCCCATGCACATTCGCCAACCGATACACTAATAGCGTGACCAGCAAACTGCCCATGAACGCCGCTAACGGCAAGGTGTAATGCCCCAGCAGTGTGCTGAAACCTTGCAACACCGTTGCCCCTAGCACGATCACACTCACGGCAGCCAACGCCGCACCGCTGGAAACCCCGATCAAACCGGGGTCAGCCAGTGGATTGCGGAATAAACCTTGCACGGTTGCGCCGCAAATCGCCAGCCCCGCCCCAACCAGTATCCCCAGCACCACACGCGGAGCGCGGATGTCGAGCAATACCGCGACATGACCGGGATCAAAGGCGGTGGCAAGCGGCAAACCGAGGTGTTGCGCCAAGATGCCCAGCACTTCCAGCGGCGGTATGGCGACTGCACCAATCCCAAGGGAGAGCACGAACACGATGACTAGTAATAGACTTAGCAGTAACAAGGTCAGGCGGGCACGATTTTCCATGTGCATACGCACTTACTGCCTTGTGTGCAGCAATTGACCTAGCTCTTGCACCGCTTCCGGCAGGCGTGGACCAAAGCCGAGTAGGTAGAGGCTATCCAGTGTGACAATGCGTTGGTGTTTGCCAGCGTCGGTGAGGGCAACGCCGGGAATGGCTACGGCTTTGTCAATGCCGCCGAGGGTGTCGAGGGTGTCTTTGGTCAGCAGAATGATGCTGGGGTTGGCGGCAATCATGGCTTCACTGCTGACAGGTTTGTAACCGTCGTGGGTGTCGCCGAAAGCGTTGTTGCCACCTGCCAACGCGATCATGGCGTTGGCGGCAGTATTGCGCCCGGCTGCCATTGGTGAGCCACCACCGACATTCAGCAGAAAGACGATATTGGGCTTGTCGGTTTGCGGCAGGGCTTGCTGCACGGCACTGAGTTTGCGTTTGAATTCGAGGATCATGGCGTCACTTTCTGGTACTTTGCCGACCGCAGCAGCCACGCCGTGGATTTTTTTGATGACACCTTCCACGGAATGTTCGGCGGGTAGGGTGATGACCTTGATGCCTGTGGCTTTGATCTGTTCCAGCACGGCGGGTGGCCCGGCTTCTTCGGTGAGGAGGATGACATCGGGTTTCAACGAGAGTATACCTTCAGCGGATAATTGCCGTTGGTAGCCAACTTGCGGGAGTTGGGTGGCTCTTTCTGGGTATTGGCTGGTGGTGTCGACACCGACCAGTTTGTCAGCGGCATTCAGGGCGTAGACGATTTCGGTGAGTGCGCCGCCGACGGAGACAATGCGGCTAGGGGCGGTTGCTGCATTGCTGGAAGGAGGTAAGGTTTCAGCCGTTGCCAAGCGGGTGGCAACCAGAATCAACAGGAGAAAAGCCGAGAGGTTTAAGCGTGTGCGCATCGTGAGGCATTCCGTGGTTGGGGTTCGCTGGGCTATCCGTAGGGGAATGGCTGGCTAACTTTGATAATAATGATTTTCATTAACTTGGGTCAAGCGGTTCTGCCCCCTGACCCGTGAGGTATTGTTTACCCTGCTTAGCAAGCCGTAGCAGGTTTGGCGAGGCCACGCCACAGCACGTAAACCAACAAGGTGGCACTTACCACGCCAACCCCGTAGGTCAACCCCACCAACAACCAGTCAATGGGTACAGCGGCATCCGTAAAGCCGGAGGAGGAAATCGTTGCCATAATGACCAGTGCCGCAGGCCCGCCCAGCAACAAACCCAATAATTCCGAGCGCAACAGGAGGCGGCTATGCAGCCCTTTGTCTTTCAACCAGAAAAACAAAAAACCGCCTATGGCAAACAACGCCAGCAGTAAAAACACCCACAGCCACACGCCAAACATCTCATGCAGTACGGCTTGGAACATTGTCCATTCAAATCCTTTCATCGGTCTTGCTCCTTACGCTTTGCCTTGCAACATGGTGACATAAGTGGGTTTCAGTGCCATGGTCTTCATCACCCAACTCGCCCATGACTCATCCAGCGGCGAAATGATGTTGGGGAAGGATTGGTACAAGTTGTCCTTGTAGTCAAACTCGATCAGCATGGCGTTACCCAAGCGGGTAATCAATGGGCAGGAGGTGTAGCCATTGTAGGTTTCGGTGGCTTCACGCCCGGCAATCTCCGCCACCAGTTGATGGACTGCCACGGGAGCTTGCCATTTGACGCTGGCGGCTGTTTTGCCCTTGGGTACGCCTGCGATGTCACCGACAGCAAACACCGTGGGGTAGCGTTTGTGGCGTAAAGTGGCTTTATCGACTTCCGCCCAGCCTTCTTTTGCCCACGCTTTGGAGTAGGCAACTTTTTCGTCCACCTGCCATACTAGCGGGCTGTTGCGCACGATTTCCGGGGCATTCATGGGCGGGACAACATGGATAAAGTCGTAAGCCACTTCGGTGCGCTCAGGCTTGGGCGCTTCGGGTGCTGGTGTGGGTGTAGCCGCATTCGGTGCTGTCGGTGAGGGTGCTGCGGGCGCAGGTGGCGGTGGGCTGACTACTTTTTCAAACACCGCTGATTTCTTGCCCGGATCAATGCTGACCAGCTTTTGCTCGTAATGCGTGGCAATGCCGCGCTGCTCGAATATCATCCGCACCCGTTCCGATACGATGGGGACACTGAACAGGGCTTTTTGCGGGGCATAGTACGCTATTTCTGCATTGCCGCGTTGCCCACTGCGCGTTAAACGGTCTTCGGTCAGCAGGGTGTATTTCAATGGCGCACCGGCGCAGCGCATTTCGGTGACAGGGCGTGTGAATACCCCTTTGCCGCCCTTATCGACGAATTGTGACAGGGCTTGCCAACTGGATTGCGCGGCTTCCGGGTTGAGGTAAATGCTGGCGATGCCATCCTTCCCGATCAGGTCGGTATTCATGCCTTCAATGGCGTTGTAGTCATAAGACAGCCCCAAGGCAAGCACGAGGTAGT
>CAYQTB010000093.1:0-10156 GCA_964420315.1 uncultured Thiothrix sp. | reverse complement strand
GCCGCTTAGCTCCCGTAGGAATCCCCTTCCTTTAGGGAGGGGAGGATGTCAATAAACAAGGTGCTGACCCTAAAGCCCTTACTGCTGGCACTCCAGCAAGAACTCCGGTACAAATGGCGCTACACCAAGGCAACCTGCGTACTGCACGTATCCTAGGTTATGATTAAATGCTTATTGAGGACAGTATATGAAATTAACAACCGCATTGTTAACACTTGCCCTAGTCTTGGGGCTGGGCGCGTGTACCCAAGAAACCCAAAATAAAATCGGGCGTGAGCTCAATAACTGGACAGGGGTTAATGGTGTATTGGAAGTGTATGCTGGTGATAAACTAGTCAGACGTTTCATGAAAATTGACAAATTAACCACAGGGGCTGGTACGGATAGCGGTGCTGCTCGCCCCTTCCGCTTCGGCTATGGCGTTATGGATGCCAACCTAAACGGAGTCGTGGATGCGGGTGAAAAGAAAGTCTACTTTGAATTCAGTGACTATTCGACTTCCTACGTCTTTTTTGAGAACCCATCCTGAGAGTTGATGGACAACAGCCATGTTACGCATTCGCTTAAGTACTGGTTTATTGTTAGTGCCGCTGTTGTTAAATGGCTGTGGGACGGAGCATTCCGCACCGCAACCAACGGCGGATCAACAGCAATCAAAAAATTCTTCCACTGAAAAAGTACTTGATCGTTATCCCATTACCGATACCGGCGCCGGTGCTATCCAATTAGGAATGTTGGCGACTGACATTCCGGCGGCTATGCCGGGGGTCACGGTCGCCATTGAACCAGACGGTGAGGGGATTGAGTGGATGTCATTGACGATGAATGGCGAACACCTTATGAGTATCATGCTGGATCGCAGCACTCAAACGGTTAACCTGATCCGCATCCTCAGCCCGCGTTTCGTCACGGCACAAGGGGTAAAGGTCGGTGAAAACCTGCAAAGTGTGGGCGAAAAACTGGGGGGGTTGAAAGAAATCCAGTGGACTGAAATCGAATCCCGCGAGTTTGCCACCTTCAATAACGCCCCGGTGACGATGGTGTTTCAAGTTATTGCTAACGATGGTCCGGCGGGGGTTTACCCCAGTGGTGAAGTAATTGCTAATACTGCCGCGTCGTCCGCTACCATCCATTCGATTTGGTTGATGGAAGACTAGCCTCTACTTTTTCTTGGCGCGTGGGTGTGCCTTGTCATAAACCGTCGCAAGGTGCTGAAAATCCAAATGCGTGTAAATCTGGGTGGTGCTAATATCAGCATGACCCAGCATTTCTTGCACCGCGCGTAAATCCCCGGATGATTCCAACACATGACTGGCGAAGGAATGACGCAATTTGTGCGGATGGACGTGCTGTTCCAAACCTTGTTGCCAGCGCCAGTGATTCAGGCGGAATTGCACACTGCGTGGGTGCAAGCGTGAGCCGCGTTTGCTCACAAACAACGCTGTTTCGCCATGTGCTGCTAATGCGCCCCGGTGTTGTACCCATTGCGCTACGGCGGTTAATGCCATGCGCCCGACGGGTATGTAACGTTCTTTATTGCCTTTGCCGATCACGCGCACTTGTTGCTGGCGTTGATCGACATCCTGGACATCCAGCCCCACCAGCTCTGCCAAGCGTAGCCCGGAGGAATACAGCAATTCCATTAAAGCACGATCGCGCACGGCTAAAATATCGTCAGACTCGATGTTTAATAACCGCTCTAAGGTATCCGCATCCAAGGTATCGGGCAATTTACGAGCGTGTTTCGGCGATTGCACATCCACCACCGGGTTACTCTCAATGAGGTTTTCGCGCAATAAAAACCGGTAGAAACGCCGGATCGAAGACAGCTTGCGTTGCAGGCTTTTGCCCGATAAACCTTTGCGATGTAAATGACTGATCCACTGGCGGACTTGCCAAGTTTGGATTGCCAGTGGGGAAGGTGCTTCCGCCGCCCCTGCCTGTTGTTCCAGCCAAGTGATGAAGTCGTGTAAATCGTGTTCGTAGCTACTGACAGTGCGCGGCGAATAGCGTTTCTCACTGAACAAATGATGGTGATAACGCGCAAGAATCCCATCCAGAACCTCAGGTAGCGCCACCTAAGACCCCATCTCAACGGTATGCAAGGGCGGTTCCAAATAACGGGCTAAGGCGCGTGCCACCAGCCCGCCGAGTTGCCCAATGAATAATGTACCCATGCCGGGGTAAAAGCGGGCTTCGTTTTCGCTGCCCAGTGCCAGCACTCCGATTTCACGCGCCTCAAACAGGGGAATCAACACCGCTGATTTAATGGAAGCACCCTCGTCACCAAACAAAAACATTTGCTGGCGCGGGCGTAAACGTCCACACACTGGCTGGCGTTTGCGGAACAAGGTGGAGAGTTGCTTGAGGTATTTGTCATCGGGGTCAATGAAGTGGAGACCGTCCCGCGTGCGCCCATGCCCGATCAAGCGTAACACCACATTGTCGGCTTTAAAGTCACCGCGCAGCATATTGTTACAGGTTCCCACCACGTCATCGAGGCTGTCACAGGTCATCAATTCCAGCGCCAAATGATGCAAGCGGGCAATCACGTGCTCACTGTCACGCGCCGCTTTCAGCATTTCACTTTGGCGTTCCTGCAATTCACGGTACTGGTCACGCTGGCGCTGCACTAAACGTTCCAGCAGCGACACTGCCCCGCCGGTATGCAAATGTGGAATGCTTAAACCATCCAGCACGTCTTCATGCTCTCGAAAAAAATTGGGGTGCTGGCGCAACCAAGCCGCTACCTGCGCGGCGTTGATACCCTGATCAGACTGTCCATCTGCTGTTTTCATAAGGTAAGTGTTCCCTTGAATACCGTTACTGCCGGACCGGTCATCGCTACCGGCTGTCCTTCGCCTTGCCACTGAATCCGTAACTCGCCACCGGGTAAGCTGACGCTAACGTGTTCATCCAATAAACCTTGCAACTGCCCAGCGACTACGGCGGCACAAGCCCCAGTTCCACAAGCCAGTGTTTCGCCACACCCGCGCTCGAAAACCCGTAAACGGATGCGGTCACGCGCCACCACTTGCATAAAACCGACATTGACCCGCTTGGGAAAGGCAGGATGGCTTTCCAACAGGGCACCTAAGGTGGCGACGGGGGCGTGATCCACATCGGTCACTTGCAGCACCGCATGGGGATTGCCCATTGATACAGCCGCTAACGCAAGGCTTTGACCGGCTACGTCCACAGTATAAAGTGTTTGCTGCCGAGCGGAAACGAACGGTATCTGTGCCGGTGCTAATACTGGCACGCCCATGTCCACGGTGACGTGACCATTGGCTTGAATGTATAACACAATGCGCCCGCTGGCAGTCATGACCGGGATCGTGGTGTGGCGAGTCAAACCTTGATCATACACGAAACGCGCAAAACAACGCGCCCCATTACCGCATTGTTCCACCTCACCGCCATCGGCATTGAAAATACGGTAACGGAACGCCGCATCCTCGCCCGCGTAGGCTTCTACCAGCAATAATTGATCGCACCCGACCCCGAAATGGCGGTCAGCGATGTGTTTAATTTGGGCGGTACTCAAGTTTACCCGCTGATTAATCCCATCCAGTACCACAAAGTCATTGCCTAGACCCTGCATTTTAGTGAAATGAAGCTCGCCGCCTGCCATACCGAATTTCCTATTAACGAATAGCATTAGTATACAAACATATAGCGATACAGCAATTTTGATGCTATGTTACACCACTTAATTTTTCGGATAGCATCACATTAATCGCAAGATCAGGAGAGGAACTATGTCTGATTTTAAACAAGAACTGGACGCTCGCGGCTTAAATTGCCCACTGCCCATTCTGCGCACTAAAAAAGCCATTAACGGCTTGGCTTCTGGCGAAATCCTGAAGGTCATCGCCACTGACCCAGGTTCTGTCAAGGATATGGAAGCGTTTTGCAAGCAGACTGGCAATGAAATGATTAGCAGCAGCGAATCTGGCGGTGACTACACTTTCATGATTAAGAAAGCGTAATGGCAGGTGGGGGCGGAAGATTTTTCGCCCCTACGTTAGTAGGCTATCCCAATGCCTGACGACCCCAAATTTACTAAAATCCGCTCAGAACTCGATCTACGCCGTTCCCAGCATCTTTACCGCAGTACCCGCGTCGCCGATTCCCCGCAGCAACCCCAGCGCCAGATTGACGGCAAACCCTTATTGGCGTTTTGCAGTAACGATTACCTTGGGCTGGCTAATCACCCTGACGTTATCCATGCATTCCAGCAAGCCGCGAATACTTACGGTGTCGGCAGTGGTGCAGCGCACTTAGTAAATGGGCATTCCCGCCCGCATCAGCAACTTGAAGAAGCGTTAGCCGCATTCACGGGGCGGGAACGTGCCCTGCTGTTTTCCACAGGCTATATGGCCAATCTGGGCGTAGTCAACGCGCTCCTGACCGGGCGCAATGACCTGGTGTATGCTGACCGTTTGAACCATGCCTCGCTGGTCGATGCGGCGTTGTTATCCGGTGCCAAGCTGATTCGTTACCCGCACAATGACACCGCCAGCCTTGGCAAACGCCTGATGGCACAAGACGCTGAGTCACTAACCCAACTGATTCTCACCGATGGCGTATTCAGCATGGATGGCGATGTTGCGCCGCTTGCCAAACTTGCCGCAATGGCACGGCATCATGACGCTTGGCTGATGGTGGATGATGCCCACGGGTTTGGCGTATTGGGCAATACGGGGGCGGGGTTAGTGGAAGCCGCCGGGTTGAACCAAGACGACGTGCCAATTCTGATGGGAACCTTAGGAAAAGCACTGGGGACAGCAGGCGCATTCGTCGCCGGTAGTCACGACTTGATCGAATACCTGATGCAAACCGCCCGCACTTGGATTTATACCACCGCACCACCGCCTGCGGTTGCCGCCGCTACTGTAGTCAGTTTGCAACGGGTGCAAACCGAAAGCTGGCGGCGCGAACATTTGCGCACCCTGATTCAGCAGTTTCGCAGCGGTGCAGCACAACTGGGTTTGCCGTTAATGCCGTCTGACACCGCGATTCAGCCGCTTGTGGTAGGCAGCAGCGAACAAGCGCTGGCAATCAGTCGCAAACTGGAGGAACAGGGGATTCTGGTGACAGCCATTCGCCCGCCCACCGTGCCATCGGGCACCGCACGGTTGCGAGTTACCTTGTCGGCGGCGCACACGGCGGAAGACGTGGAACGTTTGCTGGATGCGCTGGGAAAACCATTGATCGCGCTAATTTAGCCTATAATCCATAAAATACTTGCAATGGATGAGGGCGCTCATGACTGATACATCCCCCCCGCAGGACGATCCTGTGCCACCGTCGCCATTGAGCTTAGCGCGTCGCCTCAAAAACGGGTTACTCCATTCCCTCGATGTGATGCGTCTGCTCACTGAACGCCTGATGGGATTTTTGCGGCTATTTGCCACCTTGGGGCTGTTTTTAATGGTACTGTTTGTGGTCTCCAAAGCGGTGGATAGCGCAGATTTGGTCTTGGTGAAAACCTTCACCGTGCCGCAAAGCATGAGTGCCAGCCATGCCGATGCTGGGCGTATTATCGCCAATACGCTCAAACAAGAATTATTGCTGGCGGAAAACGACATTTACGCCACCGTCAAACGCACCAGTAGCAATGCGAATGGCAAGATCAATATTGATGCAGTAACCGGCAACAACGAAGATTATTTGCTTGGCTCCAGCATTAAACTGCCCGAAACCGGCATTTCCATCAACGACGTGGTGGAATTCATCGGCAGCATTTTTGGACGGCGCAATATCACCGGCTCGGTCTATCAAGATCAGGGCAAGCTGTTTCTGCAAGTGGAACTCGATGGGCGCATTTTTCACTTCGAGCGTGCACTGGGTGACCACGACCCCAAAGCCCTCAATATGAATTTAATCCGCGACATGCTGCGCGAAGCCCGCACCCAGTTGCT
This sequence comes from uncultured Thiothrix sp., assembly GCA_964420315.1. Lineage (GTDB taxonomy): Bacteria > Pseudomonadota > Gammaproteobacteria > Thiotrichales > Thiotrichaceae > Thiothrix. The sequence continues at coordinate 4,229 of CAYQTB010000093.1, read as the reverse complement.
GAGTGTCGCCTCGGAAAGCCACAACCTGTATTACTATTGCGCTGGGGAAGCCGCTTCGATGGAACATCCCGATAGCCGACTGGGCGAATGGTTCGATTACTGTTCGCGCCTGCAAAGCAGCCAAGTGACCCCCGAAAGCCTTGAAACCTTGTTGCGTGACCTGCATTCCGCTCATGCCCGCCAATTGGCAAGTGGTAATGACACCTTGCGGCATATTCTGGGGCAAACCATTGGCAGTGCCTTGGATAAAACCCGTTTGCTCTGCCCTGATTACCCCATTACCAAAGTCTGCAAGGCATCGGAGGTACCGGAAGTGGCGCAAATTGCATTGAAATTGCCCGAACCGATAATAGCCGCAGCTACTGCACCGTCGTTGTACCCGGAATTGCCGGATGCGCGTGCTTTTGAGCCAGATACCTTGTCGATGCGCAGTATGATTAGGGTGGAACCCATGGATTATGCTACAGCCTCGCCTGCTAGTGCTGCCCCCTTCCCCGAACCGCCTCCCGCCCCGTTGGTGGAATTGCCGTCGGTCAGAGCCTTGCAAGCACAGTGTGCCAATCGTGCTGCTGCCAAACCACAGGAAATACTGGCTTCCAACCGTACCGAAAGCGATGCGACCTTGCTGTTTAACAATAATCGCCCGATTCAAGCGCTGGAAAAATACGCGCAAGCTATTGGGCAGAATTGCGGCAACGTGTTTGCTTGGGCAAACTTGGGCGTGCTGCTGGTCTCCACCGAACCGCCGTTGCGCAGTGCGGATGAGGCACAATTGGCACTGGAAATGGCGGTCAAATTGAACGATAAAATCGACTGGATTCAAAACAATCTGTGTATCGCTCGTGCTTGGCTCGCGCCCTTGGATTCGGTAGAAAAGACGATCAGCGATGCGGCTTGCAGCGCTGCGCGTGGCTTGAACCCTGCCAACAAAGTGATCCTCGACAAGCAGTTTTATCTGGCGGTGGCGGATCGCTATCTGGTGGAAGGGCTGTACGCACAGGCAGCGAGCACCTATCAAGTGGCAGTCAGCGCGGATCGTAAGCGCGATTGCAATACCAGTAAAGTCATCGACAAACTGGCATTGTTGGAAGCCGAGCACGGCGTGGCAGGGGCGAGGGCGGCAGCGTGCGCAATTTTGCAAGATGCCGTGGTCTTGCCGGGCGGGAAGATTAGTGCGTGTGAGGATAAACTCGCGGCGTTTACCTGCCCGTAAGTTAATCCAAGCCTTGACTACTCAAATACTCTTCGTAAGTGCCACGGTTCTGGGTTTCAGCGTCTTCACCTTCGTAGCCGCTTTTGCGCACGTAATCTGCCATCCAATCGGTGAGACTGATGTCACTTTTGAAGTCGTCTTCATGGTCTTGCCTGTAGCTGGAAAGGCGGGCTTTTTTCGCCCATTTGATGCTGCCTTTTTGTGGCTGTAATTTGCCTTCGCTCGAAACAAATCTACGGTATTGACGTCGGATGTTGGTTTAAAAAATCTCCGCCGGATTCCGCTCCAGTCGCTGAATAAGCTCTGTCCCCGTCAACTGTGACTTGGCTTTTTTGGTTTTTTCCACCAAACGATACCCCGCATCCAAAGCCGCGTAAGCAATGGGTAATGGCGTTTCTATCCAGCCATTACCATTGGCTGGCCAATGAGGCTGCACCAAGGTGGCATCCTGCGTCTGTGATTTTAATGCGGCGGGCATATCGGATGCACGAAAACTGGCATCTTGCTGTTGGCGCCTATCCAGCAATGTGGCTATTTCTCGCAGCAAATCCGTGGCAGTGTCTTTGGCTTTGCTGTATTTCAAACGGTCTTCCAGCAGTTTTTTCAGGACGAAATTATTGATCACCCGTTGTGCCAAGCCCTGTGCCTCATTCACTTGATCCAGTTGCTTGAGTCTGTTGTATTTATTGGCTTCGTCCTCTGCCTGTCGTTGTAGTCGTTGCTGAAAGCGTTGTAGCGCATCATCGGTTGCTGGCACATCGCTCCAATGCAGACTATCAATCTGTTGATAGCGCGTGAGTAATTGTGCTTGCACCGAACCATCAGGCTGGAGGGCGTTAGCAACAAGACCACACAGCGTTACATTGTCCATCTCACCCTTTATCACAGTAATCGCTGGGCTTTCTGTATCCAACGCACACAAATACGTTATTAGCTGTTCAAATACAGGGTCGCCATAGCTAGCAAAATGTAACCACTTCGCTTCTTTATCAAACAACGCACGGTCTACCGTGAGGCATGTGCCATCAGGAATGCCATTAATACCTTGCAAAATCATATAACGCTGACATTCGCTAAGCTTGCAACCCAAATGCTGTAACCACGTAGAACTAACTAATGCTTCCCAGATTTGCGTCAAGGTAATCGGCACAGGAATGTTTGCGTACTTGTCTTCAAAGCGCAGGTAGGTTTCATACAAATGACTGGCAGGAATTTCGAGTAATTGGTGGTGGGCTTTTTGTTCTTCAGCGCGTTCCAAGGTGCGTTTTTCCAGTTCTTTTTCGGATAGACGCTTTTCTGCCAAGTCCTGAAACTCTTCAACCGTCACAGGTAACAGCGAAAACTGTTGGGTGCCAACTACCAACCCGGCATCCTGCAAACGCTGCATCAGCCGCTCGTACACGAATTGTTCGGCGGAATCGGCATAACACAAGTTGACCACGTAAATGTCGTTATGGCATTGCCCAATCCGGTCGATACGCCCGATCCGCTGCTCGACCTTCATGGGGTTCCACGGCAGGTCGTAATTAATCAACATATCCGCCGTTTGCAGGTTCAAACCTTCCGCCGCCGCATCGGTACACACCAGCAGATCAATCTCAGCCTCAACAAACATACGCTTGATGTGTTCACGCTCGATATTCACCATAATTTGGCGGGCTGAATCGTAATAACTGCCACCTTGTCCAGAGTAAGTACCGATCAAGATGCGCGGGTTAACCGCTCGCAAACGCTGCACAATATCGGTCAAGGTGTCATAGAAACGGGTAAAAATAACGACTTGCCGGAAACGATCCGCTGCTAATTGTTGCTTTTGGAGCAAGGTGAATAGGGTTTGCGTCTTGGAAGAAATCGGTGATAGGTCATCCACAACTGCCAGTAGCTGCTCTAACTGTTCGCGCTCCCAACGTAAATCATTCGGGGTACGGTTGCGCAATAACAGAGCAATGGCTTCTTCATCCAGTTCGCCGCCTTCCAACAGTAAATCCTGCATTTCATCCACATCGAGCGGCTCGGCATTCTCGCGTAACTGTTGCAGCAAGGTTTGTTTGACCCGCACTAAGCGCCGTTGCAGGGTGAATTTGAGTGCCGACAAACTGGAGGCAAACCGTAAGCGCAGGAAACTGAGGTAAAAACCCACAGCAACTTGTTGGGTCGTTTGGTTGGCATTGTTGCCGAGTTGTAGTCGCAAACCCTCGCAATAGACTTGCAATAACTGGTCAACACGGGCTTCTTGTTCCGTAAACACAATACGCGGCGGAGCCAACACATGCCGTTCTGCTAAACCGGCGACCAGTTTGCTGTTGCTACGGTAAATCTTCAGCAAATCACGGGTATGACGCAACATCACCCGTGACAACGGGGCAGCGGCAAACAGCAACTTAGGCAGCGCAGGTTTATCCAGCGGTGATGGCTCTAACCCCTGCTTGCGCCAGCTCTCGATGGAAAGCCGTGCCATCGGGCTAACCACCACCTCATTCAAATAACGCCACAACAGTGGGTCAGCTCGCTCAATCGCATTGACAGAGTGACGCAACAAATCCCGTTCTTGTACCGCGAGTGACTGATTAGCAGCGAGGGCAGCGGTGAGCTGGTAATACTGGAGCATCAAGGCGGGATCATATTGATACGCGCCCACCCGTTGGGAGAGTGCAATCAAATCTGCCACTTCGACCGGATGCAACTGCATGGGGGTTGCCGTTGCCAAGAGCAAACACTGCGCCTTACCCCGTAAATGTTCGCTGATGGTTTTATACAAATTGTTGTATTGCGGATAACCGCGCACACCAGTACGGGAGTTAGAACGGCGGGCATAGTGCGCTTCATCGACTAAGGCGATGTCAAACGTTTGAGCTTGTTTGAGGTTGGCTAAACGTTCTTTGCGCACCATCAAGCCGGTGGAGACAATCGCCAAATCAGCCGCATACAAGTGTAGAATCGTTTGCTGGGCTTGGGGTAGCAAGGTTTCAGATTGCAAACCACTGGCATCAGAAGACACCCGTGCAAACGGCAACAG
>CAYQTB010000092.1:0-10430 GCA_964420315.1 uncultured Thiothrix sp. | reverse complement strand
ATCAAAAAAACGCTTTATCGTGTTCCCACATCACATTTTCTTGCTTTGCGATAGCCGCTTTAAGTAATTGTAATAGCGGGTAGGCGCGAGTGTTGACGCTGACTGCTTTTTCTTCGGGATTATCCAGATGGGCTTTAGTGGGGATTTCTGTCTGGTCGGTTTCGGCTTGCAAGGCGGTTTCGAGGTGTTGCAGGGCGGTGGCAACGTCTTCAGCGCGGATAGCACTGGGAATCGTACCGCTATACCCCATCAGACGGATGAGGGTTTTGGCATCCTTTTCAAACATGGAAACACTGGCGGCGGCGGGGCTAGTAAAGCGGATCATGGCTGGCTCCTTGTTAAAATCAGAAAGGTCGTGCGTCAATCATATGCCTAAAGTCGGTCATACTGGCAGGTTTGTCACCCACTGACGTGACACTTGTCGTTTTTTGACAGCATTGCCAAGCCAAGACGTGTCATTGGTAATTCGCTAAAAAATATAAAAATCAATAATATCAATTGCTTGATCTTGATGGTCAGGGTTGGCATACCCATTGCAATACGTTACTCAGTCAGAACAGCGCGACAAGCTAACAATAAAAACAGTATTTATCAGCAAGCCCCAAGAGGCAGAGAGCAGGCTTAAACATCAATAACAATAACTTGCCTGACCATGCTTCGACTCCTCTAACCCCCGGCTCCATAGCGGGGGTATTTATTTTGGTGACTTTTCTAGTATCCTGCACACCTTGAAACCGTGCCACCCACGCCAGCAGGAATACCATGCACACCCACAACACTTGGAACATTGAAGCCGCCCGTCGCCTATACAACATCCAGTATTGGGGTGATGGTTATTTCGATATAAATGCCGCTGGCAATGTCGCCATGTGCGTTCCCGGCAATCCTGCGCAACAAGTCGATTTACATGCCCTTGCCATGCGCGTCCACAACGAAGAGGGAATGCGTTTCCCGCTATTGGTACGTTTCGTCAATGTGCTACATGACCGAGTACAACGTTTGCAAGGTGCTTTCAACCAAGCGATTGCCGATTGCGGGCAAAGCAGCCAATACACCGCGATTTACCCCATCAAAGTCAATCAGCAACGCAGTGTCGTGCAAGAAATCCTCAAAGGTGGCGGTACGCAAGTCGGTTTGGAGGCGGGTAGCAAACCCGAACTCATGGCAGTTCTCGGTTCTGCCCCGACCGGCAGCACCATTATCTGCAACGGCTACAAAGATCGGGAATACTTGCGCCTCGCCTTGATTGGGCGGCAAATGGGGCATCGCATTTTCATCGTGGTGGAAAAACCCTCGGAACTCGCGGAAACGCTGGAAGAAGCCACTAAACTGGGTATTGAGCCATTGCTGGGCATTCGCACCCGCTTGTATACCCTCGGTAAAGGCAAGTGGCAAAATACCGGCGGTGAAAAGTCCAAATTCGGTCTCTCGGCGGCGCAAGCCCTGCACATGCTTGAGCAATTGCAAGCCGCTGGGAAACTTGATTGTTTGCAATTGCTGCACTTCCACATGGGGTCGCAGATTGCCAATATTCAAGACATTCAACGTGGAATGCGCGAAGCCAGCCGTTATTTTGCGGAATTGCATCGTTTGGGTGCCAACATTCGTGTGGTTGATGTCGGTGGTGGGTTGGGTGTGGATTACGACGGCTCGCGTTCGCGCAACGAATGCTCGATTAACTACAGCTTACAGGAATACGCGAATACCATCGTGCGCAGCGTGCAGGACGTGTGCGAAGAATACGAACTGCCGTTTCCCGATTTCATCTCCGAATCCGGTCGCGGTTTAAGCGCCCATCACGCGGTCTTAATCACCAACGTCATTGACACTGATCCGGGGCAACCGGAAGCGCAGCCGACGCTGAGTGAGCCGGATGATAACGACCCGATGATTTTGCACAACCTGTTCCGCTTGTATCACAACCGCAAGCGCTTGCCGCCTTCGGAAATCTACCACGACGCGGCGTATTGGCTGGACGATGCCCACGGCATGTACGCGCACGGTTCCATCGACCTCAACCAGCGAGCGCGGGCGGAAGAATTCCATCGTGCGATTTGCCGCAAATTGCTCAGCCAGCCGGAACTGTTTGAAGCCCTAGAACCGGAAATTCAAACCAGCTTGCAGGAAAAGTTAGCGGATAAGTATTTCTGCAATTTCTCGCTGTTCCAGTCCATGCCCGATGCTTGGGCAATCGAGCAGATTTTCCCGATCATGCCGCTGCACCGTTTGCAGGAAAAACCGGAGCGGCGCGTGACGGTGCAGGATTTAACCTGCGATTCTGACGGCACGGTGTCGCATTACGTGGAAAGCGGGCGGCTGGCAAGCACGTTGGCGCTGCATTCGCTGCAAAAAGGTCAGCCGTATTTGTTGGGGATTTTCATGGTGGGCGCGTACCAGGAAATCCTCGGCGATTTGCATAATCTGTTTGGCGACACCGATTCCATCAATGTGGAGTTGTTACCAGATGGCAGTTACCAGTTATCTGAGCCGGAACGCGGTGATACGATTGATGAGCTATTGCGCTACGTGCATTTCGAGCCGAAAGACTTGCTGGCGCAATGCCGCCGCAAATTAGCCGCTGCGGTTGACGATGCTGAGCGCCAAAAAATGCTATTGCGTGAAATAGAAGCAGGTTTAATCGGTTATACTTACCTCGAAGATTAATGTGCGGCGGATAGGAAAATCATGGAATACGTATTATTAGGCGTGCTGCTGTTAGGTGTGGTGTTATTTTTGCTGGGTTGGTTGGTGATGGCGGGCTTGTGTTTCCAGCGGCATCCGGTCACGGGTTTGGTGGCATTGATTCCGGGCGTTAATGTATTGACCTTGCCCGCGATGTGGCATCGGGTGGGCGGTTGGGTGATTACCAGCTTTATCGGCGTGTTATTGGCAGCAGTGGCATGGTTTGCGGGTGCGAATCAGCATGTGTACCGCCACGCGCAAGCGATGGGAATAAATGTGTCTGCGCCGGTGAGTGCTGCTGCCCAAACGGTCGCAATACCCGTAGAAGCCGCGCCAGTCACGCATACCATCGACATTCCGCCCAATGCCCGTACTGAGCAGCCAGCGGTTGTCACAGCCACACCAACAACGCCTGCGCCCGCTCCTGAGCCTAAACCAGCGGATGTATTGGCTGGGGCGAAAAGTTTGCCTTCCAGTGCCTTATACCATGTGGTGTTCAAGCCCTTGGAGTTGGAGAAATTGTCCAGCAATGTCGGGCAATATGTGCGCATTACCCAGAAAGACGGGCGTAAGCGTGAAGGCAAACTGGTTACTGCATCAGCCAACGACATCGGTCTGGAAGAGCGTATGGAGGGCGGCACGGTAACGCGCACGGTGAAAATGGCTGATCTCCGCGATGCCGCCATTATGACGCATGAAAAAGGTAAGGAGTGACAGAATGCAATGTTACGTTTATCGCAGTCGGCGCAAGCAGGGTGCGTTCCTGTTCTTACCGGAAAAGGATAATTTTGCGCGAGTCCCTGAGGTTTTACTGAAAATTTTTGGAGTGCCTGAATTTTCGTTTGAGTTTTTTCTGGATGAGGAGCGCCAGTTGCAATTCCAAGTTGCTGCCAGCGAAGTGCGGCGTGTGATGCAGGAAAATGGGTTTTTCTTGCAATTGCCGCCTAATGAAGAGCGGTCTTGCTAAGGAAGATCAATCACGAGGAACCTAGCATGACCCTCAAAGCCTTTGAAAACCACACCCCAACGCTACACCCGACCGCCTACGTCGACCCGATGGCGTATGTCAGCGGGCAAACCACCTTGGGCGAAGGTTCGTCGGTATGGCCGATGGCGGTAGTGCGCGGCGACATCAACCGCATTCGTATTGGCAACTTGACCAATGTGCAAGACGGCGCGGTGCTGCATGTCACGCACGGCGGCCCGTATTCTTCACCTGACGGTCGCCCGCTGCTGATTGGCGATGAAGTCACCATTGGTCACAAAGCTGTGTTACACGCTTGCACCATTGGCAGTCGCTGTTTGATCGGCATGGGCGCTATCGTGCTGGATGGTGCAGTGATCGAAGATGAGGTAATGATCGGCGCAGGCAGTCTAGTGCCACCGGGCAAGCGCTTGGCGAGCGGCTACTTGTACGTCGGCAATCCCGTCAAACAGGCTCGGATGCTAACGGAAAAAGAGCGGGCGTACTTCAGCTATTCGGCGAATTACTACGCGACATTGGCACAGCGAACGGCAGCCTTGGAATAACGCTTCGGGGAAACACAATATGCAAGCATTGATTCTCGGTGGCGCACGTTCCGGTAAAAGCCGTTACGCCGAAAGGTTGGCGCAACAGTCCGATCATGAGGTTATTTATGTCGCAACGGCACAGGCGCGTGACGCAGAAATGCAAGAGCGCATTACCCATCACCGCGCTACTCGCCCGGCGCACTGGCAAACGCTAGAGGAACCCCTCGCGCTTGCTCTCACCCTGCAAAATCATGCCGCCCCGCAACGCTTATTGCTGGTTGATTGCCTGACACTCTGGTTGACCAACCTGTTGTGTTTGGAAGACGTGCAGCGCTTGCAAACAGAAACTAACGCCTTACGCGAGATCCTCCCGCGCTTGCCGGGGCATATTATTTTAGTCAGTAATGAAGTAGGGTTGGGCATCGTGCCGATGGGTGAATTGACCCGCCGTTACGTCGATGAAGCAGGGCGCTTGCACCAGCAATTAGCCGCACAGGTGGAAACGGTGGTGTTGATGGTGGCAGGTTTACCGCAAGTGTTAAAAGGAAATGTCAATGGATTGGTTGAATGAGCCGTGTGCAAGTGCGACAGAATATTATCGTGAGTTGGCTTGGCAACGCCAGCACCAACTCACCAAGCCCAACGGCGCACTGGGCAGGTTGGAAACGCTGGCAGTGACATTGGCGGCTTTGCAGGGTTGTGAAGCCCCCCAAGTCGATAAAGTACACATCAGTATTTTTGCCGCCGACCACGGTATTGCAGCAGAGGGGGTATCGGCATTTCCGCAAGCGGTGACCGGGCAAATGGTACACAACTTTCTCAACGGTGGAGCTGCTATCAGCGTACTGGCACACGAGTTAGGTGCAACGTTGGAAATCATCGACGTGGGTGTCAAAGATCCGCTACAGCGTGCGGGGCTGATCAGTCAACGTGCCGGTGCGGGTACGGCAAACAGTGCGTACACCCCGGCAATGACCAACGATCAGCTCAATCTTGCGCTGCAAGCAGGCTATGCCGCTGCCGAACGCGCCCATGCGCAGCAAGCACAATTGTTCATCGGTGGTGAAATGGGCATCGGCAATACCACTGCCGCGACCGCTTTGTATTGTGCTTTGCTGGAGGTTGCCCCAGCGCAAGCTACCGGGGCAGGCACCGGGCTTGATGCTGGCGGAATTGCGCATAAAGTCGAGGTTGTTCAACGCATTCTTGATTTGCATCGCCAGCACTTGCATTCGCCCTTAGCGGCATTGCGTTGCGTGGGCGGGTTTGAAATTGCCGCTTTGACGGGGGCGTATTGTCGGGCGGCGCAACGGGGCATCCCCATTTTGGTGGATGGGTTTATTAGCACCGCTGCCGCTTTAGTGGCAGTGATGCATCAGCAAGAGGTGCGTCAATGGTTATTCCTGAGTCATGCCTCTGCTGAACCGGGGCATGTGCTGGCAACCGATTTTCTGGGGCTGACTCCGTTGCTGGATTTGCAGATGCGGCTGGGGGAGGGCAGTGGTGCTGCCTTAGCAGTGCCCTTATTGCGCATGGCGTGTGCATTGCATAACAATATGGCAACGTTTGCGGAAGCGGCGGTCGCCGGTCAAACACCGTCTGTCACAGCCTAAGCCCCGGCATGTTGCGGCACTTCTGGTTAGCTTTGGCGTTTCTTACCCGTATTCCCGTGCCAGATATTGGCAAATTGGAAGCGGTGGATTTTGGGCGTGCCGCCTTGTTTTACCCCTTGGTCGGGTTGCTCATTGGCGCGGTGTTGTGCTTGCCCTTGCTGATGTTTCCGCACGCTGCTGCGGTATTGCTGGCAGCAATAGTGACGGTGTTATGGGTGGCGATTACCGGCGGGCTGCATCTGGATGGGCTGGCAGACAGTGCTGATGCTTGGCTTGGTGGCTTCGGCGATGTGGAAAAGACGCACCGCATCCTCAAAGACCCGCTGGTCGGGGCAGCGGGCGCGGTTGCCTTGGTCGGGGTGTTGTTGCTGAAATTTGCCGCGCTGGTGGTGGTGCTGCAAAACGGTGCTTGGTGGGTGGTGTTACTGGCTCCGGTATTGGGGCGAGCCTTGGTGTTGTTGCTGTTTCTGACCACACCCTATGTGCGGGCGGGCGGTTTAGCCAGTGCCGTCACCGAACATTTGCCGCGAACATTGGCTTGGTGGCTCACGTTGGCAACGTTGCTGCTGGTTGGGCTGGTTTCTTTATACGGTTTGTTGGCAGTACTGCTCGGGTTTTGGTTATTGCTGCGCATGATGGTGCAGCGCTTGCAAGGCTGTACTGGCGATACCGCCGGGGCGACGCTGGAAATTGGCGAGATGTCGTGGTTGCTGGGGGTGGCGCTGTGGTTGCCTGCGTAAGGTGGCTATGGTGTGGTCAACAGGCGCATGATCGCTGGCATGTTTAGCGCTGCCTCCAGTGTATCCGCCAGCCGTTCCAGTTGTTGTTCGCGCACGGCGTTGATGTCAAAGGTTTCTGCCTCCCGCAGCCCTGCCCATGCCAGCAATGCCTGTAGTCCTTCCGGTGCATCAAACAGCCCGTGCAAATACGTCGCCAAAATTTGCCCATCGGATGAAATTGCGCCATCGGGTTGATTATCCAGATACACGGCAGGATTTTTCAAGGCGTTACCTGTACTAACCCCACAATGAATTTCATAGCCGCTCACCGACGCGCCCGAATTCAGTCTTCCTGCGCGATTGATTAACTGCTTTTCAGGGTGCAAGGTAGTCTCCAGCTCCAGCAAACCCAACCCCGCATGGCTGGTCGGTGCGCCCTCAATACCGTGCGGATCGTGAATCGCCTGTCCCAACATCTGCAAGCCCCCACAAATCCCCATCACCTTGCCGCCGTAACGCACATGCCGCTGAATCGCTGCTTCCCAGCCTTGCGAGCGCAACCACACCAAATCAAACCCCACATTCTTGCTGCCGGGCAGAATCATCAAGTCCGCCGCTGGAATGCTTTCTAAATGCCCGACGTACTGAAAATCCACCTGTGGGTGCAGGCGCAACGGCTCAAAATCCGTGTGGTTGCTGATATGCGGCAAACGCGGCACGATGACACGGAATTTCCCCGACACTGCCGCATTCTCTGGCACTGCATCCTCCGCATCCAGATGCAGCCCATGCAAATACGGCAACACCCCCAACACCGGCTTGCCCGTATACGCTTCCAGCCAATCCAGCCCGCCCTGCAACAGCGCAATATCCCCGCGAAAACGGTTAATCACAAAGCCTTTCACCCGTGCCTGTTCGGATTCGGATAGCAGCGCCAGTGTCCCCACCAGATGCGCGAATACCCCGCCTTTGTCGATGTCGGCAATCAGGATCACCGGGCAATCAGCGCGTTCCGCAAACCCCATATTGGCAATATCGCCCTCACGCAAATTGATTTCCGCCGGGCTACCCGCGCCTTCCACCAGTACGTACTCGTAGTCGGCACATAAATGGGCGTAGGAATTGAACACCGCCTCCGCCGCCTTCGGCTTGTAGCTGTGGTAATCCAGTGCTTCAAGGTTGCCGATAGGATGCCCTTGCAAAATCACCTGCGCCCCGGTGTCGGTGTTGGGCTTGAGCAGCACCGGGTTCATGTGGACGGAAGGCGCAAGCCCCGCCGCCTGCGCTTGCAAGGCTTGCGCCCGCCCGATTTCGCCGCCATCGGGGGTGACGGCGCTGTTCAATGCCATGTTTTGTGGCTTGAACGGCACAACCGACAAGCCGCGCCGTTTGAAGACGCGGCATAGCCCAGCGACGAGGGTGCTTTTACCCGCGTCCGAGGTGCAACCTTGCACCATTAATGTTGGCATGATGCCACTCCTTTTCCGAATTTTGCTTGATCAATGCCGAATCCGTCCCATCCTACTAATCCTTCAATCGTGAGAATCCGCGTTCAGAAAGTAGATTCTAGTGCCTAGGTCGCCTAAAATTCCATTTTTGCCCCCACCCGAAAAGAGTCTGATGAATATTCGCCAACTGCTTGATGACCGTATTAGCGCTGTGCTGCAAACACTCGGTGCACCTGATACCGTGACCGCCATTGTGAAACCCTCTGCCCGCCCCGAATTCGGCGACTACCAAGCCAACGGCGTGATGGCAGCCGCCAAGCAGTTGAAAACCAACCCGCGAGAACTGGCAACGCGCTTGTTGGAAGTGTTGGATTTGTCCGACCTCGCCGACAAACTCGAAGTCGCAGGTCCCGGCTTCATCAATATCCACCTGAAAAATGCGTGGTTGAGCGTAACAGTAGGTCGGACTTCAGCCCGACAACCCACCCCCAACCCCCAAACCATCGTCGTCGACTATTCCGGCCCCAACCTCGCGAAAGAAATGCACGTTGGTCACTTGCGTTCCACTATCATCGGCGATGCCGTTGCCCGCGTCCTCGAATTCCAAGGTCACAAAGTCATCCGCCAAAACCACGTCGGTGACTGGGGAACACAATTCGGGATGCTGATTGCCCACATGGTTAGTCTTGCTGCCAATACCCGTGGGGTGAGCGAAGTCGCACCCCAGCTTGCCGACCTCGAAACTTTTTACCGCGAAGCCAAACAGCGTTTCGACAACGAACCTGATTTCGCGGCTGCTGCCCGTGATTACGTGGTGAAACTACAAGCCGGTGATGCGGAATGTCAGGCGCTGTGGCAGCAATTCATCGGCATTTCCTTGCACCACTGTGAAGAGGTGTATGAGCGTTTAGGTGTGAGCTTGACGCGTGCGAATGTAATGCCAGAAAGCGCCTACAACGCGGATTTGGCAACGGTTGTCAGCGATTTGCAGGCGCAAGGCTTGCTGGTGGAAGATCAGGGCGCACAATGCGCGTTCCTCGACGAATTCAAAAACAAAGACGGCAGCATTACGCCGATCATTGTGCAGAAAACGGGCGGCGGTTATTTGTATGCGACGACTGACTTAGCAGCATTGCGCTACCGTAATGGCATCCTCAAAGCTGATCGTATATTGGTTTTCACCGATGCTCGTCAAGCATTGCATTTCCAACAAGTGTTCACGCTGGCGCGTAAGGCTGGATTCGTGCACGAAAACATTTCGCTTGAACACATGCCGTTCGGCAATATGCTGGGTGAAGATGGCAAGCCGTTCAAAACCCGCACCGGTGGTACAGTCAAGCTAGTGGATTTGTTGGTGGAGGCGGAAGAACGTGCGTTCACCCTCGTCACCGAAAAGAACCCGGAATTGACTGCGGCGGAACGTCACGACATCGCCCGCACAGTCGGCATCGGCGCGGTGAAATACGCGGATTTGTCGAAGAACCGCAACTCGGATTACATTTTCAACTGGGAAACCATGCTGAGTTTCGAGGGAAATACTGCGCCGTATTTACAATACGCTTACGCCCGCATTAAAAGTATTTTCCGAAAGGCGGGTGTGGAAGCGTTCAATTCCCCCATTTCGCTGCAAGAACCCGCCGAACGCACCCTCGCCATGAAGCTGCTGCAATTCACCGAAGCGACGGACAGCGTGGCAAAAGAAGGTTTGCCGAACCATCTTTGTACCTATTTGTACGAGTTGTCGGGCAGTTTCATGAGCTTCTACGAAGCCTGCCCGATCTTGAAAGACGGTGTGGCCGAAGAGGTGCGTAACAGCCGTTTGCAACTGGCGAATCTGACCGCGCAAACCCTGCAAACCGGTTTGGGCTTGCTGGGGATTGGGGTGTTGGAGCGGATGTAATTACGTCAATTCTGCTTCCGGTTTCGGCTGCAACGATAATTTCGCCATGAAATCGTCATCTGCCGCCTTGGGCTCTGCCTCTGGCGCAGGTACAGCAGCGGTTGGACATGGCTTATTCAAATTCCCCGACAAGTTAATCTTCAGTTTCAAATTGCTGGGGGAGTCAGCATTGCGCAAGGTTTCCGCCAGCGAAATTTGCCCCGCTAAATACAGCTTGTAGAGGTGGCTGTCGAAGGTTTGCATTCCCTGTTCTTCGGATTTTTCCATGATTTCTTTGATGGCGTGTATGTCGCCTTTCATAATCAGGTCGCGCACCATTGGCGTACCGAGCAGGATTTCAATGGCGGCAACACGCTTGCCATCCACGGTGGGAATCAGGCGTTGCGAGACGAAGGCTTTGAGGTTGAGGGATAAATCCATCAGCAATTGGTGGCGGCGTTCTTCGGGGAAGAAGTTGATAATGCGGTCGAGGGCTTGGTTGGCGTTATTGGCGTGCAGGGTGGAGAGGCACAGATGCCCGGTTTCGGCGAAAGCGAGGGCGTGTTCCATCGTTTCT
>CAYQTB010000091.1:0-10459 GCA_964420315.1 uncultured Thiothrix sp. | reverse complement strand
CAATGAAGACGTGGTAAATACGGACAGTGTGGTAAAAACACTTCATGTTTAGCTTGGTGCATTGCGCTCTATGCACTAAAAAACGCACGATATAAGTGTATTAGCGTTACCTGATGCACCAATGCAAAGACCAACCCCCTGTTGCCGGGGTTCTAATTTAATATAATGTGCTACCCGCAAACATAAGCCCTGTATTGGTCAATCTTATCCCAAAACTGTTGCCATCTTCCTTTGGACTGGATCAACGCCCGTAAGGATAAAATCACGTTTTTTAACGCGCTAATACACTCGAAATGGCGGAGTAAGCGGATGCCCCGCTTGCGTGGGTAGCACGTATCCGGTAACGGTAACGTATTCCCGCTACCAACCCGCTATCGTTAAAGGTCAGCACATTCGCCCCCACCGTGCCAACAGCGGCAAAATTGGTGCAGCTACCGCCCTGACAACGCTCAATACTAAAACCTGTTTCATACAAGTTGCTATCTGCCCAAATGAGGGTGGCAGTACCACCTGACTGCGCGGTGATGGTTAATGCCGTGGGTCTGACCAGTGTTTGCACATTGACGATGGCGGTGTAAGCAGAATTCGTTGTGTCTTTGTAAGCGCGTACCCGGTAACGGTAGGTCTGATTGGTGGTGAGATTGGTATTGGTAAAGGTGGTGACATTAGCCCCCTGAGTCTTGATAACGGCAAAGTTGCTGCAAGTTTCACCCAAACAACGTTCCACCCGAAAGCCCGTTTCGTCATTGCTATTGTCTAACCACACTAGCCGGACGCTATTGCCATTCACAACCGTTGCCGTCAAATTGCTGGGTGCATTAAGTGTTGTGGGTGGCGCAGCGGGCGTGGTAACGCTTGCCACCGGATAGGTGGTAGCAGCCGTCGTGCCGCTGTAAGCCAAGACGCGATAACGGTAACTGGTGCTGGGCTGCACACTGCTATCCGTGTAGGTGGTGGCGTTGGCATTCACGGTGGCGAGTTCCACGAAATTGTTACAACTGTTGCCGTTGCAACGCCCTACCACGAAGCGGGTTTCGTTGTTGCTATTGTCCGCCCAACTCAAATTAACCTGTGTACTGCTGGCGGCAGTAGCAATGAGGTTGGTGGGTGCGGCGACAACTGGCGGTGGCGGATTGCCTGTCAGAATGATAAACGGGTTGGACGTCGCTACGGTGGTGCTGCCGGATTTCGCCACTGCTACGTATTCTGTACCTGCCATCACATTGGGAACATTCATTGCCACTTTGCCATTGGCAGCGCCGCCAGTATTGGCACTGGCGAGTGCGGTTGCCGGTTGACCGGCAAGGGCGATGTGCATCACATCGTGCGGTAAATTTGTCCATTGTAGACCGACACGGTAGGTGTTGTTGCCTTTGTCATCGGCGTAAGAGAACACAATGCTACCAGGATTTGCACCGCCGCCACTGCCACCACCACACGTAGCGGTGGCTTCGGGTGCTTCCGCAAATGCATCGCTGAAACGGTAGAATTTCAAGCCCTTGCTGTGCGCGTACAGGATAATCTCTTTGAGCTTAGCCGCCGGAATCCCGTAATTGTTGGTTTCACCCGGCGGGAGGATACGGTGGGCATATAAGGTGATCACTTCATCATTGGTGCTGGCACGATCCAAAGCCGCTTTAACCTCAGGCACATCATTTTGGTAAATCGTATCCAGACCATCACCGAGCAAATACGGGTAAGTTCCCCCGGTGCGTTTGTGGTAAATCGCATTGGTGTCTTTGAGTGGTATGGCAAAATCGGTGGGTATCGTGCCACGCAGGTAACGTACCCCCGTATTAGTTTTGATAGCATTGTCATAGAAAACCGAACGATCCCCAAACGGGTAAGAAAAGCTTCTGGGAATAAAACCGTAATCACCCGCTAAACCGGGGTCGCCTTGAGCCATTGCCGCAATAGCGGGTTGCACTTCATCGATCACGTATTGTGTTGCTTTGTCACAAACCAAATTGTATGGGGCATCCCCAGCGCCAAGATGGTTAATACCATGCATGGCAATTTCATGCCCCGCATCTTCTAATTGCTTGAGTTTTACATAATGGCTGTTATCGCCCATTCTATTCTGATTGACACCTTTTACATCAGTTAGCCAGTGCGATACAAAAAAAGTCGAATGTGGCTCTATTTCTGGGTTAGTCGCTTTTAAATCGGTGAAAAATTCATGCCATTGATCGACAAACCAATCGTCAAAACTTAAAACAATACCGCCGCGTTGCACGGGTTCTGCCAGTACCGATGCAGGCACTAAACCCAAGAGCAACACCACTCCCAACAGCCTATTTAAAAAATACCGCATAATTTCTCCGCTCTCATTACCATTAAAGTCTTCTGGCTGTTTAGTAACATAGACAAATTAGGACTCGATAATGCCATGTGTGATGATAAGTGGATTAGTTATTCCGATAATCAGAGTTAAGCAACTTACTATTAACAACAGATTAAAACACAGTACAAAACCAGTTATCGCAAAAAATTCTCATCTCGTCACAAAAGTGCTAATCTCAACGACCAATCCACCAAAATAACAATAATAATCAAACAAGCAACGTTGGTTGAATGCAAAGACACCCCCTTCATCTGCTGATCATAAGCCTGCTTAGCCTGCTGTTACTCAATGGCGTGTCTGCACGTGAACGCAGTGCCAGCCCCTTACCAATACCACCACTGGCTGGTTTCAAACTTGACCCTGATACGGGTTTGAAAGTGTGGCGTTTGGGCGGCAGTGCAGCGGAAATGCAGCAACAATGCCCGCACCCGGAAGGTGAAGAAGTCATTACGCTGTTACATGCCCAGCATTTTTACAGCCGTACCTCACCCGCCAACCGTGACGAAACCCACGCCCTCAGTTCCGGTGGACAAAGCAAACCCCATGCGGCGTTATGGCGGCTTAACGACAAGCAATTGGTGGCATGGATTCCGGCGGCTGACCCCGCTGCGCACCTGCAACAGCGCCAATTATTATGGGATAAACAAGCAGCGCATGTGTATTGGTTTACCTCTGGCAATCGCCTGATGCGTGTCAGGATTGATTTTGCCACTTACGAAACCCGTACTGAAGTCTGGGATACCTTCCCCGCTTTTGATTACGTCACCTTCGGTTTCGGCGAAGGCAATTTCTCCGATGATGGTAAGCGGGTGGTGTTAAGCGGGAAAGCCAAAGACGGCTCAGGCATTTACCTGCAACCCTACGACGTTTCCCGCAAACAAGCCCTGCCTTGGCGCAAAGTCGCGGATGACGAAAGCGCCTTTGATTGGGCAAGTGTTGACCCCACCGGCGAATATGTCGTGTATGCGCAGCACGCCCCGCAGGAAATCACCGCTGTCATACCGTTTAGCGATGCGGCTAATGCCAAACCACGCCGTTTGCTGGACGATGTCAAACACAGCGACCTCATCCTCGATAAGGCACAGCAGGCATGGTGGGTATACGGCAACTGGCGCGGTTTGTTTGCCGTGCGGCTTGCGGATGGGCATTCCAAACGCATTTGGCCGGTACAAGATGCAGGGAATGCGGAAGACGCCCCGCCCAACTATAACGCCTCCGGGCATGTCGCACGTATTGCAGGCAAACCCGGTTGGGTATTGCTTTCCCGTCAGCAAAATGGCGATCTGTATTGGGTCGATAGCAGCGGCAAACAAGCGGCGCGTTACGTGGGTAATTCCCGTCACGGCCCCGGCGAAGTGAGCAACTACAAACGTGAAGCCCGCGCTGCCAGCTCTTTTTCGGGGCGTTACCTGTTTTTTGTGTCGGATTATTACGCTCACGCCAAGCGTGGCTATGACCCTGAACCCGAGCCGGGGACAGCTTACCTCAATGTGATTCAACTCGACCAAGAGCCATAAATCATGCGCACTGTCATTTTGGTTTTGTTTGCCCTGCATTTCGTTTTTCTCGCTTACCTAAACAATGTGTACCTTGCCGGTTTGCCTGTGCGTTCGTTTATGATTTTGCTGGTGGGCGGTTTGGTGGTCATGCGCGATTACGGCGTCCTGTTCCGCTTGGGGTTAGTGAGTAAAGTGTATGCCTTGTTAGCCATGCTCGGTTTGCTGGTGTCATTGGCTAATAACGTATCCCCCGGCAATATTGTCAATGGTGAGCTGAAATTGCTGCAATCCTACTTGATGGTGTTGGTGGCTTTTTTTGTGGTGGAACAATACGGGTTTCGGATGCTGGCTTACTTGGTCATCGGGATTGCCCTGCCATCCGCATTGGTGGGCATTATGCAGGGGTTGGAGGTGCAGTTTGCGTGGAAATTGCATGGCATGTTGATGGGGGTTCAGAACAAAGAATTGAGTGATGAAATCCAATCACAAATTAGCGAAGCTTTGCTGCGTTCGCCGGGTTTAAGTTTGTATGCGATACCGCAAACTTACATGCTCTTGGGTGCATTGATTTTGAATTTGTATTTGGTGCTGCAAAACCGTGATAACCCACGCATACAAGCTGTCGCGGTGGTGGTCAGCGTGATACTGATCGGTGGGATTTTTGCGTCAGAAACCCGTTCAGCGATGGGCGCTGCGTTATTAATGCCAGCACTGATTTATGTGTTTTTATTTCCAGCACGAGTATTGCCGATTGCCGGTTTGCTGGTCCTGTTGGGTGGAGTTGCCGCCGTGTTGCTGGCAGACAAAGTAGGCTTGGATTCGCGGCTGGTAAGCCTAGATGATGCCTCCGCCGTTGGTCGCGGCACACTCTATAAATATGGCACGGAATTATTCCTGCAACAGCCGTTCGGTTACGGGTTCAATTTTGATACGGTGGAATATGCCGTGAACTATTTTATCAATGACAATAACCTGTTCCGCTACGAACCCAATGAAAAAGCCCATTACATTGTGCCGGTGCATAATTCCATCCTGAATTTGGTGCATACGTTTGGGTTTGCTGGGATATTGCTACTGGGTTATTACGTCTACCGGCTGATTGGCTGGAGCTGGTATCGGGCAGTCTTTATCATGGGAGCTTTTGTAAACTCTCTGTTTCACAATGCAGGGATTCTCAGCAATGACTTATTTATGGATATAGTCATTGCAGTAATGGTGTATGAGTTGTATCGCCAACGCACACTTATTTCAGGCAATCGCCTGTGAAGTACGGAGATTTATAACTCCGCCCGAACACGCGTTGCCACCGCATCCGGTGTCATCTCATGCAGTGAAATGGTCGCAAACCTTCAAGGGCGGCGACATTGATCGCGGGCGATACCCCAACAGGGTTAGGGCTTATTCTTCAGCAATCAAGTCACGGTAAGCGTGCCAGCTTGCATGACCGGCAATCGGCAGTGCAATCGCCAAGCCGACAAAAAAGAAAATGGAACCCAAGAATATCAGGGTTGCCAGAATGAATGCCCAACTCAGCATCACGCCGGGATTTTTCAGCACGGCTTTAACGCTGGTGATCATCGCGGTCATGAAATCCACGCGCTTGTCGGTAATCAACGGTACAGAGATCACACTAATCGCAAACGCCACCGCAGCTACTGCACCACCCGTTAATGCCCAAATCAGTGCGAAGGGAATGAAGTTGGGATGCCCCAGCAACGTCTCCAGAAGACTGCTGCCAAGGGTGACGTTGTTGAAAAACAGTGCGACTGACAGCGAGGACAGCACTGCCCAAATGCTCATCAGTACACCCAGCACTAGGGCGAAACTTGCCAGACCGAGCGCATTGAAACGTAGCCCGTCAATACCTTGCATGAAATGCGGTGTGCCGCCCTGCTCCAAAGTACGGCTGATGCAGTAAAAACCCACTGCTACAACCGGACCAATCAGTAGGAAGCCAGTGGTCAGTGAGCTGATGAAAAGGGGCTGTTCCCACGTCATCCAAGCTAGGATTAACCCTATGACAACGTAGACCATGCCATAGGTCATGCTTGCGCCCATCGCGGCTTTGAAATCCTTGATCCCGGCATTCAGCCAGCGCACGGAGGCATTGGAATCAACCTTGCGCACAACCAGACGTAGTGGAGCCTCGGCAATTTGGTCTGTATTAGTAATTGTGGTCATAACACTTTCTCCTGCTAACGTTATTAAAATAAAAGCCGTGTGGCTTTGGCTCACTTCGCCTGCGACACTTTCAGCAGACGGCGTGAATCTTTGATAATCAACTCTCCATTAAAATTAGGTGGATACGACATGATCACATTGCCCAACGGGTCGAGGATGTAAATACCATCCTGTTGGTTGAGAAGTGTGTGATTCCAAACGCTGTGTAAGCAATATATCTTAATTTTTGATATTTATCATTGAAATTTGCGGGGGGAGTTATGCGTTAGTATCTGATAATAAACTGAAATATGGATTAACCTTGCTGCTGTGTGACGTCAGAAACCGTCTGCAACTCACCTTGCCCGTTGTGCTGGCTCCCCTAATGCAGAAAACCTACGCCAGACTGCTTTCCGTCACCCTGTTACTCACCTTGCTTGTCATCAGCCAATGTCAACGCCCTTCGGAAACCGCTTTGTCATTTTGTTGGCAGTGATTAACTTCAATTACCGACGTTATCCAACGCACTAAGAAAGTGCTTGACAACGCACTAACTTAGTGATTGACAAGATGAAACGCTTTCCCTATAGTACTTTGCTTTCTCGCAAAGGCAGCCGGTCTGGGCTGCCTTTCGCATTTATGGCTGTTGTGGCGGATTTTTGGAGGTTTTGCCGTGACTAATGCAGTGATGCCGACTTATGCACGTATGCCCGTGACTTTCGCAAAAGGCGAAGGTGCGCTTCTGTGGGACGCCACAGGAAAACAATACTTGGATGCCCTCAGTGGTATCGCGGTGTGTAATGTGGGTCATGCACGACGTGAAGTGGCGGATGCGATTTGTGCGCAGGCACACGAATTGCTGCATACCTCTAATCTCTATCAAATTGAACACCAGCAAGCTTTAGCCGAAAAACTGTGCGCGCTTTCCGGTTTCGAGAACGTATTTTTTAGCAATTCTGGGGCGGAAGCGAACGAGGCAGCCATTAAGATTGCACGTTTGTACGGTCACAACAGAGGTGTGGCAATCCCGACTATTATCGTGATGAGCAATGCCTTTCATGGGCGCACGATGGCAACCGTTACTGCGACCGGCAACCCTAAAGCACAACTGGGTTTTGCTCCCTTGGTAGACGGTTTCGTGCGGGTCGATTACGGCGATGCCGATGCGGTTGCCGCACTGGCAAGCAACCCGAATATTGTGGCGGTGCTGGTGGAGCCAGTGCAAGGCGAGGGTGGGATTCGGATTCCTGCCGTTGATTACCTGCCACGGTTACGCGCTATCTGTGACCAGCACGATTGGTTGCTGATGGTGGATGAAATCCAAGCCGGTATGGCACGTACGGGCACGTGGTTTGCCTTTCAACACAGTCACATTCAACCCGATGTCATGACGCTGGCAAAAGCACTCGGCAACGGTGTGCCGATTGGTGCGTGTTTAGCCGGTGGTAAGGCAGCCCATGTTTTCGGCCCCGGCAATCATGGCTCGACGTTTGGTGGGAATCCGCTGGCGTGCCGTGCAGCCCGTGCCGTCATTGAGGTCATGGAACACGATAACTTGACCGCACGGGCGGCAGAATTAGGTGACTATTTCTTGTTACAATTCCGTGAAAAACTCGCGGGTGTGGCAGGGGTGCGCGATATTCGCGGCAAAGGCTTGATGATTGGCGTGGAGCTGGAGCGCGATTGTGGTGAATTGGTGAAACAAGCGTTGGAGAAAGGGCTGCTCATCAATGTGACGGCTGGTAATGTTATCCGCTTATTGCCGCCATTAATCATCACGAATGAACAAGCGGATCAAATAATAACTATGGTCAGTGAATTGGTGCAGGCATTTTTGCATCCTGCTGCTGGAGAGAGACCTTCATGAATACTAAACCTGTCAGACACTTTCTGACGTTATCCGATTTTGCGCCGGTGGAATTGCACGCACTCATTGGGCGGGCGATGCAACTCAAAGCCATGTGGAAACGCGGTGAGAGGTATGAGCCGCTGCATTTGCGCACCTTGGCAATGATTTTTGAGAAATCGTCCACTCGTACTCGCGTATCGTTTGAAGCGGGCATGACGCAATTGGGCGGGCATTCCATGTTTTTGTCACCGAATGACACCCAATTGGGGCGTGGTGAGCCGATTGAAGATTCCGCCCGTGTCATTTCGCGCATGGTGGATGTGGTGATGATCCGCACCTTTGAGCAAGAAAAAGTGGAGTTGTTCGCGGCGCATTCCCGTGTGCCGGTGATTAATGCGTTGACGGACAAATACCATCCCTGCCAATTGCTGGCGGATATGATGACCTGGATGGAACAGCGCGGTTTGCCCAATGGCAAAACCGTGGCGTGGATTGGCGATGGCAATAATATGTGCCATTCGTGGATGGAAGCGGCTAAATTGTTTGGTTTCCACCTGAACGTGGCATGTCCTGAGGGCTATGACCCGGATGCGGATGTGGTCGCAGCAACAGCAGGTTCAGTGACGTTTTTCCGTGAACCCAATGAGGCGGTTAAAGGTGCAGAAGTGGTGGTGACGGATACTTGGGCAAGCATGGGGCAGGAGGCGGAAAAGAAAATCCGTGAAGCTGCGTTTGCTGGCTATCAAGTCACCACCGAGATGATGCAACTAGCAACGCCGGATGCGATTTTCATGCATTGCCTACCTGCCTATCGTGGGCTGGAAGTGGCTGCTGAGGTCATGGATGGTGCACAAAGCGTGGTCTGGGATGAGGCGGAAAACCGCTTGCACGCGCAAAAAGCGTTGCTGGAAGTGCTGGTGAAAGGATTCCCTGAAGGGTTGCCAGCATAGTGCGTATAATCTCCGCTAACACCAACGGTATTCGTTCCGCCGCTAAAAAAGGTTTCTTCGACTGGATGAAACGACAGGCGGCGGATGTGGTGTGCATCCAAGAAACCAAGGCGCAGCTTCACCAGTTGGAGAAAGACCGCGCTTTGTTTTTCCCAGAAGGCTATCACTGCTATTATCATGATGCCGAAAGAAAGGGCTATAGTGGGGTGGCAATCTATGCCCGTACTGAGCCGGATGCGGTAGTCAGCGGCATGGGTAATGCCGAGTTTGATGCGGAAGGGCGTTATATTGAAGCGCGTTTCGGTAAGCTGAGCGTGATTTCCTTGTACTTGCCATCAGGCTCGTCGGGGGAAGAACGTCAGCAAGCTAAATACCGTTGTATGGATCATTTTCTGCCGTTGATGGAACAGATGAAAGCCAGCGAACGTGATTACGTCATTTGCGGTGATTGGAACATTGCTCACCAGCACATTGACATCAAGAACTGGAAAGGCAACGTGAAAAATTCCGGTTTCTTACCGGAAGAACGCGCTTGGTTAGACAAGCTATTCCATGAATTGGGTTTTGTGGATGGTTTCCGCGAAGTGAATCAGGAAGCCGAACAGTATACCTGGTGGTCGAATCGTGGGCAGGCGTGGGCTAAAAACGTCGGTTGGCGGATTGATTACCAGATTCTTTCGCCATCACTGAAAGGCAAGGTGAGCGCAGCGGCGATTTACAAGGACGAACGCTTCTCCGATCACGCTCCCCTGAGCTTGGATTACGCTTATGAAATTCCTTGTCGCACTGCTTCTGGTGCTGAGTCTCACGCAGGCTAACGCCGCTGATACCCCGCAGCGCCCTAAAATTGGTTTGGTACTCGGCGGTGGTGGCGCGGCTGGCGTTTCCCATGTCGGCGTCCTCAAAGTGCTCGAAGCCAATCGTATTCCCATAGACGTGATTGCTGGCAATAGCATGGGGGCGATTGTCGGCAGTTTATACGCCTCCGGCATGAGTGCCGCTCAGATCGAAACCGTGGTGAATGAGTTGGATTGGCTCAGTTTGTTTCGCGATGAGTCCTCTCATGAACGCAAGTCTTACCAACAAAAGCAGCAAAGTGCAGACTTTTTCAGTGCATTCAGGGTGGGTGTATCCAAAAATGGCGTGAAATTGCCTAGCGGTTTGATTGACGGGCAACGTTTAATGTTTGAATTACGGCGTTTGCTGAAACCGGTGGAGCGGGTGAGTGATTTTGATCGGTTGCCGATTCCGTTTCGGGCAGTGGCAACCGACATCCGCACGGGCGAAACCGTGGTGTTGAAACAGGGCAATTTGGCGACCGCAGTGCGGGCGAGTATGTCGATTCCGGGGCTATTTGCGCCAGTGACGATTGACAACCGTTTGTTGGTGGATGGTTTGGTGTCGAATAATTTACCCGTGGATATTGCCAAGCAAATGGGGGCAGACATTGTGATTGTGTCCAGCATTCCCTCAGAAACCGACCGTAAACTGGATTCGGCACTGGATATTA
The DNA here is from genome assembly GCA_964420315.1 of uncultured Thiothrix sp. Classification (GTDB taxonomy): domain Bacteria; phylum Pseudomonadota; class Gammaproteobacteria; order Thiotrichales; family Thiotrichaceae; genus Thiothrix. Next base: position 147 of record CAYQTB010000091.1, on the reverse strand, counting down.
GCTTGCAGTCGATGGATTGGTTAATGCGCAGAAGCAGTGCTGACCAACTCAAGTTGATGCGCGAGGGAGTAGATATTTTGATTCAACCGCCGGTGCAGACGATTGGTAATTTGGCGTTTGATCGCGTGAAAGAAACTATTCCTCTAG
>CAYQTB010000090.1:0-10568 GCA_964420315.1 uncultured Thiothrix sp. | reverse complement strand
AAGTCGGTACGTTTGGCAAAGAAGTTTTGGTAAGCCTTTTCGAGGGCTTTGAGCGTGTGTTGCAAGGGGTGGACGGGGGCATCTTTTAGCCAAGGCGTTTCATCACCATTGCGCCATGCGGTCAGGTGTTTTGCCATTGCCACGTAACCGATGAACTTTTCACCCGCTTCATGGTTGGCTTGCTGCAATGCTAACGCCTTGTTGTAAACGAAACGGCATGACCCCGCGAAACGGCGAAGTTGACGCTGGGTTTCACCGTCGGGCATGAGTTCGTATTGGAAGGCTTGTAATCGTTGCATAAGCCTATTATAGATTAAAAGTGGCAGATACCCCACTAAGTGGCACTCCGAACATAGGGAGGCTTTGCCTCCCGCGCTATCCTCCCCGCCCTGAAGGGCGAGGTTTGCCGCGCAACCTGATCAATCACGTAGCCATCGGTCGCCGACACCACACGTTCAGCAGGAATCGCCACCAGCTTGCCGTAATCTTTTGCAAAGCCAGCCTCGCCATACACAGCGGTTGCACCTGCCTGCAAACGTGAAGGGTCAATCATGTGTGGTGCGCCTTTGGGATGCACGATCAGCGTGGCATTCGGGCAACGCGCCATCAACTCACCTGCCCCACCTGCATGATCCAAATGCACATGGGTGGGAATCACATAACGTACATGGTCAGCACTCAAACCCAAATCCGCTAACACTTCCATCAACAAGGGCACGGTGTGATAAGTACCAGTATCCACAAATACCGCCGCGTCGCCTTCGTGCACCAAATAACACGCCGCCAATTGCGGGCGGTATAGATCCGTGTCGATACAGTAAATGCCACTGCCTAAGTCTTCGTAACGTGCCGCCATTGCTGATTCCCCCATCAAAATTATTGCAGTGCAACAGAGTATAAACAGAAAACGAGGGAATTTGTCACATACGGTAGCAATTTGCGTATAATCGGACTGCCCTACTATCACAGTCAGATTAAAGGAGGCGGCTATGGCACGCACCCCATCCACCATGTTAGAGCTTGGCACAGATGCCCCTGATTTCACGCTATTAGAACCAGCCAGTGGCAAACTCATCGCCAAACAAGATTTTTCCGGCAAACCGTTACTGGTGGCTTTTATCTGCAACCACTGCCCTTACGTGATTTTGATTCGCGATGTTTTTGCTCAATTAGCAACCGATTATCAGGAACGCGGGGTTGCCGTGGTTGCCATCAATGCTAACGATGTCGCCAATTACCCTGATGACAGCCCCGAAAAAATGATCGAAGCCGTACACGCACACGGTTACACCTTCCCGTATTTGTACGACGACACCCAAGAGGTGGCGAAAGCGTATAAAGCGGCTTGCACCCCTGACCTTTTCCTTTTCGACGCACACCATCAGTTGTTTTATCGCGGGCAATTTGACGATGCCCGCCCGCGAGGAGATATACCCGTAACGGGCAATGATTTGCGCCATGCACTGGATCGGTTACTGGACAACATGTACCCTCCCGATGAGCAAAAACCATCGTTAGGCTGCAATATTAAGTGGAAAGCGGGTAACGAACCGAACTATTAAAATTGTTCAGACCCTTGCAGTAAATTAGCCTAGTGCCGCACTTGGGAATATAATCCCCGCTTGATTACACACAGCGGACTCTCTCTCATGAAACGCCCTGAACTGCTTGCCCCTGCGGGTACACTCAAATCCATGCGCCACGCCTTCGCCTACGGTGCGGATGCGGTTTACGCCGGTCAACCGCGCTACTCGCTGCGGGTGCGCAATAACGAATTCAAAAACGATAACCTCGCCCTCGGTATTGCCGAAGCGCATTCGTTGGGCAAGCAGTTTTTCGTCGCTGTTAACATTTCCCCGCACAACAGCAAGATCAAAACCTTCATGGAAGACCTTGCCCCCGTGATTGCCATGAATCCCGACGCGCTAATCATGGCAGACCCCGGCTTGATTATGTTAGTACGCGAAAAATGGCCGGACATGCCCATCCACCTTTCTGTACAAGCTAATACCGTCAATTACGCCACGGTAAAGTTCTGGCAACGCCTCGGCTTGACCCGCGTGATTTTGTCGCGGGAATTATCGCTGGATGAAATCGCCGAAATCCGCCAACAATGCCCGGATATGGAACTAGAAGTCTTCGTCCACGGCGCGTTGTGCATTGCCTATTCCGGGCGTTGCCTGCTCTCCGGCTATTTCAACCACCGCGACCCGAACCAAGGCACTTGCACCAATGCGTGCCGCTGGGAATACAAAACTACCGAAGCGGTCGAGGCGGCGGAAGGCAAATTTGTCCCCAAAGAAGCGGTGTTGTCGATGGATTTGTTCAACCAAGCGCAAAGCATGGGCAGTTGCGGTAATCAAGAACGCCATCCACTCGCGGACAAAGTGTATTTCCTCGAAGAAACCAACCGCCCCGGCGAACTCATGCCCGTCATGGAAGACGAACACGGCACGTACATTATGAATTCCAAGGATTTACGCGCCGTCGAACACGTCCAAAAACTCACCGAAATCGGCGTAGATTGCCTGAAAATTGAAGGGCGCACCAAATCGCATTACTACGTGGCACGTACTGCACAAACCTACAAACAGGCGATTGATGACGCAATGGCGGGGCGCAGTTTCGACCCCAAATTGCTGGGCGTGTTGGAAAATCTCGCGAATCGCGGCTACACCGACGGCTTTTACGAACGCCACCATACCCACGAGTACCAAAACTACATGCAGGGCGCATCAATGGGGCATCAGCAGCAATTCGTTGCCGAAGCCATGCGCGTTGACCGTGAAAATGGCTGGATTGAGCTGGATGTGAAAAACCGTTTCAGCGTGGGTGATCGGCTGGAAATGGTATTACCGGAGGGCAACCGCGAACTGGTGCTGGAGCGTATGGAAAACATGGACGGCATTCCCGTCACCACCGCGCTGGGAAGCGGTCACAAAATGCGTATTCCACTCCCGCAAGGCGTGGATAGCGATATGATTCTGGTCAGCCGGTTTTTGTAATGGCAAGCAACGGTGGAGCAGCCATTCAGGATTCGTGCTGCACTATCGTCGTCCCCTCATCCTGATCCAACTGCACCTGTTCCAACACCCGCCCGCGCAGGATCGCACGCCCATGCCGCCGCTCCACCCCTTGGGCACTAAACTCAAACCCGTAAATGCGTCGCCACACCAAATGCCCCTGGCGATTACGGGTGGGTTTCATGCTTTCCAGCGATACGGTCTGATCCAGAAACTGCACATCAATCTCCCTACACGCCCGCATCGCTGCTACGACCGCCCGTTCGCGAGCATTCATCGAATCAATCCAGAACCAAAGCCCCACTCCTAATAACCCCAATAGCAGCAAATTTTCCATTCTTGTCCTTGAAAATAGTAGAATGCACCCATTATTACGGAAATTTGCTAACGGATACACAGTTAAAGAGCTTTTATGGACACACCCAAACTTGCCCAAAAACCTACCACTATCACCTTCATAGGCGCAGGCAATATGGCTCGCAGCCTAATTGTTGGCCTATTGCAAGACCAAGCGAATGTCGCATTGCGTGTTGCCGACCCAGATCAACACCAATTGGATGCTATCCGCAAGCATTGGCCCGCAGTCATGACCACCACTGACAATCTCGAAGCCATGCAAGACGCCGACGTAGTGGTACTTGCCGTCAAACCGCAAATCATGCGAGAAGTGAGCGAAAACCTTGCCAATAACGCGCAACTCAGCCGCCCGCTGTTTGTCTCCATCGCCGCCGGAATTCGCGAAGCAGCGCTCAACCGCTGGTTAGGAGGCAATCAAGCGATTGTGCGTTGTATGCCCAACACCCCCGCCTTGGTGCAAGCCGGTGCAACAGGTTTGTACGCGAATCAGCACGTATCTGACTCGCAACGCAGTGCAGCCGAAAGCCTATTACGTGCCGTCGGCATTACGGTCTGGTTCGATGAGGAAACCAAATTGGATGCCGTCACCGCTATTTCTGGCAGTGGTCCCGCCTACTTCTTTTTGGTCATGGAGGCCATGCAAACCGCTGCCACACAACTCGGTTTGCACCAAGAAGAAGCGCATTTACTGATCGTACAAACCGCTCTTGGTGCTGCCAAACTGGCGCTGGAAAGCGACGACCTGCCCAGTGAATTGCGTCAAAAAGTTACCTCCAAAGGCGGCACCACCGAAGCGGCTCTGAACGTGTTAACCACTGGAGGCTTGCACGATTTATTTGCACAAGCCTTACAAGCAGCCGCCAGCCGTTCACGCGAATTGGCAGCCGCCAACAGTTAATCATCATCTATCAAACAGGGGACAGTCGCTCATGGAAGCACTCCAGAACGTCGGCATTTTTTTGGTGCAAACCTTATTTTCGCTGTATATCGGCGCGGTACTCATCCGTTTTTTGCTGGCATTGTCGCGGGCAAACTTCTACAACCCACTGTCGCAGTTTCTGGTAAAAATCACCAATCCGGTACTTGTACCCATGCGGCGCATGATTCCGGCAATAGGCAAACTCGATACCGCCGCAATTGTGTTGGCATTGGGTTTAAAAATTATCCAGACATTTTTGCTGGTTGCATTGCAAGGCAGTGAAACCAATTTACCGGTGGTACTGCTATATTCCGTGATTGACCTTGTACGCACCGTGATTTACATCTACATCTTTGCACTGGTCATTCAAGCCGTACTCAGTTGGATCGGCAATAGCCAAGGCAACCCATTGGCAGAGATTTTGAGCAGCCTGACAGAGCCATTGTTGCGCCCCATTCGTCAATTCGTGCCTGTTATTGGCATGGTAGATTTAGCACCAATGGCAGCAATTTTGTTGTTGTATATCGTGTTGATTGTGTTGCAATCCTTCGGGCTGTAAAAGGATTACCGCCCGTGGATAGCAAAGCCAACGTGAATCTGCTGATTTTTTTGGCTAGAACCCGTGGCGTCACCAAGGCAAACGGGTATTGAGAAGACAGGTTGATGTTATATCAACCTGTCCTACGCGAAACCGTTAAAAATTAACGGTAGCCGCCGCCACCGAAGCCGCCACGATCACCGCCGCGACCGCCGCGATCACCACCACGACCGCCACGATCACCACCACCGAAGCCGCCACGATCACCACCGCCGAAGCCGCCACGATCACCACCACGACCACCGCGATCACCGCCGCCGAAGCCACCACGACCACCGCCATCGCGCGGACGATCTTCGCGCGGTTTTGCTTCGTTAACTTTAATGTTACGACCTTGAACGGCTTGCTCGTTCAAACCCTGAATCGCTGCATTGCCTTGAGCAGCATCTGGCATGTCAACAAAACCGAAGCCCTTGGATTGCCCCGTCATTTTGTCTTTGATCATGCTGACACTGGTCACTTCGCCGTAAGCGGAGAACAGGTCACGCAAGTCGTTTTCGGTAATTTTATAGGGCAGGTTGCCAACGTAAATATTCACTGTTTGTCATCTCATAAATAGCGTGTGCTGCTTGGGAATTTACGTTATAGATAATCAGTCACACCAAATTACCTGATAACGATCGACCACTGTGGTTCGATAGGTTATGCACTGTGAAACCTGCAAGTGAAAACGTGGCATCAAACTAACAAGGCTCACGGAACTTTCAAGTATCAGGCAAGTTATTTGCAGTGTACCCCAGTTTTTCGCTGCGGGTAACAAAAATCGGATAGTTGTCCGGTTAATTTTTCACACCAACCAAAGTCCCCGATAGATAAGCGTTTAGGAAGCTATCAAAATCCATTTTTTCACTGGCTTCAAGCGCTTGCTGACGGCTTAAGGAGTTTGCAGCAACTTGCTGGAATTCAAGGATCACCCCAGGGTCAAGCGTCCGTTGCAGGAAATACTCACGGTGTTCTTGGGATTTACGCTGCGCAAACGCGAAAAAACCCTCCTGATTAGCCCGCATTTCTTCCAGCATCCGTGCCGATGGCGTGATGTCCGGGTTGTAAGCAAGCTGAATCTGGTTGTCTAACGAATCGGTGTAACATTCCTCCCCGTGTACCGTGTTCAACAGCTCTGCCACCGGGCGCATGGCTTGCAACAAATCCCTTGCCTGATCACGCAATAACACGCTTTTACCCAAGCAGCTCAAACGTACAGCAGGGTCACGCCCGCGATGCGCCGTTAACATTTGATTCTGGTTGATAGCCTGAAATTCATCCGCAGACACCAGCGGGCTTTCCTGCAATAAACAGAAATGCATAAAGACTTCGAGGAAGAAGAGTTGACGGCGCGTTAAGCCTGCGGGGTGAAACGCATTCACATCCAGCGAACGCAATTCCACATACGCAATGCCCCTGCTCTCCAAGGCATCGGTGGGTTTTTCAAAACCTTGCAATAACTGCTTGGGGCGTACCGTGCTGTAATACTCATTTTCAATTTGCAAAATATTGGCATTTAATTGGCGGTACTGCCCCGCCACTTTCACCCCGATAGCGGCGTATTCCGGGCAAGGGGTATTAATGGCCTGACGCAAACTGCTCACGTAACTGTCGAGCGTGTTGTAACACACATTCACCCCGGTTTTATTTTCCTTGCTATTGGTGTAACCAATATTCCCCATGCGCAACGACGTGCCGAAAGGCTCATAGAGCGTGTATTCGTTGAACTCTTCCATGCCTTCGGGTGCTTTTTTGCCACCGAGGAAAGTTTTACAAATCGCGGGCGACGTACCAAACAAATAAATAATCAACCAGCCATAACGCTGCAAATTACGCACTAATGCCATGTATTGCGCATCACGGAACGCCCGTAACGTGCCTGCATCCCCTTGCACCTGCTGCCAAGGCTGCCAAAAGGCATCATCGATAGAATAATTAAAATGGATACCGGCAATCACCTGCATCGCCTTGCCATAGCGCCAAGCCAGCCCTTCACGGTAAATGTGCTTCATGCGCCCGGCGTTGGATCTGCCGTATTCAGCAATCCGAATATCGCGTTCACCGCTTAACACGCATGGCATACTGGTTGTCCACAACAACTCATCGTTGAGCTGCTGGTACACAAACGTTTCGATATTGAGCAAGAAATCCAGTGACTGAGCAGCACGTTCCTGCGGCGGCGTAATCAGTTCCAGCAAGGATTCGGCGTAATCGGTGGTAATCCACGGGTGAGTTAACGCAGCCCCCAGTACCGCCGGATGATCACGTTGCGACAAACGCCCCTCAGACGATACTCTCAGGCTTTCTTTTTCCAGCCCGGTGCGAGCATTGCGTAGGTAAGGGTACAAGTCGTGGGTGTCAATTTCACGTAGACGTTGCTCCAGCAAGTGGTACACAGTGATCTCCCGATTCAAACGAAACGCCGATTACAGCACAGAATGACAAGAATACAAATTTTCTGAGCCTCACATTGACCCACACTCCCAAATACTGACAGAAAGCATACTTTCGCCCGCATTCCGATTATAGTTAAGCCTTCACCTCTACAAACCAGCATGACGATGAAATACCTGATACACGCCAGCCTGATTGCCGTGAGCTTGAGCCTTACAACTGCCAGCCATGCCGCACTGGATCTGGAAGTCCCCAGCATCAACATCCCCGATCTGGGCAACCCCGCCAATAACACCCTCAGCAGCACCCAAGAAGCGTTGCTTGGTATCAAACTCATCCGTGAACTACGCGGCACTGAACCGATTGTGGAAGACCCTGAGCTTAGCGGCTGGTTACGCGCCCTTGGCAACCGCCTAGCTGCCCATGCACCCGGTGGCGGCAATTATTATTTCCTGATTGTCAAAAACCCGGAAATCAACGCCTACGCCATGCCCGGCGGTGTCATCGTCATGCATTCCGGGTTGATATTAAATACGCGCTCGGAAAGTGAATTAGCCGCCGTGGTAGCGCATGAAATCGCCCATGTTTCGCAGCGCCATATTGCGCGAATGTTAGCAGAGCGCGAAGGCAATCCACTCATCACGGGGCTAGGCGTACTGGCCGGTGCAGCGGCTGCCAGCAAAAGCCCAGAAGCCGCCCAAGCCATCATCACCAGCACCGTTGCCACCCAATTGCACCGTCAGCTGAGCTTTAGCCGTCAGATGGAAACCGAAGCGGATCGCACCGGCTTACGCATTCTCGCGGGAGCGGGGTTTGACCCGCAAGCCATGCCCTTATTCATGGAAAAACTGGATCGGCGCACATCCGACTTACACGGTGACATTACCCAATATTTGCGCACTCACCCGCAAAGCATCGACCGTTTGAGTGATACCCGCGCCCAAGCCAATCAAATGGGTAAACGCAGTGTCCGCGAAGATAGCGATTACGCCTATGCTCGCGAAAAACTTCGTACCCTCACTGCCCCGAACTCACCTGCTGTTACCGCTGGCGATGCACAACTCGCGCAATATGCCCAAGCCGTTAGCCAATTGCGGCGCGGCAATCCCAAGGCTGCGCTGCAAATCTTGGGCACACAATCACGCCAACTACCGATTGCCCTTACGATTGCAGCCGCACTGAATGCAACCCGCCGTTATGCCGAAACCGAAGCGCTGCTCACCCCGCTGGCAAGCGCTTATCCCGGTCAGGAGGATATTCTTAGCCTGTTGGCTGAAGCCTTGCTTGCCAACCAAAAAGCACCGCAAGCCTGGCAATTACTCAGCCGTGCCCCATTGACGGAACAAACCAGCCTAGAATTCCTTGAAATCCGTCAACGGGTTGCAGAACAAGCCGGGCAAGCGGCTGAGGCATACCGTTCTGCCGCCGAACGCAGCATTCGCATGGGCGAATACCAACACGCCCGCGCCATTCTTGAACAAGCCTCACGCCTGCCCGGCAATCCCGCGCATACCAGCGCCCGCCTGCAAGCAATGGCACGCGAAATTGAGCAAATGGAAACCAAAGAAAAACAGCTTGACAAATTTTAGCCAAAGTACATAAGAATATAATCATATTATAATTCAAAACACTGGTTTCATTAAAGTTTTTTTGCGTGTTTTACCACAATCGGTTAAGCTCCTAATCCGAAAGTTGATATTTCTCAAGGTTTAGTAAAATGTGCTACGTTGGCCGTCTAACAAGCGTAGAGAAACACGTTTCGTTGAAATGTTTCGTTTAGAGAGGAGATCGTTATGCGGAAAATTCTTCGCACTTTGGTGATGTCGGCATCAGTTTCTGTGCTGGCTTTAACCGCCGTATTCTCGTCTGCTTATGCAGCCGATGATAAAAAAGCAGACGCTGCCAAAGCGGAAGCAAAACCAGCAGAAGCTAAACCGGCTGAAGCAAAAAAAGAAATGACAGGCAAAGAGTTAGCATTTGACCGTGGGTTGGGTAACTGCTTGGCGTGTCACATGATTGCAGGCGGTGAACTACCCGGCAACATTGGTCCGCCGTTAATTGCCATGAAAGCCCGCTTCCCAGACAAGGCAAAACTCAAAGAGCAAATCTACGATGCGCGTGTCGCCAATCCTAGTACCATCATGATCCCGTTTGGGCCGATGGGGATTCTGACTGACGCCGAACTGGATAAAGTTGTTGACTTTATTTATGAGCTGTAATGTGGATTTGCTGAATTTTGGAGAGAGGAAACTTATGAAACGCAGAACATTTTTACAAGGCACGTTGGCTGCCAGCGCAGCGGGTCTTGCGGTCAGCGCGGGCTTGCTAACCCCACGCATGGTCATGGCAGAAGGCGGCGGCGCATTTAATGCCAAAACGATGGAAGATGCCCTGAAAACCATGGCAGTGACGCCTGAAGACTCCGCTGACATTAAGATCAAAGCCCCAGAAATCGCTGAAAACGGCGCGGTTGTCCCTGTCACCGTCACCTCCGGCGTCGCTGGCACCACCGAAATCAGCATTCTGGTCGATGGCAACCCTACCCCACTGGCAGCAATGTTTATCCTCGGTGAAGGCACGCAACCTGAAGCGTCTACCCGGATCAAAATGGGCAAGACCGCTAACGTTATCGCGGTTGCCAAAGCCGGTGACAAAGCTTACACCGCTAAGCAGGAAGTTAAAGTCACTATCGGCGGCTGCGGCGGCTAATTCAGAGGAGCACACACATGTCTAGTATTAAACTTAAAGCCGCTGTGAAAGGCGATGTCGTTGAAGTCAAAGCATTGATGACACACCCCATGGAAACCGGGCAGCGTAAAGACAAGAAAACCGGCGAGCTGGTTCCGGCGCATTTCATTCAGGACATCGTGGTCACTGCGGGTGACAAAACTATCCTGACTGCCAAATGGGGCGGCTCTGTCTCCAAAAACCCTTACCTCGCGTTCAACTACGCTGGCAAGGCGGGTGACAAAGTGAAGCTTGCTTGGACTGACAACAAAGGCGAGAAAGACTCTGCCGAAGCTGATGTAGCATAACCGGAGGTTTCCATGAAAAAAGTATTAACCGCAGCATCCGTTGCATTGGTGTTAGCAGTTTCCGCATTCAGCACCGTACACGCCGGACCTGCGGAAGAGATGGCGGCATTCCAAGACCATTTCAAGAAAGCATTCAAAGACGTCCCGTTTGAAGATTTCAAAGATGGTGCTTATGCCTTGGATCCTGCTTTGAAAGCCCAGTGGGAGGAGATGGAGTCCTCTTTCCCTCCTTACGAACCAGATGTTGATGCAGGCAAGGA
>CAYQTB010000089.1:0-10591 GCA_964420315.1 uncultured Thiothrix sp. | reverse complement strand
ACCATGCAAGTCCTGATTCCGTTAGTCATGACGGTGGGGGTGTTTGGGGTATTAGGTGGTGATTCATTGCCGTTGATCAAAGACTCTGGCTGGATTTTTGGCAAAATCACCGCTGGTACGCAAACATGGATTCAGAACGCCGGTTTTATTTGGTTGATATTCCTGATTCCACTGGCGTTTTTCAGTTTCTTTGGGATGAATAACCTGCTGCCGATTTCTCCGCGTGCAGGCAACACCGTCATGGCGTTTGTCAAAATCCTGTGGTTATACGGGTTGGCATTGTCGACAGCCGCTTTCGGTTTGTATTTGTACCTGCCTGCGCCTAGCGGTTTAGGGCTGTTGAATATGTGGATCGCCTTGCCTTTGATCATTGTTTTGACACTGGCTGTTATGAAGATTGCGGCATTTGGTGAGATGAAAGCCAATATCAGCAACCAATTCGCCATTTTCAAAAACAAGCACACTTGGTCAATGACGGCTTTGTATATCGTGACCTTCGGTTCTTTCATCGGTTTTTCAATGGCGTTGCCGCTGGCTATCAATGTCATTTTCGGCAATACCCATGTGTTTGATCCAGCGACCCAAGCGTGGGTACACGAGAAAAATCCTAACGCGATTCCGGTGTTTGCTTATGCATGGATTGGCCCATTCGTGGGGGCATTGATTCGCCCACTCGGTGGCTGGCTTTCTGACAAAGTGGGAGGCTCTGTCGTCACGCAGTGGGTTTCCGTGGTGATGGTCGCGGCTTCTGTTTACGCGGGCTACATCATGATGCAGGCGTATCAATCCGCTACCCCGGAAATTTATTTCAACCAGTTCTTAATCACGTTTGTGGTGCTGTTTGCGGCTACGGGCATTGGCAATGGTTCGACCTTCCGCACTGTAGGGGTGATCTTTGACCGTTTACAAGCGGGACCGGTATTGGGCTGGACTTCAGCAGTTGGTGCCTACGGTTCGTTCATTGCGCCAGTGGTCATTGGTGATCAGATCAAGGCAGGTTCACCGGAAAACGCGATGTATGGCTTTGCGATTTTCTACGCGCTGTGCCTGATTTTGAACTGGTGGTTTTACCTGCGCAGTGGCAGCGAAATCAAGAATCCGTAAGACAGGAGATAAACATGGCTATTCAACAGTATGACGACAAACTGCAAACCAATCCTTACGCGATTTACACCTTGGCGTTGGAGGTGGATGGTAAGCAAATCCTGACCGACCAGGAAGGTTATATCCAGAACATGGATGACTGGAGCGAAGGTTTCGTGGAAGCCCTCGCCGAACGGGAAGGCTTGGTATTAACCGATGAACATTGGGAAATCATCGAGTTCTTGCGCCATTACTATCAGGAACACGGGGTACAAGCCCCGGTGCGCGACATGCTCAAGCACTTCAGGAAAGCCTGGGGTGAAGAGTTCGCCACCAACCATTATTTACACGAAATTTTCCCCAAGGGTGGCCCACAAAAACAGGGCAACCGTCTGGCGGGTATTCGTAGAACCAAAGGGGAGCATTGATTGCTATGAGCCATTTTTTAGACCGACTGATGTATTTCACCCGCCCGAAGGAGGCGTTCTCCAACGGTCACGGGGTGATGACGATTGAAGACCGCAAATGGGAAGATTCTTACCGTCACCGCTGGCAGCATGACAAGGTGGTGCGCTCTACCCACGGTGTGAACTGTACCGGCGGCTGTTCGTGGAAAATTTTTGTCAAAAACGGGCTGGTGGCGTTTGAAATGCAGCAAACCGACTACCCGCGTACCCGTGAAGACCTGCCCAACCATGAGCCACGCGGTTGCCAGCGGGGTGCTGCGTTCTCGTGGTATCTGTACAGCCCGCACCGCATCAAGTACCCGCTGATCCGGGGGCGCTTGCTGGATTTGTACCGCGCTGAACGCAAACTGGGCAAAGACCCGGTGGAGGCGTGGGCAGCGATCCAGGCCGATGACAGCAAACGCCAGCAATACGTGGCAGTGCGCGGGTTGGGTGGTTTCGTGCGGGCAACGTGGGAGGAAGTGACCGAAATCACCGCCGCCGCCAACGTCCACACCATCAAGAAGTGGGGGCCAGACCGGATTTTCGGTTTCTCCCCGATCCCCGCCATGTCAATGATTTCCTACGCCGCAGGCTCGCGCTACCTCTCGCTGATTGGTGCGGCTTGCGGTTCTTTCTATGACTGGTATTGTGACTTGCCAGCCGCGTCCCCGCAGACTTGGGGGGAACAGACTGACGTACCGGAGTCGGCTGACTGGTACAACTCCACTTACATCATCATTGCGGGGGCAAACCTGCCCATGACCCGCACCCCGGATGCGCACTTCGCGTTTGAAGTCCGCTACAAGGGTGCGAAAATCGTGTCGATGGCACCGGACTATGCCGAATACGTCAAAGCCGCCGACTTATGGATGCCAGTACGCCAAGGTACGGATGCCGCCGCGTTTCTGGCAATGGGGCATGTTGCGCTGAAAGAGTTCTACATCAACCAGCAAGACCCTTACTTCCAGGAATACGCCCGCACCTACACCGATATGCCGATGCAGGTGATGCTACGTTCGCATGAAAATGGCACGTTCGTTACTGACCGCCTGTTACGCGCTTCCGATTTCGATGGCGCACTGGGCGAAACCAATAACCCGGACTGGAAAACCATTGTCTATGATGAAAAGAGTAAGGCGTTTGTGGCACCCAACGGTTCGATTGGTTTCCGCTGGGGTGAAGAAGGCAAATGGAACTTGCTGCCCAAGAATGCGGCTGACCAAAGCGACATCCAGGCAGAACTGACCTGTATCGACAGCAAGGATAAAGTGGTGTCGGTCGGTTTCCCACATTTCAACCATGACGAACCAGCGTTGTTGTTCCGCAATGTGCCGGTGCGCCAAGTGAAGCTGGCGAATGGTGAAACTGCGCTGGTGGCTTCGGTGTTTGACCTGCAAATTGCCCAGTACGGCATTGACCGTGGCTTGGGTGGTGAGAACGTCGCCAAGGATTACAGCGATGCCAGCGTGGCTTACACCCCGGCATGGGCGGCCAAAGTCACGGGCGTGAAAGCGGCTGACATTGAGCGTACCGGGCGTGAGTTTGCCTACAACGCCTCCAAGACCAAGGGCAAGTCGATGGTCATCATGGGGGCGGCGATCAACCACTGGTACCACAATGACCTGGCTTACCGCTCCATCATGAACCTGCTGCACATGTGCGGTTGCGTGGGGCAATCCGGCGGTGGCTGGGCGCATTACGTCGGGCAGGAAAAGCTGCGTCCGCAAGCGGGCTGGGCACCGATTGCCTTCGCGCTTGACTGGCAGCGTCCGCCACGCCACATGAATTCCACCTCCTACTGGTATTTCCACACTGACCAGTGGCGTTACGAAACGCTGGATGCCGACACGCTGTTGTCACCTGCCGGGAAAGGCAAGAACAAGGGCTACGCACTGGCGGATTACAACGTTGCTTCAGCACGGATGGGCTGGTTGCCCACCGCACCGCACTGGAACATGAACCCGCTGGAACTGGTGGCTGAGGCCGAAAAGGCCGGGGCAAGCGACGAAGCCAGCATTGGCAAACACATTGTCGGCAAGTTGCAGGACGGTTCGCTGGATGTGGCTTTCGCCGACGTGGATAACCCGGTCAACTGGCCGCGCAACCTGTTTGTGTGGCGTGCCAACCTGATCGGCACTTCCGCCAAGGGGCATGAATACTTCCTCAAACACCTGCTGGGTGCGCAAAACGGCGTGCTGCAAGAAAGCGGGGCGGGGCGTGGCAGCAAAGCAGTGAAATGGCACGACGATGCGCCCATCGGCAAGCTGGATTTGATGGTGGACATCAATTTCCGCCTCAATTCCACCGGGGCGTATGCCGACATTATCCTGCCAACCGCGACGTGGTATGAGAAAAACGACCTCAATACCACCGATATGCACCCCTTTATCCACCCCTTGGCAGAAGCGGTGTCCCCGGCGTGGGAATCCAGGACTGACTGGCAAATCTTCAAGTCGATTGCCAAGACCTTCTCGCCGCTGGCAGAAAAGCACCTCGGCACGCGCAAGGACGTGGTTGCCCTGCCGATGCAGCACGATTCCCCGATGGAATTGGCGCAACCGTTCGGTCAGGTGGTGGACTGGAAGCGCGATGGTGTCGCCCCTGTCCCCGGCAAGACCATGCCGATCCTGAAAGTGGTGGAGCGCAATTTCGGCGACACCTACAAAAAGTTCATTGCGCTAGGCCCTTTGATGGTCAAGCTCGGCAACACCATCAAGGGTGTGGAGTGGAACACCACAGCGGAATACGAAGAGCTGAAAAAGTGCAATTACACGGTGAAAGACCAAGGCGTTTCCTTCGGGATGCCGTCGCTGGAGGAAGACATCAGCGTGTGCGATGCGGTGATGCGCATGGCACCGGAAACCAACGGCGAAGTGGCGCACAAGGCATGGTCGGCGATGTCGAAAAAGACCGGCATTGACCACCACCACCTGTACGCCGGGCGGCATGAGGACAAATTCACCTTCCGCGACATTGTGGCACAGCCGCGCAAGATCATCACCGCGCCCACTTGGTCGGGGATTGAGTCGGAACACGTGTCCTACACCGCCGGTTACACCAATATCCACGAACACATCCCGTTCCGTACCCTCACCGGGCGGGCGCATTTCTATCAGGATCACGAGTGGATGCTGGATTTCGGGGAAGGTTTCTGTACCTACAAGCCAATGGTGGACTTGGGCGAACTCAAAGGTTTGCCTGCTGCCGTCCTCAACAAGCCGCACCTGAGCCTGAACTGGATTACCCCGCATTCCAAATGGGGCATCCATTCTAGCTACCAGGACAACCTGCGGATGTTGACCCTGTTCCGGGGCGGGCCGTATGTGTGGGTGGCGGAAGATGATGCCAAGACGATTGGGCTGGAAGACAACGATTGGGTGGAAGCGGTCAACCACAACGGCGCGACCGTGGCGCGGGTGATCGTTTCACAACGCATCCCACGTGGGATGGCAATGATGTACCACGCGCAGGAAAAGAACGTGAATGTGCCTGGCTCGCCTTCCACCGGGAAACGTGGCGGTATCTTGAACTCTGTGACCCGTGTGCTGGTCAAGCCGACCAATATGATCGGCGGTTACGCACAATTGGCGTATAGCTTCAACTATTACGGCACGGTTGGTTGCCAACGCGACACCATGGTGGCTTTGCACAAGATCGCGGACAAGGATGTGGACTGGCTGGAACGCCCGCTCACTCCAGAGCGCGAAGCGCAACGCAACCCTAATGGCATCGGCCCTAAGTAAGGAGTTACCTTTATGAAAGTCAGAGCACAATTCGCATTCGTCTTCAACCTCGACAAGTGCATCGGTTGCCACACCTGTTCGGTGACGTGCAAGAACGTGTGGACGAACCGCAAGGGTGTGGAATATGCGTGGTTTAATAACGTCGAATCCAAACCGGGCATCGGCTACCCCAAGAACTGGGCTAACCAGGAGCAGTGGAAAGGCGGCTGGGAACTCAAAGGCGGCAAACTGGAACTGAAATCCGGCGACCGCAAGTCCAAACTGCTGAACATTTTCGCCAACCCGGACATGCCGGAAATTGACGATTACTACGAGCCGTTCACCTACAACTACGCGCACTTGCAGAACGCGCCACTGTTGGAAGCAACCCCAACCGCCCGCCCGCAATCGCAGATTACCGGCGAGACCATGGAAAAAATCCACTGGGGGCCCAACTGGGAAGATGACCTTGCAGGCGAGTTCAGCAAGCGCAGCAAGGACAAGGACATGGATGGCATCCAGAAAGAGATGTACCGCCAGTTCGAGAACACCTTCCACATGTATTTGCCGCGCATCTGCAACCACTGCCTGAACCCGGCGTGCGTGGCGGCTTGCCCCTCCGGTTCGATCTACAAGCGTGAGGAAGACGGCATCGTGCTGGTAGACCAGGACAAATGCCGGGGTTGGCGGATGTGCATTTCCTCCTGCCCGTACAAAAAGGTGTTCTACAACTGGGAATCCGGCAAGGCGGAAAAGTGCATCGGTTGCTACCCACGGGTGGAATCCGGGATGCCGACCGTGTGTTCCGAATCCTGTGTCGGGCGCATCCGTTACAACGGCATCATGCTGTACGATGCGGACAAGATCGAGACGCTGGCAAGCACCCAGAACGAACAGGACTTGTACGAGGCGCAATGCAGGATTTTCCTCGACCCCAACGACCCGGCAGTGATCGAAGCGGCACGGGCAGAAGGCATTAACGAGGACTGGATTATCGCCGCGCAAAAGTCGCCAATCTACAAGATGGCGATTGACTGGAAGATTGCGTTCCCGATGCACCCGGAATTTCGCACCCTGCCGATGGTGTGGTATGTGCCGCCCCTTTCCCCAGTGCAGTCACAGATCGACCAGGGCAATTTGCCGGTCGGCCCTGATGGTGCAATTCCGCTGGCAGGCACGATGCGTACCCCGATCCAGTACCTTGCCAACCTGTTGACCGCAGGCAAAACCGCGCCGGTGGAAAGTGCCCTGAACCGCCTGATTGCGATGCGCAGTTACCAGCGTTCCGTCCACGTGGAAGGGGTGGCTGACACCCGCGCCCTTGACAAGGCGGGGATTACCGAAGAGCAGGCCAAAGCAATGTACCGTTATTTGGCGATTGCCAATTACGAAGACCGTTTCGTCATCCCCACCGGGCATGAGGAAGTGCGGCTGGAAGACTTCTACAGCTTCCAGGGGCAGAACGGTTTCACCTTCGGCAATGACTCTTCCGCAGGCATTTCCAAAACCTCCCTGTTCCCGGAACGGCGCAAGGAAACGGTGGAAGCTTGTGTTATCCAACCCTTATCCAAGCTGAAGTGACAGGAGAGAGCTTATGTTTTACCGATTACTTGCCAGGTTGTTGGATTACCCTACCGCCGAATTGCAGGCTGCCCTGCCGGAAATCTGGGCGCAACTGGACAACTTGCCGGAAGGGGAGCGCAAAGTCATCAGCAATTTCCTCGCGCATTTGCACTGGGAAGACATGACCGAATGGCAGGCATTGTATGTGCGCACTTTCGACATGATCCCGGACAATGCCCTGCACCTGAGCCACCACCTGTTTGGGGATGACAAAAACCGGGGACCGGCACTGATTGACCTGAGCGAATTCTACAAGGGATACGGCTTGGAACTGGCGGCCAATGAATTGCCGGATTACCTGCCGTTGATGCTGGAATTTGCCGACCAGTTGAGCCGTGCCGAAGCCAAGATGTTCCTGAGCCAATGGGTCAAGGTGCTGAACCAGCTTGCCCTGAACTTGGAGAAGGTGGAAAGCCCCTACGCAACACTGATCCGGCTCATCGAACGACGTAGCCATCTCGTCACTGCCAAAGCCGCATGAAAGGAGGAATGACCCATGTTTGATTTGCATACGTTTTTGTACGGGGTATTCCCCTACATTGCCACCATCGTGTTCCTGCTGGGAAGCTGGATACGTTTTGACCATGAGCAATACACCTGGAAAAGTGATTCCAGCCAGTTGCTGTCCAAACAGAATATGCGGTTGATGAGCAACCTGTTCCACGTCGGGATTTTGGGGATTTTCCTCGGCCACGTCGTGGGGATGGTGATGCCGCATGGCTTGTGGGTGGGGTTGGGCATTTCCGACCTTGCGCACCAGTGGATTGCGATTGTGGCAGGTCTGGTGTTTGGTGGTGCGGTGGTTGTGGGCGGGGCGATGCTGTGGCATCGGCGGATGTTTAACCCGCGTGTCCGTGCCGCCAGCCGCTGGATGGACATCAATATCCTTGGCTGGCTGGTCATTACAGCCGGTTTCGGCCTGATGACCATCCCGTTTTCCATCAGCCATGCGGTGAAGGGTGACGTTAGCACCATGTTGGTGTTGGGCGAATGGATCCGTAGCATCCTGATCCTGCAACCTGAGCCTGAGCTGATCCGCAATGTGGGGTTCGTCTATAAGCTGCATGTGTTCTTCGGGATGTCGGTGTTCCTGTTCTTCCCGTTCACCCGCTTGGTGCATGTGTGGAGCGCGCCGATCCCGTACCTATTCCGTGCTTACCAGATTGTGCGCACCAAACGTAGCCTGTGACGGTGTTGCTTTCTTAGACCCTCCGAACCGGCCAGTATGTGTAGTCACTGGCCGTGGGTCGGGCGGTAGCGATGCCGCCCGTTTTTTTCTTCATGAGGTGGCGTATGGGGAATGGATTGATTGATCCGTTTGAGCGTGAAATTAGCTACTTGCGAGTGTCGGTGACGGATCGCTGTGACTTGCGGTGTTTTTACTGTATGCCGGAACGCTTCAACGACTATGCCGTGCCGGATCATTGGCTGAGTTTTGCGGAAATTTAGCCATAACGCCCATCCACACGCGGTTTGATCAGCATTGGCGCGTACAGCCACACAAACAGTGCGAACGCTGCAATCCAAATAAATTGCGTCATTAATATCCATAAAGCGTAAAACTGTGGAAACAGCCCCGCAGCGACCACCCGCACCAGCGTACCGATCAGCAATAAGCCAAAAATCACGCTGACCAATGACGGCGGCTCAGCTACATTACGCCCGGTATGCCCCAGCGTCACACGCGCCATCATCCCCACCGTAATCGTTGCAATTCCACCATACGCAAACGCATGAACCGCCAAAAACGGTGAAATTCCCGCCGCCATGCTTAGAAATTTCAGCGCAAAACCTGCAATCAACCAGCCATACGCCAGATACAAAACCCACAATAGCGGTTTTTGCCAGATATTGGGGTGATACCAGCCCCACAAGCGCAAAATATGCAGCGGTACTTGCACCAATGCCAAGAGTGCCGTTGCCCACGCTGCACCGCGATGACCGCTTGCCATTGCCAGCAAATCCGCCAGCATAAACAGCAAAAACAAGATCAGGCTGGCGCGATCAATCCACGAATGGTTCTGCGCGGTAAACGGGCAACCCACTCCACGTTCGATGAAAAACGGGATTACCCGCCGCCCCATCGTCAAAATCAACGCCACAATCACGTAAAAACCCGCATACAAACCCAGTTGCATCCCTTGCGCCCAAATACTCAGCAAACCCAGATAAAACAACGCATTCGCCAGCACCAGCAACGCAATCTTGCCCACAATCGCCGCTTGATTCCATTGTTTCGCCCGGATAATGGGCAGTGCTGTCGCGACCAATAAACCCGTGAGCCACAACACATCCAACACTGCCGTCCACACCAACGGCAATCCCGTAAACGGCAATACCCGTGCTGCCAACCACAACCCCGCCAACAGCAGCAATGGCGTACCGCGCAAGGTTTGTTGCCCTGTCCAGTTTTTGATTGCTGTTAGCAAAAATCCCGCAGCAACCGCCGCCGCATACCCAAACACCATTTCATGCGCGTGCCACGTTACCGACGGGTAAGTACTGTGCAAACCTTGCCAGTTAAAGCTGTAAAGGGCAGTCCATAACAACATGCCCACCAGCGCGTACAAACCTGCCGCCAGAAAGAATGGGCGGAAACCGAGGTGGGTAAACGCATGACGCTGTGAAGTGGGCGGGGTAATTTCCAGTTTGATCATGGCGAAGTTTTCTCACTAATAAAGTTGATCGCTTGCGGAAATCGCACCAAACAAATATACAAGAAGTGTTTGAAGGCAATGAGCCACTGTTTCAGGGTTTGGCGACTCATAAGCCATGGGATTGGGCGATTAACGTTCCGCCAGCAACGCATACCACTTGCAGCCCACTACGTCTTCGAGTTGACGGTAGGTAGTGTGTCATTGGACGTAGGATAGACCTGTGTTACAAACACCAAGTCTAAATCATTACAGGAGCGAAATGCTATGAAAACCACTGCCATTTTTTACCATGCCGGATGCCCCGTCTGTATTGCT
Organism: uncultured Thiothrix sp.; assembly: GCA_964420315.1. Lineage (GTDB taxonomy): Bacteria > Pseudomonadota > Gammaproteobacteria > Thiotrichales > Thiotrichaceae > Thiothrix. Next base: position 742 of record CAYQTB010000089.1, on the reverse strand, counting down.
GCTGAACAACAAGTTGCTAACGCCCTTGATTCTACTCGCTACACACTGGAGATTGTCCATTTGGGTGAGAATAAAGCCCGTGTAGCAGAGGCGGAAGCGGCAGGGGTGAAATCTGTTCCTGCACTGCTGTTGGATGGTGGGGTATTCCACATTAATTTCGGAGCCGGTATCGAGGTCTTGCGGTAATAGATTGACATCCTCCCCTCCCTAAAGGAAGGGGATTCCTACGGGAGCTAAGCGGCAAGGCTTCACCCCTTCGGTGGGTTCTTGCTTCATCGAGGGGCGTAACACCCCATCTCCACAAGCTAACAAGCGGTGTCCCCGCTCTAAAACGTTGATCGCACCGACAACATCGGCGTGGTTTTCGTAGCCACATTCCACACACGCAAACCGCGCTTGGGTCTGGCGGTTATCTTTTGAGACGTGACCACAACAGGGGCATTCTTGGCTGGTGTAATGCGGTGGTACGACAAACAACATGCCGCCTTTCCACGCCATTTTGTAGTCGAGTTGTCGCCGAAATTCGCCCCAACCTTGATCGAGGATGGCTTTGTTTAAGCCGGATTTCTGGGCAACGTGCTTGCCGGGATTTTCTGCCGTGCCTGCCGCTGATTTAGACATGTTCCGTACCTGCAAATCTTCGACGAACACCACCGCGTGGTTTTGGCTGATCGTGGTCGTCGCCTTTCAGTGTACACCAGCGAGCCTGCTGTCACCGTTTCCAAAATCAGCGGCTTGATCG
>CAYQTB010000088.1:0-10772 GCA_964420315.1 uncultured Thiothrix sp. | reverse complement strand
ATCCCGAAACCAGCGTTCCCCCACCTGCCAAGGTACGAGCAAGTTTTTGGTGAGCAGTGACGCCACAATCATGCGCACCCGATTATGCATCCAACCAGTTTGCCACAATTCGCGCATCCCCGCGTCAATCATGGGGAAGCCGGTTTGCCCTTGCTGCCAACGGTTTAGCACGTTTGTGTAATCTTCTGCCCAAGGGAACACATCAAACCTTGCATCCAAGGCGCGTTCTTGGGTGTGCGGAAAGTGATACAGCAGGTGGTAAGCAAATTCACGCCAGCCGATTTCCTGCATAAAATGCCGCAAGCCGCTCTCGGCTTCAGGGTGTGTCTGCAAATAGTGTTCGGCGTGATAAACCGCCTGACGTGGGCTGATTTCCCCAAAGTGCAAATGCGGTGAAAGGCGGGCAGTGCCGGTTTGTGCGGGCAGGTTACGCGCTTCCTTGTAATCCGCACCCCGTGGTAAGAATGCGAGCAGTTTTTGCATTGCCGCAGCCTCGCCCACTTGCCAATGCGCCATCATCTCGGTATCCCAGCGGATCGTCGGCAATAAAGCCAACGCATCCACGGGCACGCTATCTGGCAAGTTGGCAGGCGCAACCATGCGTTTGGGCATGGGCAGTGGTAGGTGTTGAATCCCGTGTTTCAGCATTGCCTTCCAAAACGGAGTGAACACTTTGTAAGGCGTGCCGTCAGCTTTTAAAACTTCCCACGGTTCATTCAGCAGACCGGCATTAAAGCTGTGCACTTCGCAGGTTTGCTTGAGGGTTTCTTTGATCTGCTTGTCGCGGGCAAGGCTGGCAGGGTCGTACACCCGATTCCAATATACATGGGTTGCACCGGTGCTGGCGATCAACTGCTGTAAAACAGGCAATGCAGCACCTTGACGTAATATCAAGCGATTTCCCAACGTTTGTAGGTGCGTATTGAGTGCCTGCAAACTGTGATGTAACCATACTCGACTCGCCGCCCCTAATTGGCTGATGGAAGTGGGTAGCGGGTCGTCGATAAACACCGGAATAACGTGTTCGCAGGTGCGGCAAGCTTGGTAAAGCGCGGGGTTATCCGCCAAACGTAAGTCTTGCCGTAACCAAACCAGCGCTGTAGTCATGCAGCGGCAACAGGTGTGAGTCTGTGGGCGGGTTCTTTCGCGAGGACTTTATCAAGGGTTAGACAAATTTCGCTTAACTCGGCGGGTAGCCAGTGAATATTGTGTAACGGTGTGGTGTCGGGCAGCGCTTCGGGGGTTGCTTCACCGCTTAAAAATACGGTGATTTGGGTCATGACGCTTAGGGCTTGTAAACTGCTGGATACACCAGTGCTTGGCAGCAGTAATGCATCAAATTCAGTGCGTCCGATAATCAGCGGCAAATGATCCAGCGTGGTTTCCGTGCCGAGCAAACTGACCTGATACCCGTGTTGGCTGATAATATTCGCGAGCAGTAGCGTTTCCAATTGCACCGCATGAGTCTGGGTATTGACCAACAATACCCGTTTGCCGTTGGCGCGGCTATTGTAATGCAAATAGCGCGAACCCAGTTTTACGCATAAAAATTCATGCAGAAAAGCGTAATCAGCGCGAGTAGATGGCAACATTGCTTGCTGCTGCCACAATTGCTGATACAGGGGTAAAATTAATTTCTTGGCGACTAATACCAGCGAATACAGCGATACCGCTTCATTGAACGTGTGTTCCAGTGAACGGGTATCCAGTTTGTGGATGCACTGCTGAAACAGCGAGCAATAGTATCGCCAAGGATCGTCAGTTTGTACATCTTGAGCCGTGTGTAACAGCATAGGCGGAGTGTCACCGCTGTCGAGTACGTCACGCACGCGACCTACCGGAATACCCTGATCCAGCAATACCAGTACTTGTTTGACACGATCGACATCTTGGCGGCTGTAAAGGCGATGCCCTTTGGGGGTGCGGCGCGGTTTTAGTAAACCGTAACGACGTTCCCATGCGCGTAATGTTACCGTATTCACGCCGGTCTGTTCGGATACTGTGCCAATAGGGAACAGGGCGGCAATCTCGTTGGCGTTGGGATCAATCACAGAATTCATAAGATTTGTAGCAGCTTTGTACAGTAATTTATTGACTATAGGTGAGATGCTGATAACAAAACAATATTCTCATGAAAATTAGGGTTTAAAGCAAAAAGCCGCCCTCTAAGAGGCAGCTTCATGACTTACACAAGAGATTTCGGGGTGTCTTAGCGACCCAACAACTTGCTTGCCAAGCCGATAGCGCCAGATATGCCACCGACAGAATTCAATAGGCTGCCCATATCCAACGAGCCATTGGGGGAGGCCTTGTCCACGACTTCTGGAACAGCCGCTTGCAGCCCTTTTATGGCTTGATCCGGGCTAAGACCCAATTGCTGTGCAAATGCTGCAATTTTGTCTTGACCAAACATTTGGGTTATTTGGCTACCAGAAGGCTGGATGTTTTGACCATTACCTAACCATGAAGATGCCAACGATGCCAAACCAGAGTCACCGCCGCTTTGCATCCCGGAAATCATGGAGGCTAAGCCTCCCAGACCACCTGCTTGCGCTTGATTGTTGCCACCACCCATCAAACCCATCATGGCGGAAGTAATTTCAGCCATTTCCAGTTGACCATCACCGTCTTTGTCCAACTGGCTCTTAAATAACTGAACAGCAATTTGCATTATATCCATGTGTTAATGTACCTGTGTTTAGATGTTTTTAGGAATACGAATTTTCTGACCAGGGAATATCTTGTCAGCGTCTTTGATAACTTCACGGTTAACTTCGACGATTTTGGTATATTTTGAACCATTACCGTAAGCCTTTTCAGCAATTTCCCACAGGGTGTCGCCTTTTTCGATTACGTAGAATTCGTCATCACCACCGACTTGGCTGCCGTCTGCAATGGTCATGCCATCCGCTTTGACGGATTCGATACCCATTGCATTACCTGCCATCAGTACCGCTTTTTCCAATGCTTCAGCCGATTGCGCTTGTCCTGTTAATGTAGCAACACCGTCTTTAACTTCCACTTGCAAGCCTTGAACGCCGGGGTTGTCTTCATTGATGTGTTGAGTCAGGGCAGCCGGTGCTTCCTCTTCCTTGCTGAAGATTTTCTTGCCAATGTTACGGGCGAAATCAAACAGTCCCATCTTATTTTCTCCTTGGTTTACGTGTGGATTAATCTCCATCCGTAGTATAGACGCTATTCAGCCAAAATTAACAATCGACCTGACGATCAGTCGGCAAATCTTGTTTAAAAGTTCATATTTGTTTCAATTTTAGGCTAGGAAAGCGCCAAATTTGACAAGACGTTGTTGCCAATAGGTTTTGCTCAGGTTGTCAATACTCACTTTGCTGCCACCGGATGCGGCATGGATGAAATCACCACGCCCGATATAAATACCCACGTGATTGACTTTGCTGCCACTGGTGCGGAAGAAAATCAAATCACCGGGGCGCATTTGTTCAAAGCTAATGGTACGACTAGCGGCACTTTGTTTTGCTGCTGTGCGGGGTAGGGTGATGCCTTGGGCATTTTTATAGACGTATTGGGTCAGGCCACTACAATCAAAGCCTTCCTGTGGGGTTTCACCGCCAAGGGTATAGCGCGTTCCCAGCGCCTGATGCGCTTGGGCTAATAAAGCGCGTCTGGCGGGGGCATCATAAGGTTCGGTTTGTTGTGAAAACGGTTGGTATTGCTGTGAAAATGCCGGTTGCGACATTGAAGGTTGATTATAGCTCGTAAAATATGGTCGAGCCTGAGGTTGATAAACACCCGGAACCGTGTGATTCCAGTACGGGTATTGCGCGGTTTGTGGGTACGAACCCATTGGTGCGCATCCGCCGAGTACAGAAGTGACTGCACCCAATAGCAGTACTGCTTTAATATTGCCCATTATGATCTGCCCTGTTTTTTGTTATGCACTTAGAATGTTAGGGCATTCTATAAGTTCAATCCTGAACATAAACAAAAACCCAATCACCTGAAGTGATTGGGTCTGGCTTTAGCCATTGTTAAGTATTACTACCAGTTGGTGCCGAAACTTTTGTCGGTTTCATTGCCTAATTTGGGCAGCTCCGCAATGTCGTGGATGGTGCTCAGTGGACCATCGGGGAAGAGTTGGTACAAATATTTACGTCCGCCTTGGGGCATAAATTCGTCTTGCAGCATATCGGCTAATTTCCGTGCATTCTGGCAGTCATCGCAGTGTTCGTAGAAATCGAGTATGAAATTGATTACTGCCATGTGTTCATCGGTCAGCGTCATACCGCGCTCAGCGGCATTGCTTTGAATTAATTGATAAACGTTGTCGGTTCTGAGTGTGGGTAACGGTGCTCGCATGACCGCGTGAGCGCGTGGGAACATTTCATCCAAAGAAACATCGCTAAACATCATAACTCAATCCTCCTGAGTATTTTCTGTGGTGATGACAAACCCGACTATCTCTAGTGGTGTGGCTTGATTCCTTGCTTATATCCTAAAAGTAGTATTTCCGAGTGCATAAGTCAAGTTATGTCTTCGACTGAGCGGCGTGGTATGCTGGCAACTGGTATTTTCCTGCATAGTCGAGTGGTTCATGAACGCCATTACCCCGAAATTAACGACCTTAACCTTAGCCGCTTACGGCTGGTCGCCTGCTAATTGGGCAAGTGTATTTTACCCAAATGATTTGCCAGCGGATTGGCAAATATCTTATTACACCAATGAATTCAGTCGCTTATTGATTCCGGCGAGCGAGTGGCAAGCGCCTGTGGAGCAAGCTAGGGCATGGCTGGCGGAGGTCGGGCAAGATTTCGGTTTCTATGTGGAATTAACCCCGGAACTGTTGCAAGCGGCGCATTGGGATGCGGTGCGTAGTGCAATAGAGCAGGAATTATCAGCGCAAGTGCTGGGTATTGTTGCCGATGCTGGGGGAGTCCCTTGGATACCAATGGCGTGGTTAGAGCGTTTTGCCGTGCATATTTTGTCGGAAGGGGAATGGTTTGCTGCTATGCCACAAGGTGCAGAGGCTCAAATCGGGGTAATACGCACGAGTGAAGCGCTCTCGCCACCAGCGTTACGTGCCATATTTGAGCATTTGCAGCAACACACCGCCCACCGTGACACCATGCTGTTTTTGGATGCACCTTGGGCGGTATTGGAGCAACTGCGTTTAATGCAGCAATTGTACGGTGTATGAAACAGTGTTAGTGCGCTAATACCTTGGCACACGGTAAGGGTCGTAACGGTAAGGATCAGGCAAGCGCCGAGGTGTTTGGTATTGCTGGTACTGGTAATAATTCCCGCCTTGTTGCAAGGCTTGTTCAAATACGCCTGCCTTTTCCATGACATAGCCCAAGCCGCCGAGCAAAGTCAGCCCCAATAATGCGGCAAACACGATTTTTACCACACTGTAAGGGCGTTCGCCTTGGGTTTTGCCGTTGCGTCCGTTAATGACAAAGCGGTAGGTTTCGTCATTGTAACGGAAAGCAGCCGACCAAACCGGTAGTAACACGTGCTTAAACGTAGTAGCCGAATGTTGCGTTTGCAGGCTGTTGACGCGCTGCTGATCGCCGCCAATATCGCTGATAATGGCATTGTAAATACGGCTATCCATAATGCCACGGGCTTGCTCAAAGCCTTCGTCCAAATCCACCTGATAAATTTCACTCTGGAAGCCGCTCAGGTAACTTTCGTTGTAAGGCACAAGATTGGGTAAATCCCACGGTTCGAGGCGGTCAAGAATTGCACGGGGCAGGGTGTGTGTAGCACTGACCAACACATCGTCAAAAAATAAGCGCACCCGTCCGCTAACCGGTGTCCAGCGAATACGGGGTACATTTTGCACCTGTTGGCGCGGTTGCCCATTCACTATCACCGTGACCATTTGGCGTTCGTAATAAATCACGCCGCGTTCACCCCGGTAATAGCTGTCGGTATGGCTGTCATACGTCCAATACGGAATATAAATGCCCAGCAGTTTTTCATCGCGTTTAGCTTTGTTTTTCAAGGCAGAAGGCGCAAACCATAAGCCACTGATCCATTTGTCAAACGCGCTACGGGCATCTTTTTCGGTGATTAAAAACGGTAATAAGGATTTGGGTTGGAACAGCCGTGCCTGTTCCGTACCTGTCACTACCGGCGTACCACAAAAGGGGCAGTCTCCGGCGTGGGTGTTTTGCTTCAGCTCAAACGTGGCGGCACAATTGGGGCATTTGATGACCTGAGTGTTATCCAGCGGGCGTAATTTTCCCTGTTGGATAGCTCGCAACGCCTGCTCGAAACTGTATTCACGAATTTCTTGCAGGTTAGGGCGAATCAGGTTTTGATGCCCGCAATAGTTACAACTGAGCGTTTCTGTTCCCGGTTGGTAGATCAGGTCAGCGCCGCACTGTTCACACGGAAAATGCTGTTGCTTGGTGTTGTTATTATCCGCCATTCAAGCCTGCACTGTTATTCGCTACTTTGAGGGGGGGGCTGATGGTGGAATCGGCGGTGGGGTGGTTTGCCCCGCGAATAAACCACGGAGTGCTGCCGTTTCGCCTGCTGCTTGCCAATTCGTCATACCCGCTTGCCACACCAGCGTGGCTACCGTCAGTTGCCCGTTTTGAACCATTTGTTGCAATTGTGGTATACCTACTGGCCCTCTGGATTCTTGCCCGATCGCAACATGCCAGCCGGCATCCGGTAATGGCGGTGGTGTTGCTGTTGCCGGTTTACTCAGCACTTCTGCCATTTTATTGGCAACCGCAAAGCCCATGCCCATATCTAACGCACTGTTGGAGCCGCCCTCACCGATGCCTTGCGCGGTTTGGTATTGCAGGTATTTATCGAGATTGCCGATCATGCCCATGCTGGTACGTTTGTCGAAAGCTTCTTCGACTTCAGTGGGCAGGGAAATGTTTTCCACCAGAATATTGGTAAGCTTTAAACCATAAGCCACAAATTCCGGGGCAATTTTCTGGGTGACGAATTGCCCCAATTGTTCGTAGTTGGCTGCCATATCCAGCACCGGAATATTCGCGCTGGCAACGATGCTGCTAAAGCGTGTCACAATCAGATTGCGTAATTGGTCACTGATTTCATCGACGGTGAAATGCCCATCCGTTCCCATGATTTCTTGCATGAATTTGCGCGAGTCTTCAATGCGCATTCCATACGTACCGAAAGCGCGGATGCGTACCCCGCCGAATTCGCTGTCACGGATCATGACCGGGTTGCGCGTTCCCCATTTTAGATTGGTAAATTGCTTGGTGTTGAAAAAGTACACTTCAGCTTTGAACGGGCTGCTGAATCCGTGATCCCAGTGTTGCAAGGTGGATAGCAACGGCAGGTTTTGGGTTTCCAGCACGTACATGCCGGGAGTGAGGATATCGGCTACCTGACCTTCGTTCACGAAAATCGCGACTTGCGATTCACGCACGGTGAGTTTCGCGCCGTATTTGATTTCGTTGCCGTGCCGCTCGAAGCGGTAGACCATGGTGTCGCTGCTGCTGTCAGTCCATTCGATGACATCAACAAATTCACCCATTAATTTGTCCCATAATCCCATGATTTATACTCCTTGGCGGGGGCTGTCTGCCTTGGCTTTGGCGGAAGTCAGCGCCTGACGCAATTCGCTTTCCATGACCTTGATTTCTTCCTCGGCTTTCGCACGCATGGCTTTGCCTTCGTCGGCAATGCGCAGCGAGTCGTTGATGGTGTCGATCAGGCTTTGGTTGGCTTTTTTCACCGACTCAACATCGAACACACCACGTTCCATTTGTTTGCGGGTTTCGGCATTGCCCATGCGCAGGGTTTCGGCATTTTTTTCCAGCAATTCATTGGTAAGGTCGGACGCTTTTTTGACGACTTCAGCAGCATCGCTCATGCGGAAAATGGTAACAGCTTGGGCTAATTGATTTTTCCACAACGGCACGGTATTGATCAACGTGGAATTGATCTTGTTGATCAAGGTTTTGTCGTTTTCTTGCACCAAACGGATGCTGGGCAAGCTTTGCATGGCGACTTGGCGGGTCAGGCGTAAATCGTGTACGCGGCGTTCCAGATCGTCACGCGAACTACGCAAGTCACGTAAGTTTTGCGCCAGAATCATATCGGTGGTATTGGCTTCGACTTTGGCAACCAGTGCCGGAATTTCATTGGTCTCAAGGCGGCGCAGCTTTTCTTCACCAGCGGCGATATAGGCTTCGAGGTTGTGGAAGAATTCAAGATTGGCTTCATAAAGCTTGTCGAGCGTGATCACATCAGTCAGTAACTGGGTTTTGTGCCCTTCCATCTCGTCGGTAATGGTGTCGATTTGTTTGCGGACTTCTTCGTACTGATTCAGGAATTCGACCACCGGTTTGGCTTTACCGATGAGCTTTTCCCACCAGCTCGGTTCGTCATTGGGGTTGAGCGAATCAATGTCGAAACCTTTGATGGCTGTGACCATATTGGTCAGGGATTTGCCAGCAGTGCCAATGTCTTTGTTTTTGACACCGGTGAGCATTTTTTCCGAAATGGCGGTCATTTGTTCTTGGGTTTTGGTGCCAAAGAACATAATGCTGCTGCGGTCGTTCATGTCGATTTCGGCGATGATATTTTCGAGTTTACTTTTATTGGTATCATCGGCTTGTGCGTAGGCAACCAGTTCAGTGGTCAGTTCTGGCAGGGGAGCCAGTGCTGTTCCCGGCACGATGGCAGGAGCGGTTTGGGTTGCGGTGGCTGTTGTTTGTGTTTCATTCATGGTGTTCTTCTCCTTGAGTTTATTGCTTAACTAGAGAACGCCTTCGCGTTTGAGTTGGGTTTCGAGGACTTCGATTTGCACGTCCAGATCAAAATGCTTGTCTTCTAATAATTTCACCTGTTGTTCGGCAAAGGTCTGTTCTATCGAATCCAGCACCCGGCTGAAATTGGTTTCCAGAGCAACTGGCTGTTTTCCTTGATGAGTGCGTGCATAACCTTCGGTAACACGCTGTGTACCGTCTAAATAGACTTTGAGGAATTTGCGGGCGCGGGACAGACGAGTCGGATCATCTTCGATACTGACTAAAACCTCACGGGCTTTGCTGGTAATGCGTTGCAGACGGGCATTGAATTCCGGGTTGGGAATGTTGCGGCGTGCTCGTTCGATAGCGTCAATTTTGACATTGGCGGCATCGAGTGCGTCTAAAACTTCTTCAATTGTGACCCCGATAGAAATATTGCCCACTTTGTCCTTGCGCGGATCCAAACCGTAATACAAGGCAAACCCCAAGAACGTTGCCGCGCCAATCAATACCGCTGGCAAAATATCACCCATAGCATAATCCGAATTCCACCAGTCCAAAACGCCAGTTGCCGTGCTAATAATGAGTGCGGCAACAGTTTTGAAAGGAGTCGATGGTGCACGAGCAATTTTGCGCCGTTCGTATTCACCTTCCAGCCGGAAACCGTGGCGAGCCACACTCGCGCCGACCATGAAGGTGGCGAATACCCCACCGGTGACTAAGGTATCCATTACATCACCGCGCATCAATGAACCGATAGCAGTAATCAGTGCGGGTAGTGGTAGCAAGTAAAGTAAAATGCCTTTGATGCCATAACGAACATTGTGTATGGTAGGTTCATAACGTTTGGCTGCCGATTTAACGGTCGTGGTCATGGTGTCTCCCATCAGAACAACGGTGGAAATAGGTTAAAAATGGATAGCACGCTGACACCGCCAATGGTGACAGCTAAAAGAATAAAGCCAACCGTCTTGCGCAAGGCATAAGCCATCACATCTGTCCTCCTTTTTTATAATCGCTGCTAAGTGTAGCGTGTCTGACGGGAGATAACCTATTCTATTCCGGTATTTGGTACACAAAAAGATTTTATTTATGAATGAAAGCTGTATAATGACAAAAAATGCTTGTGTCAGAACAAAAAAAAGCGAGCCATGAAAGACTCGCTTTTTGTGAAAGGTAACTCAAGAACGCCGTAGCTAATTGCTCCGGTAACGAATGCAGGTAAACCCCCTGTTTACGAACGTGCATTCATTGCTCAATCCTCACCATTCAACCAGCTCCCCAATAAAATGACCGGTTGTAAGGGTGGGGTTGAGATTATAACTTCAGCGTGCCGTCATCCCGAATCTCTTATGCCATTGAGTGTCAGAACGGCGGAACAAGCTTATTTTTTATTTCAGATACTTCTGACGACGAAATCGTTACCACAAACCCCAAGTTCGCGATTCCTGCTGAAGTTGGGACTATACTAGTCTCGAATCCATGAATATAACCTGAACCCTTGGCTTATTTTTTGTTCGGTAAAAATCAATGTCACATAAGTGTGCGTACATGCTAATCACGCCCATGCCATGATCACCGTACTTATCCGACATACATGAAACGGTCGTGCAACGCCGTGCCCCAGCGTACCAGCCGATGCGCATACGGCGTATTCCAGAAGCGCACCATCAGGGTACGGATCAGCAACATCTGCACCAACGACATCCGCGCATGAGGTGGCATTTCAAAGCCTCGGAGTTCCAGCAACCCTTGGCGACCGCTGCGAGAGTCCGGCGAATGCATGGTAAACCTTTGATGTTGTGGCTATTGGTGGGTTGAGTCTATCAGTGCAACACGTCTTCGAGTACCTGCCAAACCGTCTCCAACACCTGCGGTTGCGCCTCGGCGGTGGGGTGCAGTCCATCGGCTTGCATCAAATCCCAATCTTCCGCCACGCCTTCCAGCAAAAATGGCACGATGGGCAGGGCGTATTGCGTTGCCAGTCCTGCGTAGGTCGCTTCAAATTTTTCGGTAAACGTCGTGCCGTAATTCGGGGGTAATTTGATC
>CAYQTB010000087.1:0-11062 GCA_964420315.1 uncultured Thiothrix sp. | reverse complement strand
CTGTCTCCTAACGCTTTGCTGGGTTTTTAGGGGGGAAGTCATCACTGTTGAGTAACAATCAAGCCGCCAAATTTGAGGAAACCTTGGAGATTCTGTTGGAGAGTAACGACACGCTGCGTACACAACTGACCGCGTTAGCATCCGGCGAACAGACAACCATCACGACGGGCAACATCAAGGCAAACGGCAATGTCATTGTTGGCAACCATAACCGAATCGGTTAGCAACCTATTTGGTATCAATACAGGCAATATTGCTACTGATGGTCATGTTATTATCGGGCATGGCAACAACATTACGGTCAACTACCAAAAGTCACAGGATTGGCAAGATTTCCTGACCAGCCGTGAGAAATGGCGCGAAAAAGTCGCCAAATACCCCGATGATGCCGATTTTCGCCATGAGCTTGCTGAACTTGAGCAACAGATGGAAGCCTTCAAGCGCGATGTCCTCAAGCTCGCGGCAGAGATCAATACAATCCCCCTCAATACCGAGCGTTTGAAGTCGGCAGTGGCATACTTCAACGCGAATGAGTACGCAAAAGCGCGGGCAGTGCTGGATGTGCCGGAACTGCCCCAAGAGCAAGACAGCCTGTTGGCACGGCAACAACAGCTCAAAACGCAGCAGGCGGAGGTGCAAGCCGCGCTGGACGATAAAGCGAACGAATACCTGTTACTGGCGCAACTGCGAGCCATTGATTACCGCTTAGGTGAGCAACGCATCGCCAAAACCCGCGAAGCTTTTGAGCAAGCCCTCAAATCGGGCAGAACCCCCGAACGCCTGTTCAAGTACGCCTTTTTCTTGCAAGAAAACAACCAATTCAAACCCGCCGAAGCTTTTTACACCGAAGCCTTGGAGAGCTACCGCCAACTGGCAGCGGACAACCCCAGCGTCTACCTGCCCGATGTGGCGAGAACACTGGGCGGCTTGGGTTTGGCGCACCTTCAATGGGGTGAACCCGTTCAAGCCCGCGTTTATCTGCAAGAAGCCGCTGACATGATCAAGCCTTTTGCCGCACAACACCCCAACGTGTACGGTGGCTTGCAAGATGCTATTCAGCGTGATTTGGCAAAAACCAACGATGCACCTTGATGGAAAGCAGGGTGAGCAAAGCCCCGTGCCAGCGTAACACCCATGCTATAATCAGCGCATCGCCCAACACGGTAAGCACCCAGACATGATCACACTCCCCTACGCCATCAGCGATTTCCGCACCTTACGCACCGAAGGGTATTTGTACCTTGATCGCACCGACTGCATTCAAGCGTTGGAGAAAGCGGGGCGGCAACTGGTGTTCCTGCGTCCGCGCCGTTTTGGAAAATCCTTGCTGCTTTCCATGTTGGCTAATTACTACGACCTTAACACCGCGCACGAATTTGAAACGCTGTTTTCTGGCTTGACCGTCGGCAATAACCCCACCCCGGAACACAACCAATACCTGATCTTGCGCTGGGATTTTTCCAAGGTGTCAGGGCAAGGGAATATTGAGCAGATCAAACGCAGTTTGTTTGAACACTTGAATGAGCGCATGACGGATTTTGTGCAACATTACCAAGCATTGCTAAAATTTCCCGTGCGTATCTACGATGACAACGCACTGGCAACCTTTGAATCACTGAGTAATGCGACTAAAAACAGCGGTTACACCATTTACCTGCTGATCGACGAATACGACAATTTCGCCAACGAAGTGTTGGTACATGATGCAGGCAATGCCAAGCGTTACTATGACCTACTCGAAAGCGAAGGTATCGTCAAAACGCTATTCAAGGTGGTTAAAGGCAGCGTGTCCGAAGGCAAAATTTCCCGCGTCTTCATCACGGGGGTGTCGCCCCTTGTATTAAGTGATATGACCAGCGGCTACAACGTCTCCACCAATATTTCTTTGGATGAAGACTTTAACGGGCTGTGCGGTGTTTCTGAGGAGGAATTGAGCGGTTTAGTCGGTGAAATCTTACAGGATTGTGGCTTACCCGACACGCAAGCCGCTACCGTACTGGATACCATGCGCCAGTTTTACAACGGCTACCGTTTTTGCGCTGATGCGAATTTGCCCACGGTTTATAACCCCACCTTGTGCTTTTATTTTTTGCGGGCGTATCAAAAACGCTGCAAACCGCCCGCCGAAATGCTGGACGGCAATTTGGCAATGGATGCCAGCCGCGTGCGTTACATCGCCAACCTGCCGGAAGGTGCTAACGTCATCGCCAATATCCTCGACGAACAAAACCCGGTGTTGCTGCCGTATCTGGAAACCCAATTCGGCGTGGAGCAATTGCACCGGCTGCAAACCGACCCGCGTTACATGGCTTCGTTACTGTATTTCTTCGGGGTATTAACCATCGCCGGTACGGGCGGGCCGTTGGAGGAGATGCAACTGGAAGTGCCCAATCGGGTGATTTTCGCGCTGTATGTCGAAACTTTGCGTGAAAAAGCCCTGCCCGATTTGGCAGACCGCCGTCACGTTGAAGCCCTTGCCAAACAGTTCTACCAAACAGCGGATTTACAGCCGTTGGCGGATTATCTGGAAAGCCGCTATTTCACAGTATTCAACAACCGTGATTACCGCTGGGGCAATGAGTTGACCATTAAAACCGCCTTTATGAGCCTGTTGTACAACGATATGTACTACATCATGGACTCGGAAGCGGCATTACAACGGCGTTATGCGGATTTGTTGATGATTATCCGCCCCGACCAACGCCGTTTGGCGGCATTGCAAGACATGGTGCTGGAATTTAAATACCTCAGTTTGCAAACGCTGGGGCTGACAGCAGAGGAGGTGCGTAGGCAAAGCCGCGAAACCCTGCAACAACTGCCAGCCGTACAAGAAGCCCTGCAAGCCGCGCTGTTGCAATTGCAGGATTATCGGCGGGTATTGGTGGAAAAATACCGCGAACCGCAACGCTTGCATTGTTTTGCGGTGGTGGCGTTGGGGTTTGAGCGGCTGGTGTGGGTGAGGTTGGCGTGAAGTTATTCGGTACAGTTCCTTAACGATACCCCCAACCCCGTGACTTGCTTGTGCAGCTTGGCATTTTCATCGCTTAAATGGCGCACCAGAAAATCCAAGCTGCGCACCACAAATTCCAGCAAATTGGTGGCGATGTATGGCTCTTCAATGCGGATACGGTTATACATCTGACGGTTAATTTCCAGCAACCGCACCCCGCTGCGCCGCGCTTTCAAACGCACGGTACGCGGCTGGCGGTCAAAGAAAGACATTTCCCCCACCAAACTGCCCGGCTCCAATTGCCCCACTTCAAATTCACGTTCATCATCGACTTGCAATAATTTGACCGCCCCACCGATGACCAAATAAAAGCGGTCACTGATTTCGCCAATATCCGCCACGATTTCTTGCGAACCCCGTTCACGCGTGCGGGTATACCGTAAAAATCGCGCAACCTCATCATCGGTCAGTGCGGCACAAAACTCTGGGCAAGTATCTTTAATTTGCTGTAATAATTGAGAATTTACATGATTCATGGTGCGTCATCCGGCAATAAATGGAATTATCTGCATAATACGCGCTGAAACAAGCGTTGTCGGCAAGCACAGCGTATAATCTTTTACTTTAGCCCAAACAGGAATACCTTTTATGAGCATCAGTAACGAAGCCGTCGCCGCCATGATTCAAGCCCATTTGCCCGACGCTCAAATAACCATCAACGGCGATGGCTACAAATACGAAGCTGACGTGATCAGTGATGTGTTTGCGGGGTTAAACACCCTCAAGCGCCATCAACTGGTCTACGCCGCCGTCAATGAGGCGATTGCCGCCGGTCAACTTCATGCGTTAACCATTCGTGCCAAAACCCCGGCGGAAATCGCGTAATGGATGACAAAACCCGCATCCAGCACCCCGTGCTGCAACCCATCAGTGATAAGGAATTAGCCCGCGAAAGCTGGAAAATCTTTCAAATCATGGGCGAATTTGTGGATGGCTTTGAACGCCTTGCCCACTTACGCCCTTCCGTCAGCATCTTTGGTTCCGCACGCACCCCGCCGGATGACCCGCTGTATCACCTGACGGAAACCATTGCCCACAAACTCTCAGATGCAGGCTTCGCCGTCGTCAGCGGTGGCGGTCCAGGTTTGATGGAAGCGGCAAACAAAGGTGCCAAACGTGGTAAATCCCCCAGCATTGGTTTGAATATTCAACTCCCGCACGAGCAACATTCCAACCAATATCAGGATATTTCGCTGTATTTTCGGCATTTTTTCTCGCGCAAAGTCATGTTCGTGAAACACGCTTCCGCCTATGTGGTCATGCCCGGAGGCTTTGGCACACTGGATGAATTGGCGGAAATCCTGACCTTGGTGCAAACCGCGAAAACCCGCAAAATTCCCATCGTGCTGGTACACACCCCGTTCTGGGAAGGCTTGGTCGGGTGGTTCAAGCACACCTTGATAAAACAAGGTACAATTTCAGCAAGCGATTTGGATCTGTTCGTCCTCTTGGACGATGCCGACGCAATCGTCGATCACATTTTTGGTTACTACGAACGCGCGGTATCGGGACCTTCCGCAGAAGAACGCGCTAAATTCATGGAGTTATAACAACAATGAAAACACAACAATGGCTAACACTGGCATTCATCGCGCTGTTCAGCACCACGATTCATGCCGAAGAAACCACTACCGACGCTGACGTTGCCAGCAAAATGAGGGTAGAAACGATCCGTATCACCGACAATTTCGGCACGATTGAAGAAGAACGCGTCGCCGCCATGCGCAGCGAAATTCGCTACGTACCGGCTGATGGCGAAGGTGGTTACAACTTGGTCGATTCGGTTAGCTCCCAAGGCAAAAGCCAACATGCTCACCAAAACCGTGACATGATGATTCCAAGCTGGAACGTCTTTTCCTGGTAAATGCATGTCAGTTTATACCCCCGTCAGCGCCGCCGAACTGGAAACCTTTCTGCATGAATACCCCGTCGGAGCGCTGACGGACTATGCGGGTATCAGTGCGGGTGTCGAAAACAGCAACTTTTTCGTCACCACCACCCAAGGGGCATTTGTCCTCACCTTGTTTGAGCATCATACCCCGGCAGAGCTGGGCTATTTTCTTGACCTCATGCAACACTGGGCGGATGCGGGCATCCCCGTCGCTCGCCCTATCCCCAACCATGCAGGTCAATTACTGGGTACGCTCAACCACAAACCCGCCGCGTTGGTCACGCGACTCGCGGGGCAACACATAGAGCACCCTACCCCCGAACAATGCGCGGCACTCGGCACAGCGCTCGCACACATGCATCTTGCCGGGCAAACTTTCCCGCAACAACGCCCCCCTGACCGAGGGCATGACTGGCGAATGCAGACGGCAACGCGTTTGCTACCAAGCTTGGAACCAGCCACAGCAACCCTCTTGCAAGCAGAACTCGCGTTCCAGCAAACCATCCCATTTGCCCAACTGCCCGCAGGCACGATCCACGCCGACTTATTCCGTGATAATGTGCTGTTTCATCACGGGCAAGTCAGTGGCATTTTGGATGTCTACTTTGCCTGCACCGACAGTTGGCTATACGATCTTGCTATTGTGGTGAACGATTGGGGTTGTCATGCGGATGGCACTTTAGATACCGAACGAATGCAGGCTTGCCTCAAGGCTTACCAGCGAGTGCGCCCTTGGCAGGCGCTTGAACACCGTTACTGGCTGGCACTGTTACGTGCTGCCGCCCTGCGTTTCTGGCTATCACGTCTGGACGCCCAGATGAATCCACGTGCAGGTGAGCATGTTTTGCAAAAAGATCCCACCGAATTCCATCGCAAATTATTACAGCACATTGATGCAAGCAACGTGACCGTCGATGCACGGCGCTTACTTTGCCCGCTGCCCGTCATTCGGGTGCAAACAGCGGTCGACAATCTGCCTGCTGGGATTAATATTACGGCTATTTGCACCGACCCCGGCGCATTGCACGACATTCCGGCATGGGCGCGGATTCACGGGCATACGGTACTGAAAACCTATAGCGAAGGGCGCGAACACGTCATCGTTTTGCAAACAGGTAGGACACCATGAGCGCACACCAGCACCCCGTAACCGATACACACACCGATGATAATAGCCGCAAAGCCGTTACCCAGCGCGTTGCCTTCGTCGGCATGGGGGTGAATATTTTTCTGGTGGTTGTGCAAATCATCGGCGGTATTTTCACTCACTCGCAAGCCTTGGTGGCTGACGCCATGCACACCTTGTCGGATTTGGTCGGCGATGTGGTGGTATTATTTGCGGCGCATCACGCAGGCAAAGCCGCCGATGCCAACCACCCTTATGGGCATGGGCGTATTGAAACACTCGCCACCGTCATTCTCGGTTTGTTACTGGGCGGTGTAGCCGCTGCAATTTCCCTGCAAGCATGGGACAAGCTTTCCAGCGACACCCCCCTGATTACGCCCGAACCTTGGGCAATGGCTATCGCGGCATTGGCGATTATTGGCAAGGAAGGGCTTTACCATTACACCGTTCATGTTGCCAAACGCATCAGTTCCCCCATGCTTAAAGCCAGTGCTTGGCATCACCGTTCCGATGCGATTTCCTCGGTGTTGGTGTTGCTGGCGATTGGTGGGGCACAATTAGGCTATCCTTGGCTGGACTCGGTAGCCGCCATGATTGTTGCTGCGATGATTTTTTACATGGCAATCCAACTCATACTGGAAAGCACCAGTGAGTTGGTGGATACCGGGTTGAATACGCAGGAAGCCCAAGACATCCGCGAGTTTATTTGCACGCTTGACGGCGTGGAAAGCGTACATTTGTTGCGCACACGAAGAATGGGGGGGCGCGTATTAGCAGACGTGCATTTGCAAGTGGATGGGCGCATTAGCGTGTCCGAAGGGCATCACATCGGCGAAACCGTGATGTACCGTTTACGCAAACAGTTTCCCAGCATTAGCGATGTGGTGATTCACATTGACCCAGAAGACGATGAAACGGTGCATCCGTGTAAAAATCTGCCTTCGAGAGTTGAATTATTAGCCGCGCTGCAAGCAATGCCGGAAACAGCGGCGTTATGGGATACGATCGACGACCTCACCTTGCACTACCAAAGTGGCAAACTTCAGCTCGACGTTATTTTGCGGGAAACACCCACGGCATCGGCACTCACGGCATTCCAGCAGGCCTGTGACAGCATTCCCAGCATTGAATGCACCCATTTTTTCACCAAAGCTGCACCCTACAACAAAATATAGTGGCATGAAAATTGCTTTACATCTCTCACTTACGTTTCAATGTATCGAATGAGGTCAATAGATGAGCAGCAATTTAGCACGTACCCAAGCTATTCAAACCATCAGCCAACGCGCACCGATGGGTCTAGGCAAGACTGAACCTTTAAGCAGAATCTGGGCATGTGACGTTTTCAATCTGGCACGCATGGAAGAATGCCTCTCCAAAAATGCCTTCAAAGCCATGAAGAAAACCTTCCAAACCGGTGCGCCGCTCGACCCAGCAACGGCTGACGTGGTGGCTGCGGCGATGAAAGAATGGGCGATGTCCAAAGGCGCTAAGTTCTTTTCACACATCTTTTACCCCATGACGAATGCCACGGCAGAAAAACACGACGGTTTCATTATCACCAGCCCTGAAGGCAATGCGATTACCGATTTCAGTGGCAGTCTGTTGATCAAAGGCGAACCAGACGGCTCTTCTTTCCCCAATGGCAGTATCCGTACCACTAACTCCGCCCGTGGTTACACTGCGTGGGATCCGACCAGCCCAGCGTACATTATGCACACGCCGAACGGGGCAACCCTGATGATTCCGTGTGTATTCCTGTCGTGGACGGGTGAATCACTCGATAAGAAAATCCCCTTGCTGCGTTCCAATGCCGCGATGAACGCGGCTGCCCAGCGCGTCTTGAAACTGATGGGTGAAACTGACGTTGCTACTTTGAACTCAATCTGTGGTGCGGAACAGGAATACTTCCTAATCGACGAGGCTTTCGCCATCGCCCGCCCTGACATTTTATTGTCTGGTCGCAGCTTGTTTGGTGCAGCTCCGGCGAAGGGGCAACAATTCGACGATCACTATTTTGGTGCAATCCCTGAGCGCGTCCAAGTCTACATGCAAGACATCGAAGACAAGCTCTACCGCTTAGGCATCCCCGCGAAAACCCACCACAACGAAGTTGCACCGGGTCAGTTTGAAATTGCTCCTTACTTTGAAGCGGCGAACGTGGCGGCTGATCACCAGCAATTGCTGATGACTGTGATGAAAACTACCGCGAAGGCGCATGGCTTTCTGTGCCTGTTGCATGAAAAACCGTTCGCGGGTGTGAACGGCTCCGGCAAACACGTAAACTGGTCGGTGGGCAACAGCACCCAAGGTAATTTACTCGATCCGGGCAATACCCCTGAAGAGAATCTCCACTTTTTGGTCTTTTGTGGTGCAGTGATTCGCGGCGTGCATCAGTTTGGTGCATTACTACGCGCCGTCATCGCCTCGGCATCGAACGACCACCGTTTGGGAGCGAACGAAGCGCCGCCTGCCATTTTGTCGGTGTACCTTGGCGATCAACTCGAACAGGTCTTCAACGACATTAAAGCCGGTAAAATCCTCAAAACCGAAAAGGGCGGTAAAATGGACTTGGGTCTGTCGCAAATTCTGCACTTCGACCGTGATCCTGGCGACCGTAACCGCACGTCACCGTTTGCGTTCACTGGCAACCGGTTTGAATTTCGCGCCGTGGGTTCTTCTCAATCCGTGTCTGGTCCATTGATTGCCATGAACACCCTGCTGGCGGATTCGTTGAACTGGATTGCGGACAAACTGGAAGCGGAACTCAAAGGCGGTAAAAAAGACGTAGCAACCGCGACTTTGGCGGTGCTAAAAATCTTGATGGAACAACACGGCAATGCCGTATTTGGCGGCAACGGTTACTCCCCAGAATGGCACAAAGCCGCCGTTGCAGAGCGTGGCTTGAAAAACCTGCCTACCACAGCCGATGCACTGCCAGAGCTGTTAAGCCCTGAAATCGCTAGTCTGTTCGAGCGCACTGGCGTTTTGACTCCGACAGAGTTGCACAGCCGTTTTGAAGTTTACGCTGAACAATACATCAACAGCATCGACGTGGAAGCCAAACTCATGGTAGACATGGCAACCACGATGATTTACCCAGCAGCGGTTACTTATCTGTCAGAGTTGTCTGCTACCGCTGGCAACCTGAAAGACCTCGGTATCACGCTGGATAACCGTGTTGCGCACAGTGTCGCAACTGAAGCCAATGCCCTCATGGTAGCGGTAGGCAAGTTAAGTGCGGCACGCGCCAGACGCGACTTCGACAGCATCACAGACCACATGCGTTTCTTGGCAGACACCGTGCGTGATTTAATGAATGCCGTCCGCGCTCACGCTGACACGCTCGAAACACTGATTGCCGATGAAATGTGGCCATTACCTAAATACAGCGAAATGCTGTTCATTAAGTAATGCACTTGTGGGGGTGGCTCACAAACCGCCCCCACATTCCCATTTACAGGTTATGTGACTCTGCGTACCATGCGGCATCGACCTTAAACGCCAAATTTTTCGTCCTTACAATCATCAGGAGGCCAGTAATGTCTGCACAAGACGTTCTCAATATGATCAAAGACAACGACGCTAAGTACGTCGATTTCCGTTTCACCGACACCAGTGGCAAAGAGCACCACGTCACCGTTCCGGCTTACACGGTTGAAGAAGACACCTTCACCGAAGGTAAAATGTTTGATGGTTCCTCTATTGCTGGTTGGAAGGGCATCAATGAATCCGACATGATCCTCATGCCGGACCCGGCAACCGCATTCGTTGACCCTTTCTTCCAAGACGTAACCGTCAACATTACCTGCGGTATTGTTGACCCGACTACGATGGAAGGCTACGAGCGTGACCCACGCTCCATTGCGATGCGTGCGGAAGCTTACCTGAAATCCACGGGCATTGCGGATACCGCCTTCTTTGGTCCAGAACCAGAATTCTTCATCTTTGATGACGTGCGTTGGGGTTCTGACATGAGTGGCACGTTCGTCAAAATCGACTCCCAAGAAGCAGGCTGGAACTCCGAAAAAGTTTACCCTGATGGCAATATGGGGCATCGTCCAGGCGTTAAAGGCGGCTACTTCCCCGTTCCACCGGTAGATTCCCTGCACGATATTCGTTCCACCATGTGTAACATTTTGGAAGAAGTCGGCGTACCTGTCGAAGTGCATCACCATGAGGTAGCGACTGCCGGTCAGTGCGAAATTGGCACACGCTTCTCCACCCTGACCACCCGCGCTGACTGGACGCAACGTCAAAAATACGTCATTCACAACGTCGCCCACCAATACGGCAAAACCGCTACCTTCATGCCCAAACCCATCGTCGGTGATAATGGCTCTGGGATGCACGTCCACATGTCATTGGCAAAAGACGGCGTAAACCTGTTTGCTGGTGATGGCTATGCGGGTTTGTCTGAAACTGCGTTGTACTACATCGGCGGTATTATCAAGCACGCCAAAGCGTTGAACGCGATCACCAATCCAGGTACGAACTCTTACAAGCGTTTGGTTCCGGGCTTTGAAGCGCCGGTTATGCTGGCTTATTCAGCACGTAACCGTTCTGCATCCATCCGTATTCCGTTCGTGGCAAGCCCGAAAGGTCGCCGTATCGAAGTACGCTTCCCTGACCCATCTGCCAACCCTTACCTCGCGTTTGCGGCACTGATGATGGCGGGCTTGGATGGTATCAAGAACAAGATTCATCCGGGCGAAGCGATGGATAAAGACTTGTACGACCTGCCACCGGAAGAAGACAAACTCATCCCACGGGTTTGCCACTCCTTGGATATGGCATTGGATGCATTGGACAAAGACCGCGAATTCCTGACAGCAGGCGGCGTGTTCAGCAATGACATGATCGACGCTTTCATCGAGTTGAAAATGCAAGAAGTGACCCGCTTCCGCATGACCACACATCCGGTTGAGTTTGATATGTACTATTCGCTGTAGGCAAAATTGTCCACATCCCTCTAAAAGAACCTCGCCCCCCGCCCCCTCGCCTGTCAAGGAGAGGGGGCGGGGTAATGTGATCT
>CAYQTB010000086.1:0-11176 GCA_964420315.1 uncultured Thiothrix sp. | reverse complement strand
GGGGCGGGGTAATGTGATCTACCCAGCAAAAATGGACACCTCAAGAAGCGAGTTGTTGGTAAAAATCCGCCTCAAAGTTTAGTTCGTCATAACAACTCCCTAAGCCCGTGACCGGATGACCCGTTACAAGCCATCGCAACCCGCGAAATTAAACGCCTTTTGTAATCAGGAATAGCTGGGTTTACACGCGCCGGGAATGCGCCCAAACCCAATCAAGCGTTTCAACCAATAGCCTTTCAACTCATCGGTGGCAATCGCCCTGCCCTTGCGTGGTGCATGGACAAACTTGTTGTTGCCCAAATAAATCCCCACATGGCTCACGCGCCTACCGCTGGTATTAAAGAACACCAAGTCGCCCCTCTGACTTTGCGCCTTAGGAACTTTGACAGAAGCGGCATATTGCTGAGCAGCCGTGCGTGGAATCGCCACTTGTGCACCATTTTTGAAAGCGTATTGCGTCAAACCGCTGCAATCAAAACCCGTCGTCGGGCTAGTGCCTCCCCAGCGGTACATTTTGCCTTGCTGCTTTTGCGCATTCCACACGACCTTATCCAGCAAACTCACCGCTGGCTGCTGCTGTACCACCGGAATTTGCGCCACACTCACCGCTTTCGTCGGTTCAGCCTGAGAAGACTCAGGCACCGCGCTACAACCAATCGAAGCACACACCAACAGCACCGCAAACCCCTGCATTATGACACCAGCCATCTGGACATCCTCCACTCAACACCACACAACCTTGATACCAGTAAGGTCAGGGGAAAAACCTAAGACTTCCCCTAATCGCTTTACCCTATCTCCCTCAACCTAACAATAGAAAGTCTAGGTCAAAACCTGAATCTTCGCTGAACAAATGCTGAACAAATAGGATCAAATTAGCAAGAAACTTTTTACCTGCCCGGCTTGGGTTTCGCGATGGATGTTTAAGTTAAAACGGCTAAAGTCAATACTGGCATCAGACTCGTGTTCCAGATAAATCACCCCCCCCGGTTGCAATAAGGATTTTGCCAGCACGGTCTCCAACACGGGTGCTAATAAGTGTTTACGGAACGGTGGATCAAGGAAAATTACGTCAAAACCCTGCGCTTCCCGTTGCAGAAACCGCAAAGCATCATCGTGTACCAATTGCGCGTGTTGCGCCCCCAACAAGGCGATATTGTCACGCAAGGCTTTGGCAGCAGCGGGGTGTTTTTCCACCATTACCACCTCACTCGCCCCACGTGACAACGCTTCCAAACCCAAAGCGCCACTGCCAGCAAACAAATCGAGGCAACGCGCCCCCGGTATTTGCCTTTGCAACCAATTGAACAAGGTTTCACGTACCCGATCCGGGGTCGGGCGTAAACCGGGAACATCGGCAAAACGCAACTGGCGGCTGCGCCATTCGCCCCCAATGATGCGTAACAGATTATTTTTCATCACCGCCCACAATCACCGTCACCATCTTGTCGGGCTGGATACGGCGCGTGAACGCTTCGGTAATCTGTTCGCGGGTCAGGGCATTTACCTTGGCGGTAAAAGTATCCAGATAATCCAACGGCAATTGGTAAAAACCAATCATGCCGATGTATTCGACAATCTGACTATTATTGGCAGTACGCAAGGGGAAACCGCCACTCACGTCTTTTTTGGACGCTTCCAGTTCTTCAGCCGTCGGGCCTTCTTGCTGGAATTTACCCAACACATCGCCCACCACCTTCACGGCTTCATCGGTTTGTTCCAACTTGGTTTGCAAGCCTATTTGAAACACCCCAAGCTGCGCCAACGGGGCAAAATAACTGTACACGCTGTAACTCAAGCCCCGATCATTGCGAATTTCCTGCATTAAACGTGAGGTAAAACCACTGCCACCCAACACCTGATTGCCCATGTACAGGGTATAAAAGTCGGCATCACCCCGCTTATTACCGATCTGCCCCACCAAAATATGTGCCTGCGCGGAAGGGTAAGGAATCTTCACGGTTTTTGCCTCAGTGAGGGGCTTAACCTCAGGCAACGCAGCCGCTGCCTCCCCTTCCGGCAATGCTCCTGATACTTTTTCTGCTAAGGCTTCGGCTTGCGCACGGTCTACCGCGCCCACAATCGCTAGCAAGCCGTTTTTCGCCACGTAATGCTGTTGGTAAAACGCTTTTAAATCGTCAACTTTCAAGGCTTGCACGCTGTCTTCCGTGCCGTTTTCGGGCTGCCCATAAGGATGATCACCGTACAGCGCTTGATAAAACGCTTTGCTGCCAAGGCTGGCGGGGTCCTGCTTTTCAGCCTGCAACCCCACTAAAGTCAGCTTTTGCACCCGTTCGAAATCTTGTTGCGGGAAATCGGGTTTCGACACCACTTTCAACCACAGATCCAGTGCCGCTTGCTGCTCTTTTTCCAAGGTAATGGTGCGCAACCCTGCCCAGCCCATGTCGCTGGAAATGCTGGAGGAAAACACTGCCCCAATGGCTTCAAATTGTTCGGCGAGTTGGTCTTCACTCAAACCCGCCGCGCCTTTATCCAACATACTATTAGTGAGCATAGCCAAGCCCGGTTTATCACCATCACGGGCGCTACCGGCTGCAAAAATCAGGCGCATGTCCAACATCGGCAATTCCGGCGCGGGGACGTAATACACCCGCAAGCCATTGGCAGTCGTCCAATGTTCAATTTTCGGGGCGGCTTGGGCAAACGGCGCAAACACCACTAACCATAGCGCCAGTTGCGCCAATACGATTTTTTTCAACATGGGGTTATCTCACAAAACTAGGGGCATTTTTCGGTTTATTGGGGTCGATGGGTTGCGGGTCAAGTTCCGCAATTGTCAGCGAATCTTCGATCAAATATTTTTTCGCGACCGCCTGAATTTGCTCTGGAGTAATCGCCAGAATATTATCCACGTATTCATCCGCCAACTTATAACCCAAACCAACCGTTTCCAATGAACCCAGCACATTCGCCTGATTTTGTTGGGAATCACGCTCGTAGATTTCACTGGCAATCACTTGCGCTTTGACCCGTGCCAATTCTTCAGCGGTAACCGGCTCATTGCGGAGTTTTTCCACTTGTTCCAATAAGGCGGCTTTCACGGTTTCGAGTTTTTCGCCCTTGGTTGGCATTCCGCTTAGGCTGAATAAATCCGGCAAGCGTCCAAAACCGCTGTACCCAGCGCTGGCGCTGGAGGCGATTTCTTTACCGCGAATCAGCTCTTTGGATAAGCGCGAACTGTTACCGCCATCCAAAATACCCGCTAACATTTCCAGCGCATACGGCTCCCACTTTTCCTTGGCATTGATCATGGCGGGGACTTTGTAACCCATGAGAATGTAAGGCAGTTCAGCAGGTGCTTTCACCTTGAGGGTGCGCAAGCCTTTTTGCTCGACTTCGGTTTGTGGCTTAGGCGGGGGAATGTTTTCGGTGGGTTTGAGCGAGCCGTAATATTTTTTTGCCAGCTCCAGCACGTTTTCTGGCTCAACATCACCGACAACAACCAGTGTGGCATTATTGGGCGCGTACCAGCGCTCATACCAAGCACGCAGGTCTTCGACTTGCATGGCATCCAAATCCGCCATCCAACCGATGACCGGGTTTTTGTAAGGGCTGTTGAGGAAAGCCACTGCCTCGAATTGCTCACGGGTCAACGCGGTGGGTTTATCATCGGTACGCCAGCGGCGCTCTTCTTTGACCACTTCGAGTTCTTTTTTGAATTCGGCAGGCGGCAACGTGAGGTTACGCATCCGGTCGGATTCCAACTCAAACGCGACTTCCAACCGATCGGCAGCAATCACTTGGTAATAAGCGGTGTAATCTTGCCCAGTAAACGCATTATCTTCCGCGCCATTTTCCGCAATGATGCGATTAAATTCGCCGGTGGGGTATTTTTCTGTGCCCTTAAACATCATGTGTTCCAGCACGTGGGAGACGCCGGTCAAGCCGTTGTGTTCGTAACTGGACCCCACCTTGTACCACAATTGCACCACGGCAATCGGCGCACGTTTATCCTGTTTCACCAACACCTTCAAACCGTTATCCAGCCGGTATTCGTGGACGGGTATCTCCACCTTTACCCGCTCAATGGCTTGTGCAGTGGTCGTAAAAAAACCGAAAAATATGACAGAAACCGCTAGAATTGTTTTGATATTACGGTTTTGTCTGGCAAATGGTAGTATTCTTCGCATTCTCGCACCTGACGATAATAAAGCTGGACGGTCATTGTACGATGTTTGGATTCGGAAAGAAAAAAAAGCCGGAATTACCCAGTACCACCACGGTAGTTCCTCAAGCCCCTGCGCAAACGGAAAGCTTGTTTGCGCGGTTAAAACGCGGTCTGTCAAAAACCAGTAGCGCCCTTACTGAGGGCATGGAGACGCTCGTCATTGGCAAAAAGCAAATTGACGATGATGTACTGGAAGAATTAGAAACCCGTTTGCTAACGGCTGATGTCGGCATGGAAGCGACCCGTGACATCATGAGTGACCTCACCAGCCGCGTCAAACGCGCGGAATTGTCCGATATGGATGCGCTGATGCAAGCGCTTTACAACAAAATGCACCGCATCCTCCGCCCCGCCGCGCAACCGTTGGAAATCGACGGCTCACACCAGCCGTTTGTGTTACTCATGGTCGGCATCAATGGTGCAGGTAAAACCACCACGATTGGCAAACTGGCGAAAAAATTTCAGCAAGACGGCAAATCGGTGATGTTAGCAGCGGGCGACACCTTCCGCGCTGCTGCTGTGGAACAGCTTACCGTGTGGGGCGAACGCAATCATATTCCAGTGATTGCCCAAGGCAGTGGTGCGGATTCCGCCTCGGTCATTTTCGATGCCTTCCAAGCCGCTAAAGCGCGTAAAATCGACGTGTTGTTGGCGGATACTGCCGGACGCTTGCACACGCAAACCAATTTGATGGATGAGCTAAAAAAGGTCAAACGGGTTATTCAGAAATTTGACAGCACGGCACCGCATGAAATCATGCTGATTGTGGATGCCAGCATTGGTCAAAATGCTTTAGTACAAGCCAAACAATTCAACGAAGCATTGGGACTGACGGGAATAACGGTCACGAAACTGGACGGAACCGCCAAGGGCGGGATTCTGTTCGCGATTGCTCAACAACTTAACATTCCGGTACGCTTTATTGGCGTGGGTGAACGCATCGACGACTTGCAAGAATTTGATGCGTATGAATTCACCAGTGCCCTGCTCGCCGGAAACGACTGAGCCACATGATTGAATTCAAACAGGTTAGCAAGAAATATCCCACGGGGCAGCTTGCCCTTTACAATGTCAACCTAACACTGGAAGCCGGTGAAATGGTCTTCATCACCGGGCATTCTGGCGCAGGCAAAAGTACCTTGTTAAAACTGGTCGCGATGCTCGAACGCCCTAGCAAGGGCGAGGTGCTGATCGGTGGGCGTTCCTTGAGCAAATTGGGGCGTAGCCAAATCCCCAACTACCGCCGCCGCATCGGCTTCATTTTCCAAGACCCGCATTTATTGTACGACCGTAGCGTGTTCGACAATATCGCCCTGCCCTTGCGGATTGCCGGTATGGGGCAAAGCGAAACCCGCCGCCGTGTACACGCCGCGCTGGATAAAGTCGGGCTGACCGGGCGCGATACCACCTTTCCACTGATGCTTTCCGCCGGGGAAAAACAACGGGTGGGCATTGCCCGTGCGATGGTTAACAAGCCCACCATCATTCTGGCAGACGAACCCACCGGCAACCTCGACCCGGAACTCGCGCAGGATATTATGTTTACCTTTGCGCAATTCAACGAACTCGGTGCCACGGTCATGATTGCCAGCCACGACCACGCACTGGTGGAACGCATGAAAAAACGCACCATCGTCTTACAAAAGGTGGACTAATGGCGACCCCCAGCAACCAGAAAATGCCCCCTAAACGCAACGTGTCATCCAACGCCACCCCCCTGAGTGCTTGGTGGAATCAACAAACCGGTGCTATCCGTTTCAGCATGGAACGCCTGTGGTTCAACCCTATCTCCACGTGGATCACACTGGCGGCGATTGCCATTGCCTTATCCTTGCCCACCAGCTTGCATTTACTGCTGAAAAACATGCAAACCTTGACGGCGGATAAGCGCGAAGTCCCCACCATTACGCTTTTTCTTAAACAATCGGTATCCGAACAGCAAGCCAAAGACCGTGCGGAATTGCTATCGGAATTGCGCGAAATCGACAATGTACGCGTGGTCACACGCGAGGAAGCGCTGGCAGATTTCCGCAAAATCACCGGCTTTGCACAAACGCTGGAAACGCTGGACGAAAACCCCCTGCCCCATGTGCTGATTTTGACCCCGCGCCTTAGCCTGCTTGGCGATTTGGAAATGGATGTAGCGGGTTTATCCAAAAAACTCAAAGCCTACCCCGAAGTCGATGATGTACAAATTGACGTAGAATGGGTGCAACGCCTGCGCGGGATTTTGCGCATTGCCGAACGTATCGTGCTGGTGGTTGCTATCTTGCTGGGGCTAACCGTGCTGCTGGTGGTGGGTAACACTATCCGTCTCGACATTGAAAACCGCAAGGAAGAAATCCGCGTCACACAATTGATTGGTGCCACCAATGCCTATATCCGCCGCCCCTTTATTTACAATGGGATCTGGCTGGGATTGTTTGGCGGGGTACTAAGCTTGGTCATTGTCCACGTCGCGCTGTTGTTTCTGGTCGAACCGGTGACTAAACTCGCCAGTTTGTATGGCAGCACGTTTATCCTCAGTGGTATTGATGTGCTGATGACCCTGAAAATTCTACTCGCCAGCAGTGTGTTAGGCGTTATCGGCTCATGGTTAGCCGTCGGGCGTTATTTATGGCAAAACGGTGATGCCATTAAATAACGTAATCATTAGTCATTGATAAAAAAATATTAATAATCATTACGATTGTTTTTTATATCCACTTGGCTTACCTTAACACCGCTGGAAGAAGGATTGATCCCCATCAAGTAAGCAAGCGTGGCACAGCCTGCAACAGCTTCTGTGTGTACGCATCTTGGGGATTACCGCATACCGCAGCGGTAGTCCCCCGCTCCACAATCTTGCCTTTGTACATCACTACCGTTTGATCGCTTAAGTATTCCACCACCCCGATATTGTGGGTAATAAACAGCAAGGTCAGGTTGCGTTCAGCGCGGATTTTCAGCAGCAATTGCAAAATTTCCGCTTGCACGGATACATCTAACGCGCTGGTAATCTCATCACAGACGATGAATTCGGGGTTCAAGACCAAAGCACGCGCCAAACCAATCCGCTGACGCTGCCCGCCGGAAAATTCGTGCGGGTAACGCCACAGCGTGTCACGCGGAAGCTGCATATCCGCCAAAATCTGCGCGGCACGTTCGATGCGTTCCTCATGGTTTGCGCCGATACCGTGGGCTTTGAGCGGCTCGGTTAGGGTGGTTTCGATCACCAAACGCGGATTCAGCGACGCTTGCGGGTCTTGGAAAGCGATTTGCATTTTCGGGCGCAAGGGGCGTAATTCCCGCGCCGCCAAGCCGACCAATTCCTGCCCGTGAAGTTGAATACTGCCGGAAGTCGGCTTTTCTAACTGCAATATCGCCCGCCCTAAGGTGGTTTTGCCGCAACCGGATTCCCCCACCAGTGCCACGATTTGCCCTTGCGGAATATCGAGAGAGACATCATCGACGGCGCGTACCTGGTCAACGGTGCGGCGCAGAATGCCTTTTTTGATGGGGAACCAAACGTTTAGATGGCGGATGGAGAGAAGAGAAGAACCCCCCATCCCCAGCCCTTCCCCCGCAAGGGGTGAAGGGAGCAAAGCGGCAGAAGAGAGTACTTCTTGTTCCTTCCCCCCTTGCGGGGGAAGGTTAGGATGGGGGGAATTCTTTCTTCGTGCCAAATTCTCCGGCACTGCCGCGAGTAATTGCCGCGTGTAAGCGTGTTGCGGCTGGCGTAACACTTGTGCCGCACTCCCCACTTCTACCAAGCGCCCGTGTTGCATCACCCCAACGTGTTGCGCCATTTGTGCGACCACGCCGAAATCGTGGGTGATGAACAGCGTGCTCATGCCGGTGTCGTCTTGCAGTTGGCGCAGCAGGCGCAAAATGTCAGCTTGTACGGTCACATCCAGCGCGGTGGTCGGCTCGTCGGCAATCAACAATGCCGGTTCGCACGCCAACGCCATTGCAATCATCACCCGTTGGCGTTGCCCGCCGGATAATTGATGTGGAAAATCGCGGAAACGTTCGCGTGCTTTGGGTATTTGCACCTGTTCCAACGCTAACATCGCACGTTCCACGGCATCCGCATCGCTCAGCAACGGGTGATGCAATTGCAAGGCTTCGGTAATCTGTTCGCCCACCGAAAATACCGGATTAAGCGAAGTCATCGGCTCTTGGAAAATCATGGCAATTTGCGAGCCGCGAATGTGCTGCAATGCCGTGTCGGGTTGGGTGAGAATATTCTGCCCATTCAACAGGATTTCACCGCCGGGGTGCGAGGCAATACCTTGTGGCAATAAACGCATCACCGACAACGCAGTAATCGACTTGCCACTGCCGGATTCGCCGACCAAACAAAAGGTTTCGCCCTTGAGGATACTGAAACTCACATCATCGACCGCTTTCACGGTACGCCCATCACGCTGTAGGTAAGTGCGTAAATGGCGAATGTCGAGCAAGGCTTGACTCATGACCCTACCCCCGCATTGCGCGATAATGTCGGGTCAATCGCATCGCGGAAGGCTTCCCCAATCAGGTTATAGGCAAACACCGTGAGGAAAATCGCGCCACCGGGGAATGCCGCCATCCACCAATTAAAGGTCGACGATTTCACCGCCTGATCCAACATTTGCCCCCAAGACGGCTCGCCAACTAAACCTAACCCCAAGAAACTCAAGGTGGCTTCTGCCAAAATCGCTGATGCCACGCCAAAACTTACCGCCACCAGCAAGGGTGCTACCCCGTTTGGCAACATGTGACGAAACAAAATCGAAGTCAGTGGCAAACCACTGGCAACTGCCGCTTGCACATACTCTTGCTGGCGCAATTTGAGGAATTCGGCACGCACATAACGCGCATACCCCGACCAACTGGTAAGACCGATAATAATCATCATCATGTACAAACTGCGCCCAAAAAACGCCACAAAGGTCAACAACAAAAATAGCGTAGGAATCGCCTCAAAGATTTCCACCAAGCGCATTCCGAGCATATCCACCACGCCGGAAAAATAGCCCATTAACCCGCCTAAAATCACCCCGATCACCAGCGCAATGCCGGTCGCAATCAGCCCAATGCTCAAGGCAATGCGGGAGGCATGAATCATCCGACTGAACACATCCGCGCCATTTTCCTCGGTTCCCATCCAATGCAAACGCTCCGTAGAAGCTAACGGCGCTTCCAAACCGTGTTCAGGATAATCGCGCAAATAATCGGTAGGCGCGTAAGGCACTGGCGGCATAATGCGCCAATCGACCTCGGTGTACGCCGGGGTGCGGAATTCGTCGTAAATTTTCACCGCTGGCGGTTTTACCCAGCCATTGGCTAACCATGCTGCCAGTAAAGTTCCGGCAATGAACAGCACGACCCGTTTGCTACCACTCAAGGGCAACCACGCCAACAACAATGCCAGCGCGAACATTGCCAGCACTAAGGCATCTTCCGCCGTCACATACGCCAACACCGGCGCGGACACTACCCCGTCTTTGCTCATCAACAAGGGCATGGAATTTGCCAAAAACGGGGCAAACACGCCCATCAACACCAACACCCCGACCCACGCCAAGGCAAGCTTCACCCCGACCCCTTGCAAGGTTTTGAGCCAAATACGTCGGGAAAACGACTCGCGGCTGACCGCCTGTGCGCTTATCTCAGTCATACGACACCCTCGGATCGACCAACGTGTAACAAAAATCGGCAATCAAATAGCCAATCAGGGTCAAAAAACCGCTGATCCAAGTAATCGTCAACACTAGCTCGCGGTCACGCCCTTTCACCGCCTCCACGGCTAATTGCCCCATGCCATTGATACTGAAAATATTTTCCACAATCAGCGACCCCGCCAATAAGCTTGGCAATAACCCAGCGGAGACGGTAATCAAGGGCAGCAAGCTATTGCGGAATACGTGTTTCCACAGCACCTCCTCTTCTGCTAACCCTTTGGCACGCGCAGTACGGGCATAATCGGCTTGCAGGTTTTCCAACACCGAGGTACGGGTGAGCTTTGCCAAGCCCGCAAACCCCGCGTAAGACAGGCAAATGACCGGCAATACCAAATGCCAGAGGCGATCCAATAAGTAACCAGGAACAAATTCCCCCCCTAGCATGTGCGGCAAAAACGGCATGTCCTGCGCGGCACGGCTGGAGATACCTGCTGTAGGAAACCACTGAAAATATTGGGTATTAGCGAAAAACCCCAGTAACAACACCCCCGCCAACATGGTCGGAATCGACCACAACGCCAGCATCGACACGCCGGAGGCAATATCAAAGCGCCCTCCCCTATCCGTCGCCGCTTTCACCCCAACCACAATCGCAATCACGTAAATCAACGGCAAACTCACCAAATTGAGCAGCAAGGTAATGGGAATGCGTTCTGCCAGAATCTCGCTGACCGGTCGCCCATACATAAAACTATTGCCTAAATCCATGCCCTTGGTGAAGGAAAAACCGTTGTAATGCCCCTCAGCATCCTGCGTGAAACCGATCGGCAACACGTTATTCAGCCAGCGCAAATATTGTAAGGGCGCGGGTTGGTCTAAGCCGTAACGTTGATTGTAATAAGCGGTGAGCGCAGCTTTTTCCTGCGGGTTCATGTCTGCCCCGCCGACCAGCGATTGCGCGGTAATGCCACCGGGGGACAATGCCATAACGGTAAACACGACAATGGTAATCCCCAGCAGGGTGGGAATCATCAACAGTAAACGGCGCAGGAGGTAGGTTAGCAAGTTATTTTATCCTGACTGGTGGTGGTGGAGTCAGGGTACACAACACCTCTACAATCGTCTAGTAAGAATCGCCTAGTGAACATGCCAAGCCTGCGGTGACGTTTATTGATGACCGTGATAAAGCAGGGTTTCGGTGTGTGATTCCGCGCATCAGTGATGCTGGCTGATGAAAGCCGTTATCACTGATTGTCCGTGATAAGCAGCCCAATTGTCACGACGCTCAGGGCGTGAGTCGGATAACCGCAGTCCGTTATTGGATGCGGTGCAGACACCT
>CAYQTB010000085.1:0-11295 GCA_964420315.1 uncultured Thiothrix sp. | reverse complement strand
ATCCGTCAGCGTCAACGCTAAATTTCCACCCGAAATTGGGAAGCTATTGGTGGAAGTATGCTCTGTGCCATAGCTGCGGTTGGCGTAAGTATCACCACCACTGATACTATACGTTGCCCCCACATTTGAACCTGTTGCAGTAATTTTGTAGGTGAACTTGTCATCACTGGCATTGCTAGGTGTGCCGTTATTGTCACAAGTAGCGGTGACGGTAGGCGCGTTGATACTGCAAGTGGGGGTTACGGGGGCGCATAAGGTTTCAATATCACCTAAACCGTTGGCTTTGCCGTTAACAAACACGTCACTACCAGCATCTTGGTAAACTTGATAGTCCTGTAACGATGCACCATTGTCAGTATTGAATACCTGCATACCACCTGCATCCAGTTCCAGTGGATCCATAATGGATGACGCCAATTTTTTGCCATCAAGTTTAATGGCTAAACCGCCAAAACCTGTTTCACCGTGCGAGGTATCAATGTAGTCGTCCCAGTAAAATTCACCACCACCTGGCCCTTGCGGCGCATTGACACCACCAGCCCCTTGGTTTGATGTGCCAGTCCCGCTACTGGTATAAGCACCCGCCACCCCTTTGTTCTCCAAGCGTATTGTGCCGTTGTCATTCCATGTGCGCAGGATGTCGCCAGCACTGATACCTGTCGTGGTGGTGGTATTGGCTGGATCGCTGTTACGATGACCTAATTGATGCCCAGCACGATCCATCATGGCAATGTGGAACGCACCTGTGGCATCCAGTTCCATATCCGACAACAAAGGTTGGGGGTGTGCTGCGATACCGCTATGTTCCACAAAGTTATTGTAATTGTCTTCCCAAGGATTCCATTCCCCTGGTACAGACCAAATGGTGTTACCGCGCGGGTAATCCAGTGCGAAGGTCAAGATCGGGGCTGCGGCCCATGTGCCCGTTGCCAAATCCAGTTGATAGATGGCGGCTTTCATGTCCGCTTTGTTGCCACCACTTGCAGGCGTGTAAACGGCTCCCGCATACAGTTTGCCACCCGCGATTTCCAAACCCCACGGACGCATTTCTGTGCCAGCCGCACCATCACTTGCTGGGATGTTATAAGCCGTCGGCGTACCACCCGCCCCTGATGCAATATTGATTTTATAAACTTTTTTGTCGAACAAGTTGACCGTAAACAAGTTGCTTTGTGTCTCATCAATGTCAAGGTCACCCAAACCGACTTTGCCAATCAGCGGGAATACGTCGGCATCGACACTGTTTTGCAGCTTGTTGGCGGGTAAACCACGCGCATTGTTGGTGGAAACTTGTGCTTGCCCCACGTTAATGCCGAAATCAGCCACTAAATCCACAAACTTGGTGGTGGTCATCGCCGTACTACTATCCCCAGTAGCGGTATCGCTGACGTAAATTGCGCCTAAGCCATTAGGTCCCAAACCCACGTGGCGTTTGAGGACAGCAGCGGTGTAGATTTTCTTACCTGTCGCGGTGGATTGAGTGGCGGTTCCCCATACCGAACCAATTTGTGCAGCGGTGGAAAATTTGCTGATGGCAGTACCACCCGCATACGATTTTCCGTTGGCGTTATCCGGGAATAACAGTAACGCGGGTTCAGTCGCTCCGTTTGCACCTGCCGCCAATGGGTCGCCTGCAATGTATTTCGGCATGGCGTATTCGTAAGTGGTAGCAGAACACGTGTCGGTGGGTAACGGGATGTCTGCATGGGCAGACGTTGTGGCAAGTAGGAAAGCTCCCAACCCCCAGCGAACGGCTGGTTTTAATGTTATTTTACGCACTGGATGATCTTTTATTGTCGTTATATCGGTGGCAAGCCTTGAGAAGCCACTTAAGCTGGCTCAGTCTATCATTGGTTGGAAAGAAGGAGCAATTTCCATCCGAAGAACGGTTGCCTTATTCACCACTTTCTAGTTTCGCTTCAAAGAACTGCCACTGATCCTTATCCACTTGGTAAACAAAGTTGTACGTCCGTTTGCGCGGATTGTTTTCTGCTAATAGCCGAAATCCAAACTCGGTTTCTTTCAATTGCATCAGGAATTGTCCTTGGCGATCCTGCCCAAAGCTGATTTTGCGCACGCTGGTGCTATTGCCGTCGGGTAGTGTTGCCAGCGCGGTTTCGTGGCGTACATCGGCGGTAAAATCACCCTTGGCATCCAACACCACCGAATACACATCGGAAGAACGCGCTGCCCCCCAATACAATCGCTTCTGCGTCACCCCATTGAACACCCCAACCCCAATAGCATCGGTACTTTCCAGTTGGCTGACGACATTTTTGCTGGCAATTTCAATACGGTAAATGCGCCCGTTTGCCTGTTTTGCAGTCGAGCCAGCTAAGGAGCTGGCATACAAACTGTCGGTATCACAATCGTAAAACAAGCCCATTGTGCCAAACGGATTCGATGGCGACGGCGGCGCAACGGCGGGTAATTCCAGCCACAATGCCATTTCTCCGCTCACCCCATCGACTCGGTAAATGCGGTTTTGTAAAGCTGGTGGATTGTCGGCAAGACTCACTTCCGGCGTGGGTGCGACATAAATATTTCCCTGCCGATCCCGCGCAAACGCACCGACGTGCCCAGCATCGTCCCAGGTTGGATGCTGCCAAGTCTGCCCACCTTGAGTTTGCAACAAACGTAACCCGGTATAACCGCGCTGTTGCGTGTCGATAGCGACCTGCGCTCCCAACCCTGTTTTGGCAATGAAAGGCGGCATTGCCTGACAAGCATTGGTTACGCCCGGTTTGAAATTACCCGTATCAGGTTCACCACAGCCGCTGAGTAAAATCAGTAGTGCGAGTGCTGCAAGTTTAAGGACTTTCATGGCGGTCTCCTTGTGGTTTGACGACACCCAACATTAATCCAAACGGTGCTAATAATTTATTGGCAGTCGCTAGTGAAGGGTTTGCTTTGCCTGCTTCAATATCGTGAATGGTGCGAATCGCAACTTGGGTAAGTTTGGCGTATTCCGGCACAGTCAAGCGCAACCCGGTGCGGAGTTCTCTCACGGCTTGGGTGAGCGACATTCCCGGTTGATTGGTGATGCTTTCCAGTAAAGCTACCCGTTGCCGTACTTGTTCTGGCACGGATACGGGTTTGTAGCGTTTATCCATTGCAGGCTCGTAATTGGCGTTCGGCTTCCAGGATGCTGGGCACGAACGGTTGAATATCGGTTTCGGTCATTCCCAGTGCCCGCATTTGTTCCGGCAATCGGGAAACCTGATCAGC
The DNA here is from genome assembly GCA_964420315.1 of uncultured Thiothrix sp. Classification (GTDB taxonomy): domain Bacteria; phylum Pseudomonadota; class Gammaproteobacteria; order Thiotrichales; family Thiotrichaceae; genus Thiothrix. The sequence continues at coordinate 8,067 of CAYQTB010000085.1, read as the reverse complement.
CATTGCGTGCAAACCGTTTAGCAAAAACGCACAAGAAACGCCCGAAGCATCAGCGGCTTGTTGAGCAGCAGCCCGCCATTCTGGATGACCTTGATCGTGTTGATCCCAACGCATATTGCGGGCAATTCCATCCGGGTGAAATACCATCGGTGCAAAATCAAACAGTGGGGTTAAGCCAACCCAGCCATCGGTACGGCGTTGGATAGCGGTATTGCGTCCGTGATTATCTTTATTCCCCAAAATGACACTAGCGACATCACGTTTCAGGTATTCTAAAATTTCAGTTTGCGGGTCGGTTGCCGCTTGCGCCAGCCAATGGCAGGCGGTGTTATGACTGAGTTTTGCACCAAAACCACTGCACCCGCATAAGGCATACAAACTTTCCTGCGCATGGCGCACAACCTTACCCGCACCGCATTCACGGTCAAACCGGGGAATAAACAATGCCCGCTGCTGCAATACCAAACGGTCATGTACCCGCAAGCCAAAAAACCGTGCCAATTCCATCCACACCGCTTCCAGCGACAAAATACGGTTTAACGCTGCATCATTGCCCCGCGCAAACTTCACCAACCAATGCCGCCGTGCTGCCTGATCTGGCAAGGCATGATCCAAAAACAAATGCCCGTTTTCATCTTCAGTCAGCAAAATCTTAGGCCACTCCCCCTGTACCGCCGAAGACCCCGCCACAAACAGACCGTGCGCTGCCAAATGCTCCGTAAATGCCTCACCCCGCTGTGCCACCTCATCAAAAGTGAACCCCTGCACTTGCGGCAAACTACGTTCCTGCAACCACTCGAACGCCTCCCGTACCCGGCAATTACCCACCGGATTAGCCGCACCATGACGTAATAATGCCCAATCTGCATCGGTTTCAGCGCGGCTAGATAATCCTAATTGCCGTAATAATTCCAACCTGCCGTAACCTTGTGGCAATAAATCCATGACAAAACCGGGCCAAGTACGCATAGATAGCGGTTGCAAGCTCACTGGAAATGTCCAAGATAACGCCCACGCATCGCGCTGAGATGGATGCGTCAGAGCGTAATCCAGTGCATAGCCGAGGTAGGCGCGACCTTTCCAGCCTGCGGTAGTAGCTTCCAACAGACTCATGCTGGCTGCGGTATGCCATTCCCCTGAATGAAATATTTCAAAGGTGATTTCGTTATCCATTCCGGCATTATAGTAGCAATAGTAAAATAAAGATAATCGCTATTTCGGCATTATAGTGCTGGTCTACTTCACCGGCACAAACATCGGCCCCGACCAGCAAGGCCACACTTCCACATTTGCCACGCCATCCTTCACCCGCGTATCCGCCCAGCAATACTCACTACCCGGATTACCGTCATTCTTCATTTGCGGCACGTACCACAACACCACATCCCTATCCTGCAAGGGTTCGGCGGGTTCGATAAATTGTTCAGGGCCTTGGCGGTGATCGCTGTTGCAGCACGAACCAATCGTCACCGTATCTTGCTCGCCTTCCTCCGGTTTGTAGGTGCTGAAATAGGTAAAGGCTTTATCGCCGCGCCCACCATCACCAAACTGCCCACGTCCCGGTTCGACGAAAAAGCCCGTGCCATCTTTACTCGTGACCTTGTACTGATAACCTTCTGAGGTCAGCTTGTTATCGTCTTGTAAACGCCATTGCTCCTTGTCCCAAGTTTGCCATTGCGTGCCATCCCATTCCGCCACGGTTTGTTCCGCGCCGGTTTCCAGATCAATCCGCACCACTGGACGGTACATGCCATCCGTCCCGCAACCGCGCCCGAAATCAGCCTGCGCTACCCGAAAACGCCCGTCTTTGTAAAACTCAAAGCGTTGCACATAACGGTAATTGCACGGCGTAGGCCAAGGCGGTTGACGGAAATCCTGCACCACCGCAAAGCCCACCTCTTGCCCATCTTTAACAATCGGCTCCACTTTAGGACCATCATACGCAATCACCACCGCCGCACTGAACAACGGGCAACCAATCGCATCGCTATACCCAAACCCTTCCCGCGTCGAATAGCTCACGTGCCAATCCAACAACTTGGCATTTTTTAGCACCGGCTTATCGTTGAATTTGACATTGGTAAGCTGCAAGCCATCCGACCCCGTGATCACGTAATCCATGTTCCAACCGTCTTGCCCCAGCGAATTGACCTTTTCACAAAAATTACGGAAGGTGGTTTCATTTTCCAGACTACGTTCCGTCACCACGGTTTTCGGACCACTGCTGCCCAAATCCGTCCAGCGCGAACCCACCAATTTGCCCTCGGTCAAATCCACAATGGCCCATAGCGCATCGTTTTCAAACACATAGGTTGGGGCAACACACAGGTGATGCGAACGTTCACACATGGAATTTTGTAACGCGGTCTTGAATTCTTTCTTGTCCGGCTCACGCTTACGATCCTGCAAAATCGCTTGGATTTCCGGTGCTGCTCCGGCGATTTTTGCTGCCAGATCGACCAAATGTTGCGGCAAATCCGGCTGGGCGAAGTTCTGGCGACTTACCCCCAACACTTGCTGCTGGCTAACATCCACAAACGCAAGCGTCGAAGCATTATGGAAATGGCTGTACATCTCCACCCGCCAACATTCCGCCTGCGCACACGGCCCGGCATTGCCGCCGTTGAAATCTCCCGGCAATGCTTTGCGCACATTCATGATTTCATTACGCAATGCCACACCGCTTTTTTCATCTCGCGTCAATCTTTGAAATTCGGGGTTAGCGACTGCCAGTTGTTGCGCCGTTTGTGCCTTAGCATCCGGCAACTGAGTCGTATCAAGCTGCAAAATCGGCGGATCAGCCTGCAAAGCTGCTTGTACCCGTTGGAAATACGCAGCCAATTCCGGGATTTGCGTCTGCAATTGCTCACGCGGCACTGGCGCAGCCAACTGGCTGGTGTCGGAAAATTTATCAACAGTCGGTAATGTCACCGATGGCGGTTTATCTTCGCCACAGCCCCCAAGCCACAACGAAAAGAGGCATAAAACAATGCCTGAATGGATTTTCATGTTTAGCCCTTTGTAGGTCGGGCTTCAGCCCAACATCTTCTCCAGCATCTAGCCCGGCGGCCACCCCAATTCACGACCCGCCAACAAATGCAAATGAATGTGGAACACCGTTTGCCCCGCATCCGCGCCGCAATTCATGGTGACGCGATAGCCATTCTCGGCATAACCCGCTTCCGTCGCAATGTGTTTTGCTGCTAAAAACAGCTTGCCCACTAACGCAGCATCTTCCGGCTGAATGCCATTGATAGTGGCAATGTGTTTACGCGGAATCACCAGCACATGCAGCGGAGCTTGCGGATTTATGTCGTGGAAAGCCAGCACATCGTCGTCTTCATAGGCAACTTTTGCCGGAATCTCACCTGCCACAATGCGACAGAATAAACAGTCACTCATCAGTATTTTCTCCGTCCTTCAAAGGCGTGGGAAAGCGTGCCGCTATCGACGTATTCGAGTTCACTACCCATTGGTACGCCGTGTGCAATTCGTGAAGCCGGAATGCCACGTTTGGCGGCAAGTTCGCTGATGTAATGCGCAGTGACCTCGCCTTCGACAGTAGGGTTAGTGGCAAGAATTAGCTCTTGCACTTCACCTTCGTCCAACCGCGCTTCCAGCAAATCCAGCCCAATGTCTTCGGGGCCAATGCCATCCAGCGGTGACAGCCTGCCACCCAGCACGAAATAATACCCGCGATAACCCGTAGCTTGTTCCACCGCTACGACATCAGACGGGTGTTCAACCACGCATAATAACGTGGCTTGGCGTGCCGGATTGGCGCAAATGCGGCAGGTGTCGTGTTCGGTCAAGGTGCGACAGCGTGAGCACTGCTTAATCTCACGCATGGCTCTCCCCATTACTTCAGCTAAACGTTCGCCACTGCGCCGGTCATTTTCCAGCAAATGAAACGCCATGCGTTGTGCGGTACGCGCTCCGACCCCCGGCAAACACCGCAGGGCTTCAATCAACGCCTTGAGCAGCGACGATTCATTCATGCTTAAAACGGCATTTTAAAGCCGGGAGGCATCGGCATTCCGGCAGTTACGCCAGCCATGCGTTCCCGCGAGGCTTCTTCCAGCTTATGCACAGCATCATTGAATGCGGCTGTTACCAAGTCTTCCACCATGTCATTATCGTCTTCAAACAGGCTGGGGTCGATGGTAACACGCTTGCATTCGTGCTTGCCGTTAATCACGACCGACACTAAACCGCCGCCAGATTGCCCCGGTATTTCCATCGCCGCAATTTCTTCTTGCGCCTTTTGCATATTTTCCTGCATTTTTTGCGCCTGCTTCATCAGGCCGCCAAGTCCGGCTTTACCCATCATGGTACGTGTATCCTCATTGTATTCAATAGCTGGCAGTTTACTACACTAACTGGCATTTGTGTGCGGGCGGATGCTGCCCGGTACGATAACGGCACCAAAAACCTCTTGCAATTGCTGCACGAACGGATCATTGCTAATCGCTGCTTCGGCGGCTTGCTGCTGTTCCACTGCTTCGCGCACAGTGCGTTTTTCAGGGGTTTCTTCGGTTACAACACCAACTTGAAAATTCAGTTTAAGTGAACGCCCGTAATGCTTTGCCAACGCCGCCGCCAACTGTGCTTCGGCGGACTCACTTTGCAGGGTTGAGCCACTTTCATCCAGCAATAGCGTAATCTGATCGTCTGTCACGCTATCCAATAGGCAATGTTGTGCCAGAGGGAGCGCCATGCCGGAAAGGTTGAGTTGGGGGTAGATGGTGTACCAGTCATTGCTAGAAATAGGCGTAGATTCAGTCTTAGGAATAACGTTGACGGGAAGCATAGCAATTTCTTGTGCTTCAACGTTTTTCTTGGCTTCAACTACAATTTTTTTTTTCTCAACCTGAGTCGAGTGTGCTTGCGATTTGCCATCATCCAGCCGGAACGCCAGCATTCGCAACAGCAACATCTCAAACCCACCACGCGGATCAGGCGCCAGGGGCAAATCGCGCCGCCCATACAGCGCCATTTGGTAATACAACTGCACATCTGCCGATGACAGCAATTTCGCCATCTGCGCAATATCCGCATCCACCTCATCGGCTGGCACAACTTGCTGCACTGCTATGCTATGCAATAGCGCAATCAAACCATCCGCCGCAGCCGTGAAATCGGTGGTGAGTTGCGCCATTTGCTCAACCGTTGCCAGCATCTGCGCTCCGTCATCATCGGCGATGGCTTGCAGCAACGCGAGTAAATGTTCATGAGGCAACAAACCCAACATATCCTGCACTTCGTCTTCACTCACCGCTCCCCCACCGGCAACGATGGCCTGATCGGTCAAACTCAGCGCATCGCGCATACTGCCATCTGCCGCTCGTGCCAATAAGCGTAGCGCACTCTCGCTGAAAGGAATATTTTCCTGCTCTAACACATTTGCCAAATGCCCGCTGATCATATCCACCGGCATGCGTTTCAGGTTGAATTGCAGGCAACGGGACAAAATAGTGACAGGGAGTTTCTGGGGGTCAGTCGTCGCAAACAGGAATTTGACGTGCGGCGGCGGCTCTTCCAGCGTTTTCAACAGCGCATTGAAACTGTGCCCCGAAAGCATGTGTACTTCGTCGATCAGGTAAATCTTGAAACGCCCACGGGTCGGCGCGTATTGCACATTGTCCAACAAATCGCGGGTATCTTCGACCTTGGTGCGGGATGCCGCATCGACTTCAATCAGGTCAACATGACGACCCTCGGCAATTTCACGGCAACTGCGGCATTCGCCACACGGTTTTGCGGTAACGCCGGTTTCACAGTTGAGGCATTTGGCAAAAATTCGAGCGAGAGTGGTTTTTCCTACCCCGCGCGTGCCCGTGAACAAATAAGCGTGATGCAGACGTTGCTGCCCATCATCGCCTTCCAAGGCATTCATCAAGGCTCGCAATACATGCGCCTGACCCACCATTTGCTGGAAGTCCTGAGGCCGCCATTTTCGAGCAAGTACTTGATAACTCATGAGGTATTCGTGGAGTTTTAGAGTGGTGGCGACCTGTACCAGCCACATCCCGGCACCCGAATCCGTAGCTGTTGCTGCTCCCTTCCGGGCCTGACAAGGTTCACTACGTATCGTCGCGGGAGAACCCATACAGGCCACCATTGCGAAGAACGCAGGATTATGACCGAATTACATGCCAACAACAAGGCATTTACGCAAGCATCAGCAAACCCGCTCCATTCATAGAAATTTGATTGCTTAATGGGTAATGATTGACTATAAACAATACTGGCAGCCGTTACCCCCTGTTGAGTGTACTTATAGAGAAATACCCATGACGATCCGCAAGATATTGATCGCTGACGATTCCAATACTGAACGCCTGAACCTTACCCATATCCTAGAATCCGCTGGTTATCAAGTGATAGCAGCGCAATCTGGCAATGAAGCCAAAGCCCTAGCCGAAACCCAACAACCTGACTTGATCCTGTTGGATATTATTATGGATGACGGCGATGGCTATCAGGCGTGCCGTGCGATCAAACGCAACCCTGCAACCCAAGCGATTCCCGTCATCATGGTATCCAGCAAATCCAACCCCGTGGATAAGCAATGGGCGCAAAAACTAGGCGCAACCAATTACATCGTCAAGCCCTATACGGATGCGGATGTACTCGCCCAAATAGCCCAATTGTAACGACAGCCCATAATAAATAGCGCTTTTAGCCATAAAAACAATCAACAATGAATAAGGAGGAAACAGGTGACAACACCGTCTGATGTGGTCGAACACCGATTCTGTTATTGCGTAGGCACACACACCCTGTTACTCGAAAGCGCTATCAGGGCAGAAGTGTTAACTGACCAGACCAACTACCCCATGCCGTTTGCACCGGCATGGTGTGCGGGACTTATCAGTCTGCGCGGGGATTTGCTTCCTATCATTAACATGCATCAGGTTGTGCAAGGTCAGAGCTATCAAGGCAAACCCCAATTGTTGTTGATACAACACCCCCAATTTCCCCCTATTGCCTTGACCTGTGACGGCTACCCGCGCTCACTGAAATTAACCACAGCCGACTTGACCCCGCAGGCAGAAGACAATCTACCGAGCTGGATTCCGCATACCCTGCAACATCAAGGCATTCGTTTACTAGCCGCAGATCACGGTAAATTACTGCGCCATATTCAACGCACACAAGGACGCACGCAAGGAAGTTAAACCCCAACAAGGAGTCGTTAAATATGAAAAACAACAACAAAAGCCTATTAACCGCAACATTATTAAGCCTGTCACTCAATATGCCCATTGCTGTGCACGCTGAGGACGGCGTAAGCGCCACTGAAATTACTATCGGTGGTGTTATGGATTTGGAAGGACGTTCCAGCGGCTTAGGCTTGGGAATGAAAGCGGGTATCGAAGCAGCCTTAGCCAACCAAACCATTGCGGGACGCAAAGTCCGTTTCATCACCGAAAATGACTCTTACACGCCCGATAAAGCCGTCGCTGCCACCGAAAAGCTCATTGCACAAAAAGTCCTATTGTTCGCTGGCAATGTCGGCACGCCTACCGCTCAAGTCGTGTTACCCCTGTTGGAACAACAAAAAATCCCAGCACTCGGCTTTTTCACTGGTGCGGGTTTACTGCGCCCCGGACAAGGTGACATCATCAACTTCCGTGCCAGCTATGTGCAGGAAACGAAAGCGGTTATTGATGCGGCACTGCAACACGGGGTTAAGCCTAACGAAGTGTGTGCCTACGTACAAAATGATGCCTACGGCATGGCAGGTGTCAGCGGGATTCGTTCAGCACTGAAAAAGAGTTCAGGAGCGGATACTATCATCGCCGCGTTAGATAAGATCATCGCGGCGAGTGGTGCGGAACCGGAACGTAATAACCAAGGTCCGGTAGGCGTTTATACCCGTAACACCTTCATCGCCCGTGACGGTTACGACTCGTTAAAAGCATGGGAGCAACAGCAAGGCAGTACCTGCAAACTCGTGGTAACTGTTGGCACGTATGAAGCGATTGCCCGCTTTATTGCGTATGCACATAGCAAAAATGAACCGTGGGTCTTCAGCGCAGTCTCCTATACGCATCAACTTTA
>CAYQTB010000084.1:0-11349 GCA_964420315.1 uncultured Thiothrix sp. | reverse complement strand
AGGCTTGCCAAGCTCGCACTCAGCGTTACCATGATGATGCATTGGCGCATTTACACTACGCCGTATTGTGCTTGTACGCGTATATGTTGCGCACTGAGTCGACTGCCACACTGGAGATTAAATGGCATCGTCTAGCACTTCGTGCCTTAGAACTCAATCCCGGTAATGCTTTGGCGCACAGCATTTTCGCCTTAGAAAGCTTTCATCGCGGCGACCATGAAATGGGCAAGCTGGAAATTGAAACCGCTCGCCAAGTGAATCCCTTTGATCATACTGGCGGGCATTTGCTGGCGGTAGGGTTGTGCGCTCTGCGGTATTGGGAACAGGCATTCACTGTGTTACGGGATGTGGCAGGACTGGATTCGCGTTACCCTGATCCCCTGCGAGTGGTGCCTTGCTTGTTTTATTTCCGGCAAGGTGAATTTGCTAAAGCGGCTCGTTCTGTCCCTCAGTTTGCGGTGCTGGGGGGATGGGATACCTTTGGTGTCTTGGTCAACCATTGCCGCTCGGATGATTGCAAGGGCTGTATTCAAACCCTCAGTCGCTCTGTGGATAAGTTGCCGCCTAACCCTAGTCATCGCACGCTACCCGCCAGTCATTTCTGGAAGACTCTTCAACCGAACCCGGTAAAGCCGGAAGCATCCGACCCAGCAGCGTTAAGTGAAACGTTGACGAATACCCTGACTACTTCGCAATGAGTCGCTAAAGTGCATTCAACGCTAGATGATCACGCCGTGTCTCTCGTATACTTTAAGCCCCCTGTTGTTGAGATGACTGATGAAAGACGCAATTATTGTCGGTGGTGGCATTTTAGGTATGTTGACTGCCCGCTTCCTGCACGAAGCGGGTATGAAAGTCATGATCATCGACCAAGGCGAATTGGGTAGAGAATCGACATGGGCAGGCGGTGGTATTTTGTCCCCGCTTTACCCGTGGCGCTACCCGGATGCTATTTCACGGCTGGCTCAATACAGCCAGCAACATTACCCCGCTTTGTGTGACACCTTGCAAGCCACGACGGGAATTGATCCGCAATGGATTCGTTCTGGTTTAGTGTTTACGGATACGAACGAATTTGCCACTGCTCAAACGTGGGTGAAAACCTGGGGTTACGCTTTGCAAGTGCTAAACTCTGGCGCTGAAATGCACACTTGTGAACCACAATTAACAGCATCCTTCCAGCAAGGCATGTTGATGCCTGACATTGCCCAAATGCGTAATCCTCGGATTGCTGACGCCTTACGCACCAGCCTGCGTTTGCTACCGATTGAAATTGCAGAACACTACCCGGTTACTGGGTTGGAAACGGCTAGTGGGCGCGTGACCGGAGTGAGGTTAGGCAATGAGGTCTTTAAAGCGAATAACGTCATTCTCACCACGGGGGCGTGGACGGGTTTATTCCCAGAAATACAGGCATTGAACGTGGATATACGCCCAGTGCAGGGGCAAATGATTTTGTTCAGGGGAACAAAAGGGTTGCTCAAACGCATTGTGTTGCATGAGGGGCGTTACCTGATTCCACGTCAAGACGGGCGTATTTTGTGCGGTTCCACCTTGGAAATGCGCGGTTTTGACAAACAAACCACCGCAGCAGGCTTGGATGAACTGCGCGAAACGGCTTACGCGATTATGCCGGCGTTACGCGATTTGCCGATCAATAACCATTGGAGTGGCTTGCGCCCCGGCTCACCGAATGGCGTTCCCTATATTGATGAGCACCCGGAAATTGCCGGGTTGTATGTGAATGCCGGGCATTACCGTTATGGCGTAACAATGGCGTTGGCATCGGTGCAATTGCTGACGGATGTGATGCTGGGGCGCACGCCGTGTATTGATCCGACACCTTACCGTTTGGATGCAGTACGCACGCCAAGTGAGGAGTTCAAAACACGCTCACAACACTGACAAATCTGCCACACGCAAGAACAGCCCACGCAAGCGGTGCAACAATGCCAAACGGTTGTTTTTTAGGTCCACATCGTTCGCCATGACCATGACATCATCGAAGAACGTGTCGACCGGTTCGCGCAATTCTGCCAGAGACAGTAATGCCGCTTCGTATTGCCCCGCAGCAAACAACGGTACAACTTTGTTTTCCTGATATTGCACCGCACTGGCTAATGCCTTTTCTGCCTCAAGCTGCAACAACGCTGGATTGATGCTTTCTGGTAACTCACCGTCGACCTTTTTCAAGATATTGCCAATGCGCTTGTTCGCAGCCGCAAGGCTTTCAGAAGCGGTCAACTGACGGAACGCGGCAACGGCTTTCACACGGCGGTCAAAATCCAACGGCTGAGTGGGCTTGAGAGAAGCAACGGCTTCCACCAATTCCGCACCGATACCCTGCTCCTGATAGTAAGCCCGCAAGCGTTCGAGGATGTAATCCAGTGCTTCCTGCGTATCCGGCTTGCTACCGAGTTGCGGGGTTAAACCGTCTGCGGCTTTGTCCAGCAAATCTGCCAAATCCAACGGCAATTGCAGCTCGATCAAGATGCGCAATACACCCAACGCCGCACGGCGTAATGCGAACGGATCTTTTGCACCTGTGGGTTTTTGCCCAATACCGAAAATGCCCGTGAGGGTATCCAGCCGTTCTGCCAGCGCCAGTATGCGTCCGGTAGCCGTGGCTGGCAGTTCATCACCGGCAAAGCGCGGCATGTATTGCTCTTCCATCGCACTGGCAACTTCAGCCGCTTCACCATCATGGTTGGCGTAATAGCGCCCCATCGTGCCCTGCAGTTCGGTGAATTCAAACACCATGCTGGTCACGAGGTCACACTTGCCCAATTGCGCCGCACGGATGGCTAAGGCTTCATCCCCGCCCATGCGTTGGGCAATGTCTGCCGCCAGCAACGCGACACGCTCGGATTTGTCGTAGAGCGTGCCGAGTTTTTGCTGGAACACCATTTTCTTAAGCTGCTCGCGGCGACTTTCCAACGTTTGCTTTTTGTCTTGCGTCCAGAAAAATTCGGCATCGCTGAAACGTGGGCGGATGACGCGCTCATTCCCGGTGGAAATTTGCGTGACATCACGGCTTTCGATATTGGCAACCGTGATGAAATTCGGCATCAGTTTGCCCGCCGCATCCACCAGCGCGAAATATTTCTGGTTGTCCTGCATGGTGGAAATCAAGGCTTCCTGTGGCACATCGAGGAAACGTTCCTCAAAACGCCCCGCCACGGGGACAGGCCATTCGACGAGGGCGGTGACTTCATCCAGCAACGCTTCCGGCATAATGGCAGTGCCGCCGAGTTCGGCAGCAAGCGCTTCAACTTTAGCCTTGATCATGTCACGTCGCGCTTCAAAGCGGGTAATCACATACGCATCACCCAATTGCACGGCGTAATCCGCAGGCGTGGTAATCGCGACGGCAGCGGGCGCATGGAAACGGTGTCCACGGGTTTCACGCCCAGTTGCGATGCTGAGAATTTCGGCATCAATTACCGCATCGTCTGCCAGCATCACGATCCAATGAATCGGGCGCACGAATTCCGCCGTGCCGCTCCCCCAACGCATCCGCTTCGGGATAGGCAATCCCGCGAGGGACTTTTCGACAATCGCAGGGAATAACACGGTAGTTTGTTGCCCAACTTGTTGCTGGCGGAAGATTAACCAGCCGCCTTTATCAGTGTCAATCTGTTGCAAGTCCGTAAACGCCACGCCACAGGAGCGTGCGAAGCCTTCCGCTGCTTTGCTGGGGTTGCCTTCTTTATCAAACGCGGCAGCCAACGCCGGGCCTTTGCGTTCAATAATTTGGTCAGCTTGCTGCTTGGGTACGCCTTGCAGCCATACCGCTAAACGGCGTGGTGCGGCGTAAGCGTGTACTGCGGCAGCGGCTAAACCCGCTTCGGCAAGACCCGCCACGATGCCCGCCGTGAAAGCGTCGGAGAGTTTTTTCAGGGCTTTGGGGGGCAGCTCTTCCGTGCCAATTTCCACCAATAAATCGTGCAAATCGTGGTTCATTATTTTTCTCCTGCGGACAGCATCGGGAAGCCCAAGGCTTCACGAACGTTGTAATAGGCTTCGGCAATGGCACGCGACAAGGTACGTACCCGCAAAATGAAGCGCTGGCGTTCGGTCACGGAAATGGCTTTACGCGCATCCAACAGGTTGAAGGTATGCGAGGCTTTGAGCATTTGTTCGTAAGCTGGCAAGGGCAATCCGGCTTCGATCAGGCGTTGGCTTTCGCGTTCGCACACGTCAAAGGTGTGGAACAGCTCTTCGACATTGGCGTGTTCAAAGTTGTAAGTGGATTGCTCAACTTCGTTCTGGTGGTAAACGTTGCCATAGGTGACAACCCCTTGCGGGCCTTTTGTCCACACCAGATCGTAGACGCTTTGCACGTTTTGCATGTACATCGCAAGGCGTTCCAGACCGTAGGTGATCTCGCCGCTAACGGGCTTGCAATCCAAGCCGCCGACTTGCTGGAAATAGGTAAACTGGGTGACTTCCATGCCGTTCAACCATACTTCCCAGCCCAAGCCCCATGCGCCTAACGTTGGCGATTCCCAGTTGTCTTCTACAAAGCGGATGTCATGCACCAGCGGGTCAAAACCGAGCATTTGCAGCGAACCGAGGTAGAGTTCCTGAATATTGTCCGGGGAGGGCTTCAGCAAGACCTGAAACTGGTAATAGTGTTGCAGGCGATTGGGGTTTTCACCGTAACGACCGTCCGTGGGGCGGCGCGAGGGTTGCACGTATGCTGCACGCCAAGGCTCTGGACCGATGGAGCGCAGAAAGGTCGCGGGGTGGAAGGTTCCCGCGCCCATTTCCATGTCATAGGGCTGCATGACAACACAGCCCTGTTGCGCCCAGTAATCTTGCAGAGCCAGAATCAGCCCCTGAAAGGTGGAAAGGTCATAGTTAGCCATAACTTACTTGCTTTACGTTTATGCCTGAAAGCTGGCAAGTATACTGCAAGCTGCTGCGGCATTCAGCACCCTAACCGAATGTGCGGTAGAAAATTGGGGTTTTCTGGCATATCTTAGCGCGTCAAAATCCGCGCCAACACATAACCATCCCGAATACTCAAAAAGTGCGAACGTGGCACAGTCCAATATTCGGACTTGCCGCGCAGGGCAAACGTATTGTTCATGTCTTGGCTGTAAGTCGGCACGACAAAATCAAAGCGGTCGGGGCGTATCTGGTTATCCCGCACCACCGACACATAGCGAATCGGTGGATGCGGCTGATGATTCAGCCAATACAGAAACCGCCCCGGTTGTTCCATCCGCAGGTCATCGTATAAAGCGTCGGTATCACCGCTCCATTTGCCAAAGCCCATCATTTCCGCGAAAAAGCCCATTGGGGTATCGGTTGCCATACTCGCCAGATCAGCGCTGGGTGTGCCAACGTGCGGGGTCGCTACCGTTACCAAAGCGTCCACCGGCACACTGTTGGCGCTGACCAACCAAGCGCGGGAGACGATGCCGCCCGCCGAATGCCCTACCAAGGTCAGTGGCTCCTGACGCTGGGCATGGATGTGTTGCAAATACGTGTTCAGCCAATAGGTTTGCAGCATAATCGGTGCACGCGGTGGCAACTCCACGGTGTAAAAAATGCGTTCTGGCTTTGCAGCGGGGGTGCTGAGGTTGTAAGCCCCCTGCTGGGTCATGATCACATTACCGCCGTCTACCCAGCCGTATTGCTGCAATACTGGGGTAACGCCTTGTTTGCGCCAATCCATGCCATTGCCTTGGAAACCGTGTACCAGTACCACCGTTTGCGCCCATAATGTGGCGGGAAATAACAGGACGCTGGCTGCTAGTACTATTAAATGACGGATTTTCATGTAACCCTCCACTGCCTATCGTTATGTTAGCTGACGCTAATATTACCAGTCAATTCTAACCTAAACATTGAGTTTCCTCATGACTATACGCTGTATTGCTTTTGACCTTGACGATACCCTGTGGGCGGTAAAGCCAGTGATTGAACGTGCTGAACAGCGCTTTTATCGCTGGTTGCAACAGCACTATCCACGGATTACCGAGCACCATTCGCCGCATGAACTCATTAAACACCGCATGAACTACATGCAGCAGTACCCTGAATTGCATTATAATCTTACTGATTTACGTAAGAACTGGCTGGCAACGTTGGCGCAGACGCACGCATACCCCGATACTTTGGTGGAGGCTGGGTTCGAGGTGTTTTGGCTGGCACGCAATGAAGTAACCTTTTTTGAGGGGGCGTTGGAGGCGCTCGAATCGCTCTCGGCACGTTTCTTGCTTGGCGTTATTAGTAATGGTAATGCCAGTGTTCATCACATAGGCGTTGGGCATTTGTTTCAGTTTACGCACAGTTCTGCGGATGCCGGGGTTGCGAAACCTCACCCAGCGATTTTCCACCAAGCATTGGAACGAGTAGGCGTTTCTCCGCACCAAGCCGTCTATGTGGGCGACGATCCGGTGCGGGATATTCAGGGGGCAGCCAGTGCAGGCTTGCGTACCGTTTGGTTTAATCCTGACCGCCAAGTATGGCCGGGCGGTCAGAAACCGGATGCGACCATTCACCATCTTGCGCAACTGGAGGCTGTTATTACAAAGCTATAACTAATAATTATTTGTTAGAGAGGAGGCATTGCTGACATGCGACATAGCCGAACCATGGATACCGAGTCACGCACCCGTCAGGCGTGGATTGAACGCTTTTGGGTGTCCGATAATGAGCGCGATTTCTACCTGATTGGGCAAATCATTGATAATTTGCTGCAATCCCCCCCGTCGACTGACCCTTTGCAACCCTGTAGTTTGGATGTCGCCGAAATCTTGCGCCATTTGGACGTGGATCAAACCACTTTAATGGCAGCCTTGCTATGTGATAGCCGTTTCCAGCAAACCCTGACGTTGGACGAGGTAGAAAAAGAGTACGGGCAAGCCGTGCGGCGTTTGTGTGAAGACATGCGCAATCTGCAACATTTCCGTGATTGCGTGGAAAATACTGACCCTAGCAGTTCCCGCCAAGAGCAAGGTGAGCAATTGCGGCGTATGTTGATGGCAATGATTAAAGACATCCGCACGGTGTTGATTAAATTGGCGTGGAGTCTGCAATACCTGCGCTTGCTGTCGCGGGAGGAATTGTCGGATTTGCACCGTTGTGTGGCACGGCTGAGCATGGATTTGTACGCGCCGCTGGCGAACCGTTTGGGTATTAGCCAAATCAAATGGGAACTGGAGGATTTGTCGTTCCGCTTTCTGCACCCGGACACCTACAAAAGTATCGCCAAATCATTAGCCGATAAGCGCATTGAGCGCGAGCAATACATCGCCGATTTCATCCACAGCCTCAAGGCGCTCTTGGTGACGCATGACATTAAAGCCGAGGTGTACGGTCGCCCTAAACACCTGTATAGCATTTGGAAGAAACTCAGCCGTAAGCAGATTGGAATTGATGAACTCTACGATTTGCGTGCGGTGCGGGTGATAGTGGAGGATGTGACGACTTGCTACCGTACCTTGGATGTGGTGAATGATACTTGGCGGCACATCCCCGAAGAATACGATGACTACATTCATAATCCTAAACCCAATGGTTACTCCTCCATTCACACGGTGGTGGTAGGGCCAGAAAGCAAGTTTGTGGAAGTACAAATTCGTACCCATGACATGCACCGTTTCGCTGAGTTGGGTGTGGCGGCTCACTGGCATTACAAAGAGGGAGGGCGTCAAGACCAAGCGATGAGTGCAGCGATCAATGCGATGCGCCGCTTATTGGATAGCAACGACAGTGACAGTGATTTGATGGAGGATTTCCGCACGGAAGTCTTTAACGACCGGGTATTTGTGATTACGCCCAAGGGTCGGATTATTGACATGCCGAAAGGCTCAACCCCTGTGGATTTTGCTTACCATGTGCATACCAGTGTCGGGCATCGTTGCCGAGGGGCAAAGGTCAACGGCAATATTGTGCCGCTCAATTACGCGCTGCGTAATGGCGAACAGGTCGAAATTCTCACCAGTAAAAACGAGCACCCGCGTCAGGACTGGATGAAACCCGAACTCGGTTTCGTGAAATCCGGCAGTACTCGCCAAAAAGTACGCCAGTGGTTTAGCCAGCAAAACCATGAACAGAATGCCAAAGACGGCGAACGCATTCTTGAGAAGGAACGCCATTTGCTCAATTTGGGTAAATTGGATTACGCGGAATTGGCACGGCAATTCAGCCGCCCTAGCGAGCGTGATTTCCTGATTGCGGTGGGGCGTAATGACGTGTCCCCGGCGCAAATTCGCCGCTTCCTGCTGAATACGCATGAAGCCGAATTCAAGTTACGTAAAACCCGTAGCCCGGATGTGGTCAGTGGCGGTATTGATGTGCGCGGGGTGAGCAAGCTGTATACCCAGTTGGCGACTTGTTGTCACCCGGTCAATGGTGATGCGATCGGCGGGTATTTGTCGCAAGGGCGTGGCGTGATTGTGCACCGTGCCGATTGCCCCGATTTTGCCAACTTACGCAAGGAACGTGAGGAGCGCATTATCGAGGTGGACTGGGGCAACCATGCGGCGGCGTATGCGGCAGATATTACGGTTTCCACCTACAACAAATCGGGCGTGTTGAGCGATATTGCCAATCTGCTGGCCAAGGAAAAGGTGAATATCCACAGCCTGCATACCCGCGACACTCACGACCCTTGCCTAGCAGTGATGGATTTCACCCTGGAAATTCGGGATGTGCAACAACTGGGTGAATTGCTGGAAAAGTTGTTGCAATTGCCATCGGTGATTGATGCGCAGCGCAAGGGGTGAGTAATGGGTAGGTTAAGCAAACCACACACACCGCACAAACTGCGCTAGAATAGCCGCTTTCACCCTGACCGAAACTACCCCCATGCCGCCCAATGCCAATCCCCATGTGCCTGTCGCCCTGTTCGACTACCCCAAATACTGGGCAGAATGCTATGGCACGTCCGACTATCTCCCCACCAGCCGTGCGGAAATGGACGCGCTGGGCTGGGATTCTTGCGACATTATTATCGTCACCGGCGACGCTTACGTAGACCACCCCTCCTTCGGCATGGCAGTGATCGGGCGGGTACTGGAAGCGCAAGGTTTCCGCGTCGGCATCATTGCGCAACCGGATTGGCAGTCCAAAGACCCGTTCATGGCATTGGGCGCACCCAACCTGTTCTTCGGCGTGGCGGCGGGCAATATGGACTCGATGATCAACCGCTACACCGCCGACCGCAAAACGCGCTCCGACGACGCTTACACCCCCGGCGGGCTGGCGGGCAAACGCCCCGACCGCGCCACGCTGGTGTACACGCACCGCTGCCGCGAAGCCTTCCCCGATGTACCCATCATTATCGGCGGCATCGAAGCCTCGCTGCGGCGCATTGCCCACTTCGATTACTGGCAGGAAACCGTGCGCAAGTCGATCTTGCTGGATGCGGCTGCCGACCTGCTGCTGTACGGCAATGCCGAACGCGCCGTGGTCGAAGTCGCGCACCGCATCGCCTCCGGTGAACCCATTGCCAGCATCACCGACGTGCGCGGCACCGCCTTCGTGCGCCGCGACACGCCGCAAGGCTGGATGGAAATCGACTCGTCGCGCATTGACCAACCGGGCAAAATCGACCGCATTATCAACCCGTACCTCAACACCACCGAGATGGACGAATGCGAGATCGAAAAGCGCAATGTGCAATGGTTCAGCTACGAAGACCCGCGCAGCAAACGCACCGACGAACACAAACTGACCTTCCACCCGCGTGCTAGGCTAGATCGGGAACACACCGTGATCCGCCTGCCCTCTTACGAAAAGGTCAGCAAAGACAAAGCCTTGTACGCCCACGCCAACCGCGTGCTGCATCTGGAAACCAACCCCGGCAATGCCCGTGCCTTGGTGCAAAAACACAGCAACGTCGATGTGTGGATTAACCCGCCGCCGATTCCCTTGACCACGCCGGAAATGGATTTCGTCTTCGGCCTGCCGTATGCACGTTTGCCACATCCGGCTTACAAGGGTGAACGCATCCCCGCCTATGAAATGATCCGTTTCTCGGTGAACATCATGCGCGGCTGCTTTGGCGGCTGTACCTTCTGTTCAATTACCGAACACGAAGGGCGCATTATTCAGAACCGTTCGCAGGCATCCATCCTCCGCGAACTCGAAGACATCCGCGATAAAGTCCCCGGCTTTACCGGCGTGATTTCTGACCTTGGCGGTCCCACCGCGAATATGTACCGCCTCGCCTGCAAAGACCCGAAGATCGAAGCCGCCTGCCGCAAACCTGCGTGCGTTTACCCCGATATTTGCCAAAATCTCAACACCGACCACGCCGCCTTGAAGGAACTTTACCGCGAAGCCCGCCGTTTACCCGGCATTAAAAAGGTCTTAATTGGTTCAGGTTTGCGTTACGACTTAGCGGTGAAAGACCCCGAATACATCAAAGAATTGGTCACACACCACGTCGGCGGCTATTTAAAAATCGCCCCCGAACACACCGAAGAAGCCCCGCTGTCGAAGATGATGAAACCGGGCATCGGCGCGTATGACGAATTCAAACGCCTGTTCGAGAAATACACCAAGGAAGCGGGCAAGGAACAGTATTTGATCCCGTATTTCATTGCCGCGCACCCCGGCACGTCCGACGAAGACATGCTCAACCTCGCGTTGTGGCTGAAGAAAAACGGCTTCCGCGCCGACCAAGTGCAAGCGTTCTACCCCTCGCCGATGGCCTCCGCCACCACCATGTATTACAGCGAAAAGAACCCGCTGCACAAAGTCACCTACAAAAGCGAAAAAGTCGCCACCGCCAAATCACCGGAACAACGCAAGCTGCACAAAGCGTTTTTACGCTGGCATGACCCGAAGAACTGGCCGCTGCTGCGCAAAGCCATCGCGGAGATGGGGCGGCAGGAACTGATCGGCGATGGCGAGAACCAGTTGATCCCGCATTACAAGGCAGGTGAGGAACAGTTGGTGTATGAGGCGCATCGGAGGAAGAATAAGGGTGGGGAGCATCAGAAGCGGGTGGGGAAAACGGCTGCTGCAACGGGCAAACCTAATACAGGTAAGCCTGCACAAGTAACAGCGAGCAAACCGAGTGCTGGCAAACCTGTACAAGCGGCAGCGAGTAAACCGAATGCGGGTAAGCCGCAGAGTGGGAAGATGTTGACGCAGCATACGGGCTTGCCGCCAAAGGTTCGAGATGGTGGAAGAAAAAAAACAAAACAACACCCCACATGAGTGGCTGGTTGATTCCAGCCACTATAGATAATGGAGGGAAGTGAGTTAACTTTGTAGTATGGCGAGCAACTCATCAAAAGACATTTGTTGTCATGTCAACGTTAGTTGTAAGCGGTCATTCTAGCACGTCGAAGACATCGCCAAACAAATCCGAGCGCAATG
>CAYQTB010000083.1:0-11576 GCA_964420315.1 uncultured Thiothrix sp. | reverse complement strand
TCCCGCGCTATCCTCCCCGCCCTGAAGGGCGAGGTTTGCCGCGCAACCTGATCAAAAACGTGTCAATCAAGGCGGTTGGGAAGAGGAAGTATGGTTTTCACTTTTTGACATTGCGCGTATCAAAGAGCACCTAAAATACCCCGACGCAGACGTGATGAACGCTTATATCACCGCCTACGAAAAGCGTCCGCAACGCGCCGAACCCTTATACTACTTAGCCAAGTATTTACGTGAGCAAGAACGCTACCCACTGGCCTATATTTATGCGCAGGCAGCATACAGCATCCCCATGACTACCGACTTATTATTTGTCAGTAACGCTGTTTACACTTGGAGTTCAGCCGACGAATTAGCCATCGCAGCCTATTGGACTGGGCGTTATCAACAATGTGTTAACTTATGCGAACAGCTTTTATCCAATCCTGCCGTACCGAATGATGCACACCCACGCATTCGGGCTAACCTTCAATACGCCCTCGACAAACACCAAGAGCAGTCATGACAACTATCCTCCCCATGCTTCTCTAACGTAAAATACCCAAATGCATCTTTAAACAGAGAACAACACATGGAAGAATTGCTCCCCTTGCGTGATCGTCTGAATCTCGAAACAGCGCGAATCACATGGCCTGAGCTGGAACGCTATTTTGCTGGCGGCAAGGTCATCCACGTTGATGCAAGCTTGGATCTCGTTGCCGTTGCCACTTGCATTGCCGAAGACAATACCCACGCACTCCAACAATGGTTAACCACGCAACAGGTCGGGCAACTTCGCGATGAAACCGCCATCGACTGGGCAACTCGCCGCCCCCATCATTTATGGGCAGTCGTAGTAGCCCCGTGGGTCTTGGTACAGGAACGCTTAAGCCCCTAAACACAAAAAGCCAGCAGAAGCTGGCTTTTTGTTATTCAGATTACACTGAAGGGCTTACTTAGCGGCGGCTGGCTTAACGGTAGTCAAACCGAGAATCGCCCAATCCTGCATACCACCGCGATACCACTTGATTTTATCCGCAGGGTAGCCAAACTTCAGCAAAGTTTTGATATTGGTTGGTGATTGACCACACCACATACCGTTACAGAACAGCACCAATGTTTTCGCACCGGAATAGTCAAACACTTTACTCACTGCATCACCACCGGCAGCAACCGCTTCGTCCACCGCCAGTGCATCCTTACCATCCGCCAATTTTGCACCAAACTGCTCGGACAGGATTTTGATAATGCCGTCAGTAGTTGCGCCTTTATCGGGTGCTAAGCCTTCCCACGGAATATTAACTGCACCAGGAATCGTACCTTTTTCTACCCAGTCAGCAGTGCGGGAGTCAACGACCAGAACACTGGCATCGCCACCGCTCATTTTTTCCAGATAGCCCAACATGCCCATCTCAGCAATGGTTTCAACACCAGGCGCAATAATATCCGGCTGGATACAGAATGGCGGGCAAGGGCGCGAGGTTTTAGCGAAATCATCAATAACTACCGCTTTATTGTCTTGATTACGCTTAATTTCTACTGATTCACCACCGTGCTTAACGGTAACACTCATTTTGTCTGCGGTAATGCCAACAGGCTTAGCCTCGTCAGCCAATAACGCACCAGAAGCACTCAAACCTGCAACTAGGGCAGCCATACCGAATAATTTTGTCAATTTCATGCATATCCTCCAGTTAATAAACGTTCGTTTCCACGGCGGAACCCCCTCACTCTCCTTTCAGGAATTCAGCCACAGCATGTGAGCATGAACCTAGTTACAATCAGGCTCATCACCACCTTCTGCTTTTTTCTCGTCTTTAGCTTCAGCCGGAGCCGCCGCTGCATCACCGTCTGCTTTCTTTTCAGCATTCTCAGTGGGTGCGGATGCCTGCGCAGCATCAGCAGATGGTTTAGCGGCAGCGTCTCCGGTTGCCTCCGCCGGTTTTGCGACTTGTTCAGTCGCTTGTTTTGGCGCTTCCTGAGTTGCTACGGGTTTCGCTGCTTCCTCAGTTGCTTGTTTTGCCGCTTTCTCTTCTGCACAAGCCGTGAGATGCAAACCTGAAAGTGTGGCAACCGTTGCCATCAATAAAGGTAGTTTTTTCATCATTTTTCATCCTGACGCACTGCTATGCGTGCCATTTTTACAATGGCTTACATTTTTAACAGAAGCAATTTCTATATGCAAGAAATCTTCGGAAAATCAATTATTAAGAATATGATTAATTACTAATTTCACACATGCCACCCCTCACTCTCACAAGGTCACATCCAACGTCAACCCAGCATTACGAAATCGCTTTTTAAGATAATCATGCGCGATCCGGTATGGGCTTCGACCCGTATTTTTTGCCTGCACGTTACCAATCCAGCTTGAAATTCACTTTTAAAACAAAATTCCACTGCTTTTTATGAATACCCGCTGGAAACGGTAATGAGCCGGAACTGGCATTTACCGCTTGCAATGCCGCTTTATCCAGCCATTCATTACCGGAACTCTGACTTACCCGTGCGCCAGTAATAGTCCCATTCGGCAATACCGTGAATGACACCGTCACGATGCCTTCCACTTCCGCGCGCTCAGCCTGACGCGGGTATTGTTTACGTGCACCGATCAGGTGTTGTAATTTCTGGCGATATGCTGCCTCAGCAGCCACGTTATCAATCGCAGGCGCAGAAGTCGCCACAGGAGCTGGTTTAGGCACGGGCGTGACAGCTTGAGTCGTAACCGCTGGTATCGGCGATGGAGACGGCGCGACCACAGGTTTCACGACAGGCGTTTCCGGCTTAGGTGGACTGTCTGACTTGGGTTTAGTTGCAGCCGGTAACTTTTTTTCAACTGGTTTTTTTGCCAACTTGGGTTGTGCCACCGGTTGGGGCTTGGTAACAGGCTTGGGTTTTTCCACCGGCTTTGGCGGCGACTCAGGTTTAGCAACAGGCGCTGAAACAACCGGCACAGTGGGTGTAGGTGGCGGCGCAGGCTGAAACTGTGCCAATGATAACGGCACTACTGTCGGTTGCGCTTCTGGCAACCCCAGCTTGTCTTGCCACAATAACAGCGGCACAACCACCAACCCTATAATGGCGTGCACCAGTGCTGAAATCCCAAAACCCGCTAGCGCTGTTTTCAAACCTGCTCTTGCTTGCCTAATCCCGACTGAAAATACCATTGGAGGTAATCGCCACTTTATTCACCCAACGCTCGGCGGTTTTACCCACGCAAGCTTCGACCGTTTTACCATCAGCAAGTTGCACTTCCACGCTATAGCCTCTGCCCGGTTCATGATTTAGGGTAACGATGCGAGTTTCACCAGCCTGTAACTGTGTCAGCAAGATTTTTTCCTGACTCAAATCGTTACCGTGCTCGATTTTTAGTAAAGGAATGGTTTCGCCCCGCAGGTTTTCGATTTCCACAAACAATGGGCGACTGGGGTATTGTTGAGCATACCAAAACTGCATACCGACTATTCCCACCAGCAAACCAATGCCGCTTGCTAACCCAATGTGTTTAAAAATAATCATATTGATTCGCACTTGTATTAGACTAACGGTAAATCATTACCCACCAGTCTTTAGATAACATTGAGATTGCTCAATTGCCTTTATTAAAAAATACTAATATACTCGGTGCGCTTAGAATACGTAAATTTACCACCTCTACTTTTAAAGAAGGAACACACCATGACTCTGAGTAACGCAGTCCAAGTTTTCGCTGGTATCATGATTTTAGTTGCACTGTTGATCGGCTACCTCGGCTACGGCACTTTTTCCGTCCTTTTCTTAGCTTTTATCGCCATCAATCTGATTCAATCCGCATTCACCGGCTTTTGCCCAGCGGCGATGGTTTTGAAGAAAATGCCCTTTATCAAAGCTTAAGCTTAATTAACTGGCAGGGTGAACGAAAACGTTGCGCCCTGCTCCGGTTCGGATTCCACCCACAAACGCCCGCCGTGTGCCTCGATAATCGAACGGCATAATGACAAACCAATCCCCATACCCTGCGCCCCCTTAGTGGTGACAAACGCATCGAATACGCGCTGCTTGAGTTCCTCATCCATCCCTGAGCCGGTATCAGAAATATCAACCTGTACGAACCCTTCCTGATTCACGAAACTCCGCACCAACACTTGCCGACGCTGACTAGGTGTACCCTGCATGGCATCACGCGCATTTTGCACAATATTCAGAATGACCTGTTGAATTTGAACAATATCCAAAGGAATATTCGGCAAATCACCGTCGAGCTCCAGCAGTAGCGGCACATTCAGCTTACTGGTTCCCATTTTGCTCAAATGCAATGCCTCGTGAATAACCTGCTCCAAACACGCCATGACTTTATGCGGAGGCTGTTTACGCACCAATGCCCGCAAGCGCCGGATAATTTCTGAGGCACGCAACGCTTGTTGCTGAATCGCCTGTAACGGCTCCTGCAAACGGGCAGTTGCCCCTTCGGATTGCAGAATCCGTTGACACGCGCTCGCATAATTCGCTACCGCAGCGAGTGGCTGATTGAGTTCATGCGCAATACCGGATGCCATTTCCCCCATCGTATTCAAACGCACCATTTGCTCAAGGTCTGTATGGTGCTGCACGGCTTCGTGCTGGGCTTGTTCACGCAGGGATTCTTCCTGATCTAACTGGTAAGCCAACCGAATCACGATCAGCACAATCACCATCACCATCCCGGAAGCCAGCAGCGATTCGACTTGTGTATGCGTCAACGTGCCATGCTCCAGCAAAATCGGCAGCCAGCCCAAGAGCGGCGGGAACAGCGCCATGAGAAACATCACCCGACGCACCACCAAACCACCGGAGGCATTACTCGCCATAATGCGGAAAAAGCCTTTTTCCACTTTTGCCAGAATAATCCCCCAACCCACCAAAGCAAATGCGGTTGCGGTTGGCAGTGCCATACCCACCTCGCCGGTAAACACCTTAAACATGTCTTCCTGATGGGCGTAACCAAAAAACACCGCCACTAATAACATGACGCTGAAAAAAGCCGCCCACTGCGCCATATTAATCAGTGACTGACGCTCTAAACTGAGGAGAAATAAACCGGTGCAAGTGAGTATAAATGCCATGCCAGTTTGCGGCGAATCTTTAGCATCAGGCAGATTCAACCAAGTCAATGGCGCCAAACCATGCCCCAATAAAGCATCGGGGATACTGTGCCAAGAACTCAGCAGCATTAACAACCCCAACACAATGCCGCCGATTGCCAGCAAGCGCCCCGTGATACGCCGTAGTAATGAGGTTTTTTCAGGCTGCAACAAGAACAGTGCCGCCCCCGTGAACACAAACGAAACAGCAGCGCCCGGCGTCATCAGGGGCAAATCATGTTCCACACGATACAGCACCGGAAGCTGATTAAACCACCCGACTAACACGACTACACCCACCAACATCACGCCAAGCGCTGCCAGATGAGCCAACCGGTGTAGAAACAATAAACAGTGTGTTGTACGCATGGTAAAAAGTATATAAGAACCATGGTACGGCTGGAATTAGCCCATCATGCTATTCATCTGATGCACACCTCAATGGAGGCTGGCCCGATGATTCGCAAAGGCGGTATGAAAACCGCTGCGTGGATCAAGGCTAGCGTCGCGTTTAAAGCAGCTTGTGATCTGGTGTTTAAAGGGCGTGAACAGCCGAATGGTTATACCGAACCATTGCTGCACAAATACCGTGCAGAAGCCAAAGTAGCCTTGTTTTTCTAAGGCTACGCCTTAACCCCCATCCCTTCCCCCGCAAGGGGTGAAGGGAGCAGGGAGCTAGATTAGTTATTGCGCACTAAGCGCACATAGTTGTAACTGTCGCCATGACCTTGGGCGCGATCACCGGTTGCCAAAGAAAAACTTACCGCTGCATGACCGACGCTCGCCGTATTGGAAGCCCAATAACCACGCACTGCTTGACCTTGCACTTCAGGATCGGAAGAGGTGCTACCCAATGCCGGGTAAATGAATGGTCGCGCGGGTCGCGTGGTATCAATTAACCCCAGTAATTCAGTTGTAGTCGGCAAACGCCAATTGGTGTAGCCGCATAACGCTGCTGCATTCACCGCCTTGATATAAGCATCGGTTGTGCATTTAGTCATAATGGTTCCCGACGCTTGGCAAGGAGGAGCAGAGCTAACCAGCAAATTTGCACTCGCCGCAGTCCCCGCTGCTCTACCGTCATTACCCCAATTATAGCCGTAATCTTTATCACGAAAATCAGGGACAGCACCCGATGCCTCATCGGTTTTAACTTCCCACATCAGATTAGTGCTATTGTCGGTAACACACGTCGTTACACCAGCCACTTTCACGTCAGTAAACGTTTTGGGTGCCGTAGTCGGCGGAACCACCGGGACAGTCGTTCCACCGATAACGGTGTTTTGTGTCGACCCACCACCGCCGCCACAACCACCTAGCAAAATCATGATTGAAAAAACTGCAACAGAAACGCTGCCTTGATAAATGCGCATAAACATAGCCCTCAATATTCCATTCAAACCGTTTATTTATAGCAAAAGCCCTATGGCTGCAAGCATTTGTATAATTTTAGCTCTTTAAAATATAACCATCATTGCCTTTCAGAAAGTTAGCAAATACCGCCTCGAAGTCCTCAACCACCGAGGTTTTCACCGTGTCTAACGCTAACAATGCGTCGCTCCACGCCTGCATCCGCGCACTCATGGACAACGCTAATGCGTAATGTTGCTTCAGTAACGCAAGGCGCATAAACAAGGGCGCATACACACAATCCACCAAATGGAAATTTGCCCCAGCAAAATACGGCGCATCTGCTGCTAATACCGTATCCAAACGCTGCAAACCCTGTTGCAAAGATTCACGCGCCTCTTCAAAACCGCTGGACTCTTTCGCCGTTAACATGCGGAACTGTCGCCCCAGCAATTCAGAGCAAAACTCAATCCACGCCCGATGCCGCGCTTTTTCCAAAGGTTCAGCCGGATGCAACGCGGGGGGGAACACTTCATCCAGGTATTCAAGAATCACGGCGGATTCAAACAACGGCATGCCATCGACCAGCAATACCGGCACTTTGCCCAAAGGGGAAATCGCTTTAAACCAATCCGGCGGTTCGTGCGGGTTAATATGGGTCAAGGTATACGCAATCCCCTTGGCATTCAGCGCAATCACCGAACGTTGTACAAAAGGACAGACTTTAAAACTGACTAATTCTAGCTTGGCAGGTTGAGACATAGAGAAGCATCCTTAAGCGACGATAACAGCACGATAATACACGAATTGACGTAGGATCAAGCAGAAGTCTCGCAAAAGGAAGCCCGCTAACAGCAGGCTAAAGGGGGTAATCGAAAATGAGGTGGTGGCCGGAGACGGAATCGAACCGCCGACACGGGGATTTTCAATCCCCTGCTCTACCAACTGAGCTATCCGGCCACAGAGGGCGCTATTAAAGCGTTTTGAGGGGTTGCTGTCAAGCACTAATATTGGGAAATTCTCTGCTACACTTCAACACATTCAAACCCTCAACCCAAGCGCCCTCACACTCATGGATTCACACGGTTTACTGTTATTCATTCTCTGGCTAGCCACTGCTGCTGGCATTGTATTCTTTGTACGCTGGCTAAACGGTTTTCTGAGCAAATTCAAACTGCCTAACGACACCCGCCTGCTGATTTTGATTGCGTTTACTGGCGTGTTGGTCATTGCCGCACTCAATTTTCTCTGGAAACAAGGCAACCGCGAACCCACCCCTCCCGTTGACACGGCAGACAATACGGCAGACCCACAACAACCTAGAACCGAACTCGATCTGGAAACTTACGAAAGCACCACCTACCCAGATCTTTACGGCTTGCGCCAAGACATGCTCAAGCAAATGGAGGCATTGCACACCTTTTTTGGCAAGGTCAGGGAATGGGCGGAACAAATGCCCGAACAACGCCGCTTTCTGCAAACCATCATCGACATTCGTTGGGCACAGCAACAACAATTACGCAAAGCCTATCAGGAAATTGACCGCAGCCGCCGCGAATTCTGGCTGCATTACCATACCGGCGAAGACCGCCATGTACGCGCCATGTTTGATGAGGAAGCGCAACGCCTGCAAAAACGCATTCAGGATGCACTCGGCGACAGCCGCGAATTTCAGTTAGCAGAAACCGAAGCGATTCGTAAACACTTACGCGAAGCTGAAACGCTGCTCAAAGCCATCAAGCTCCCCAAACCTCAAAAGGGGCAAAGCCTAAACACGGTATTCCAGCCTTACAGCGACCAACGCCGCCAAACCTTGCTCACCACGCTAACCCAGCGCCAAGAAACCAGCATTACCAGCAACCTGACGCAACTTCAGCACGAAGAGACTCGAATACGCGGCAAACTGGCTTACATGCTGGAATACCAAAAAGTCAACACTGACCTATTGGAAACCACCAACGACCTGATTTTAGAATGGAACAAGGCACTAATTTACAACCAATACGCACAATATCGACTCCTGTTTGCTACCGAAGCCTTAGAACTCAGTGCGCTGCTGGGCGTAACAGTCGATAACAGGAATTATGCATGGTTACTCAAACAACTGCGGGAACTAGCCCCCGGCATACTGGCACAAGCAGAAGAAGAGCGCCGGATTGCTGCGTATAGCTACAACCCAGAAATTGACCACAGTAACCGTAAATCACGTTAAGACACAGACTTAAGCACACTTAAGCACGTTCGTCACGGTAGTAATCGTCGCCGTAGCCGTCATCATCGGCGGTCACTGGCTGTTCGCGCTCACGCGCCGGTGTTGGCGCGGGCTTTTTAGCTTCCGTCGGTTTTGCCTCTTCAGCAAATAGACCCGCGTGTAAACTGCGCGTCATATCATTGAGCGCACCGCCTTTCAAACCAACTTCACCCAGCAAGCTTTCAATCAAAGGCACTTGCGCACGGTAACGCAAGGCGCTATCCACCACTTGCTCGGCAAGGTTACTGCCACCGCCGTTGTTATTGCCGTTGCCCGCATCGCCGCCATTGTTGCCACCACCAGAACCACTGCGCCCGATGGCATTGTTTAAGCCGTCAATGTGCATGATTTTGATGCCTTCGATGTTTTCCATCGGGCGCACACTTTCGCGGATAATATTTGGCAATTGCCGCACGATTTCCATTTTGACTTGCATCGCAATTTGGTCGTTGGAGAGCAGGTTGGATGCCTCATTAAGCGCTCTCTTGCCCGCCGCCTCGACTTCGTAACGCAACTGCGCTGCCATTGCCGCCATTTTTTCCACATCGGCATTGGCTTCCGCAATAATCACTTGGCGACGTGCTTCTTTTTCAGCACTAATGACTTCGACAATGCGGGAACGTTCGGCTTCGGCGCGTTCGCGGGCAGTACGGATTTCCTCGGAAATCTTCTCGAATTCGGCTTTGACTTTATTGGTTTCAATCCACGCCTGTGACACTTCCCGTTCTAACGCGGCTTGTTGCATGTTCATGGCTTGTTGGGCGCGTTCAATCAAAATCTCTTTGTCGATGTTGATTTCTTCGATTTTGCGCTGGGTTTCGGCTTCGTTCTCAGCTTTTTGACGCTTGCGTTCGTTTTGCGCCACGACCTC
This sequence comes from uncultured Thiothrix sp., assembly GCA_964420315.1. Taxonomy (GTDB): domain Bacteria; phylum Pseudomonadota; class Gammaproteobacteria; order Thiotrichales; family Thiotrichaceae; genus Thiothrix. The sequence continues at coordinate 2,029 of CAYQTB010000083.1, read as the reverse complement.
CTTGTACTCCATCTCTTCTTTTTTGATAGTGGCTTCGAGGTTACGCTGCTTAATCGCGACCGCCGTTTCTTGCTCAATATTATTGCGGCGCTTGGCATTGTCGGAGGTAACTTGCTCCAAAATACTCAAGCCTTTCGCATCGAAAGCATTATTAGGATCGAAATATTTTTTGTCGGTCTGGTCAAGACCCGTGAGGGACACCGACACCAGTTCCAAACCGTTTTTGTGGAACTCGGCATTCACCGCTTCTTCTACGTTGTGTTCAAACGCGGCACGTTTTTGGTGCAACTCCTCCAGCTCCATCCCTGATGCAACCGAACGCAAGGCAGCAACGCACGGGGCTTCAAACACCTCTTTGATTGTCTCCTTATCCAAAGTACGTAAGCCCAACGCACGTGCTGCGGTACTAATGGCTTCCGGGTTGGCTTCCACCCGCAGGAAGAATTCAGCGGTTACATCCACCCGCAGCGGGTCTTTTGTGACCAGCGCCTGCTCCATTTCACGGGTAATTTCGATTTTCAAGGTTTGCATATTGATCGGCATCACCTCGTGAACCACGGGTAACACGAATGCACCGCTATTAAGAATGACTTTTTCCCCGCCTAAGCCAGTGCGCACGAACGCGGTGTCTTTTTTGGCGCGTTTATAAAAAGCGGAGAACGCGGCAGCGCCTAGCACTGCCACCACCACTATTCCCAGTACTATGTAAAGATAGCTCGTCCAGTCCATACGCTTTCACCCAAGTGTGATAGGTTGTGATAAGGTGAGTATACGCAATATCCTGAAATAGCGCAGGAAACCCTTTATAGAGTCGCTTAAGACCCTAGCGCGGTTGCGCCAGCACTTGCACTTCAGCAAGCGCTTGGGTGGAACCTTCGAGTTCGAATTGAGGTGGGAACGATTCACGCACTGCCAACACCTTGAGTTTGCCAGCCTTCTCTAAAGCCCGAATCTGCGTTTCGACGGGATCAGGCTGTGTGATTGTGCCCGTCACTGTCGCACGGATAGTCGCTTGCTCACTCCCCGTAGGCGGTGTGCAAGCACACAAGGTCGCAAGGCAAAACACCAATATGCTGAAAGTTTTCATAGCCACTCCTTGGGTTAGATGGATGTCAAATCTTACGCTTTGCGGCTCATCGCCTCAACGCTGGCAAAGGCTGCCATGTTCACGATTTTTGGCAGAATGCACATTCATGCGACTGCCGAAGTTGGAATGCGACAGCAACGCCGCTCTAGGTTCCATGCCGAAACCTGCCACCAGTTCTGCCGCGAGCGCAGTGTTATGTTGCGCGGCATTGATCACACGCTGGGATTCGCCTTCCGCAAACACAATGCGCTGCGGGTTGCGTTTAGCTTTCTCGAATACCGGCTTCATGGTCATGCCGGAGCGGAACACGAAACTTTCCAGTTGACGTTCATACGCCTCGAAATCGGCAATCGGGCGGGTCGCCACGCCGGTTTCCATTGCTGCTTTAGCGACACGCGGCGGAATAATCGTCATTAAACGCGGGTCAAACGGCTTAGGAATCAGGTAGTCGCGCCCGAAGTGGAATTCCGCGCCACCATACGCGGAAACTACTGCATCGGAGGCTTCGCGCATCGCCAGATCACCAATCGCTTCGACTACCGCAATTTTCATGGCTTCGTTGATTTCGGTTGCGCCCACATCCAACGCGCCCCGGAACAGGAACGGGAAGCACAGCACGTTATTCACTTGGTTGGGGTAATCGCTGCGCCCGGTAGCCACAATTGCGTCAGAACGCACTTCGTAAATCAGTTCGGGGCGGATTTCTGGCTCAGGGTTGGCGAGCGCGAGGATCAGGGGATTTGCCGCCATCACTTTGACGTGGTGTTGTTTCAATACGCGGGGGGCGGATAAACCGAGGAAAACGTCCACGCCGTCCATCACGTCATCCAGCGTGCGAGCGTCGGTGTCGATGGCGTAAGCCGCATTGTAGGGGTTCATTTCCTCAACGGGTCGCCACGCCGGTTTCCATTGCTGCTTTAGCGACACGCGGCGGAATAATCG
>CAYQTB010000082.1:0-11610 GCA_964420315.1 uncultured Thiothrix sp. | reverse complement strand
TGTTAGACAGAACTATACTACATTTACCTTCATGTGTATAATCTTCGCCTTTTTACCAACCATTAATCTGGAGCCTAGGCGAATATGTCTCTGAGTGCAGAAGTTAAGGCCGGTGTTGTTGCACAATACCGCCAATCAGACACAGATACCGGGTCCCCGGAAGTGCAAATTGCGTTGTTAACAGCGCGGATTCAGCATCTGACGGACCATTTTGCAACCCACAAGCATGACCACCATTCCCGTCGCGGATTGTTGTCAATGGTCAGCCAGCGCCGTAAGCTGCTGGACTACCTGAAGCGTAAGGATCTGAACCGCTATCAAGCGTTGATTTCTAGCTTGGGTCTGCGCCGCTAAGTCGGGGCAACCACTCCAAAACACCGCCTTTGTGCGGTGTTTTGTTATGTAAGGATTGATTGTTTACTATCATTCGTCACGCAGGAAGGTTGTTGATAAAGATTTGTATCGCGTTCACTTCCGAATCTTTTTCAACAGCCTGCCCGTGACCCCTCTCGCTTAATAAAATTCATTAAAGGAACATCCAACGTCATGGCAAAAATTACCAAGACTTTCCAATACGGCAATAACACCGTCACTATCGAAACGGGCGAAATCGCCAAACAAGCCACCGCAGCAGTCATGATCACAATGGACGACACCAGTGTGTTGGTTACAGTGGTTGGCAGCAAAGAAACGGTTCCAGGGCGCGACTTTTTCCCGATGACGGTTGATTATCAGGAAAAGTTCTACGCAGCAGGCCGTATTCCCGGTGGTTTTTTCAAACGTGAAGCGCGTGCTACCGAAGAAGAAACGCTGGTTGCACGTTTGATTGACCGCCCATTGCGCCCACTGTTCCCAGAAGGTTTCACCCACGAAGTGCAATTGATTGCTACCGTGGTTTCCATGAATCCATCCGTCAGTGCGGATATTCCAGCGTTGCTGGGGGCTTCAGCGGTCATGGCACTTTCCGGTATGCCCTTCCAAGGCCCTATCGGTGCAGCTCGCGTGGGCTACCGTGATGGCAGCTACTTACTGAACCCTTCCAAAGAAGACTTGCTCACCTCGGATTTGGATCTGGTGATTGCGGGTACGGATAGCGCCGTCTTGATGGTCGAATCCGAAGCCAACGAATTAAGTGAGGATGTTATGTTGGGCGCGGTCATGTTCGGTCACGAACAGATGCAAGTAGCCATCAATGCTATTAAGGCGTTAGCCGCAGAAGTGGCTACCCCAGCATGGGATTGGTCAGCACCTGTGGCAAATACCGCCTTGGCTGATGCTGTAGAAGCAGCGTGTTCAACGGATCTGATCGAAGCGTTCCAAATTGCAGACAAGCAAGCGCGTTATGCGCGCATTCATGAAATTCAATCGGCTCTGGTTGAAAAGTTGGCGGCAAAAGAAGGAGAAGAAGGCTTCTCTGCCGATGACATCAAAGGCGAATTCAAAAACGCTGAGAAAAAAGTCGTGCGTGGCAGTATCTTGGATGGCAAGCCACGTATCGACGGTCGTGCGCTGGATGCGGTACGTAAAATTACCGTACGCGTCGGCGTATTGCCCCGTACTCACGGCTCTGCACTGTTCACCCGTGGCGAAACACAGGCATTGGTTGTCACCACCCTAGGTACTGAGCGTGATGCACAGGTAATTGATGCGATTACCGGCGAATACAAAGATAACTTCTTGTTCAATTATAACTTCCCGCCATTCAGTGTGGGTGAGATTGGGCGTTTCGGCTCCCCCAAGCGTCGTGAAATCGGTCACGGGCGTTTGGCAAAGCGCGGTGTAAAAGCAATGGTGCCAAGCATTGATGACTTCCCGTACACCATTCGGTGCGTTTCTGAAATCACCGAATCCAACGGCTCTAGCTCAATGGCGAGCGTGTGCGGCAGTTCCTTGGCGATGATGGACGCAGGCGTACCGTTAAAAGCACCCGTTGCGGGAATCGCAATGGGTTTGATCAAAGAAGGCGAGCGTTTCGCGGTATTGTCCGACATCCTCGGTGATGAAGATCACCTCGGCGATATGGACTTTAAAGTAGCGGGTTCTGCCGACGGTATCACTGCGTTGCAAATGGACATCAAGATCACCGGCATTACCAAAGAAATCATGCAGCAAGCCTTGGTGCAAGCTAAAGCAGGTCGCTTGCACATCTTGGGTGAAATGGCAAAAGGTCTGGAAGCGCCGCGTGATGAGGTTTCCGAATACGCGCCACGTTATGTCACCATGAAAATTAACCCAGACAAAATCCGTGAAGTCATCGGTAAAGGTGGTGAAACCATCCGTGGTATTACGGCTGCGACTGGTGCAAACGTTGACATCAATGACGAAGGTTTCATCAAGATTGCGGCAATTGATGCTAAAGCTGCTTACGAAGCCCGCAATATGATCGAGGCGATTACTGCCGAAGTGGAACTGAACAAGGTTTACACGGGCAAAGTCGTGCGTCTGATGGACTTCGGTGCATTTGTTACCATTTTACCAGGTAAGGACGGTTTGCTGCACATTTCGCAAATCAGCGACGAGCGCGTCGAGCGTGTGACAGACTTCGTCAAAGAAGGCGATACGGTTAAAGTTAAAGTCATCGAGATCGACCGCCAGGGTCGGATGCGTTTGAGCATGAAAGCCGTGGGCGAAGGCGAGTAAATTCGCCCCTCTTAAATGACGCTCAGCAAAAGACCCTGCGGGGTCTTTTGTTTTTGGTGTCGACAATATACGGTGTATGCTATTCTCTGCTTGCTCTGTTGAGTGCAAATACGTGCAATATGTCGACAATATAGACCTGATCTGCTTGACTTTTGGCATAAAAAACCCTATAATGTCGACAATTTACAAGATCAGCAAAAGAGCGTCATAGAAATGCCAATCAATACCCTACCAAGAAGGATGTGTGCAGATGAGCAGTAAGATTCTGACCCCGGTACTGCCGGAATCCGTCGCCGATGCTACCGTGGTTACATGGAGTAAAAAAGTCGGTGATAGTGTCAAACAGGATGAAGTACTGGTTGAAATCGAAACCGACAAGGTAGTGCTGGAAGTGCTCGCTCCTGCTGATGGTGTTCTCACTGAAATTGTTGAGCAAGCAGGTGCGACCGTAACTAGCAGTCAATTGTTGGGTCGTATGACGATTGGCGCAGTTGCCGCCACTATCCCCCCTGCCAGCCTTCCCTCACAAGGGGTGAAGGAGCAAGAGGTTCCCGCTACCGAACCACAAACTGCTCCCGCTGCCCGCAAACTGATGGCAGAAAACAACCTCTCTGCTGCTGATGTCGACGGTTCTGGCAAGCAAGGGCGCATCCTCAAGGAAGACGTGCAAGCCGCCGTTGCCGCCAAATCTGCCGCACCAGCTCCTGTCGCAACGCTTGCACCTGCGTCAACCGTTACTGTTACCGCTTCCGATTCCCGCATGGAACAGCGCGTGCCGATGACCCGCCTCCGCGCCCGCATCGCCGAACGCCTGCTGTACGCCAAGCAATCCACCGCCATGCTGACCACCTTCAACGAAATCGACATGAAGCCGTTGATGGATCTGCGTAACGAATACAAAGACGCATTCGAGAAAAAACACCAAGCGAAACTGGGCTTTATGTCCCTGTTCGTCAAAGCAGCCGCTGTCGCACTGCAACGTTTCCCTGAAGTCAATGCCTCGATTGATGGCAATGACATTGTTTACCACGGCTTCTGCGATATTGGGATTGCCGTGTCATCTGATCGCGGTTTGGTTGTTCCGATCCTGCGCAACGCCGAAAACTTAGGGTTGGCTGACATCGAATCCGGCATTGCCGGTTACGCTGCCAAAGCCCGTGAAGGCAAGCTGGATATGAACGACCTCACTGGTGGTACGTTCACCATCACCAACGGGGGCGTTTTTGGGTCGTTGCTATCAACCCCCATTCTCAACCCGCCTCAAAGCGCGATTCTAGGGATGCACGCGATCCAGAAGCGCCCTGTCGTTGTCAATGATCAGATGGTTATTCGCCCGATGATGTACGTGGCTCTCTCTTACGACCACCGCATTATCGACGGTCAAAGTGCTGTCACCTTCCTCAAAACCATCAAAGAACTGGTGGAAAACCCAGTACGGTTGGTGCTGGATGTTTGATGTCATCGTGATTGGCGCAGGCCCCGGCGGTTATGTTGCAGCCATCCGTTGCGCCCAGCTCGGCTTGAAAGTCGCCTGTGTGGAAGAGTGGCTCAACAAACAGCACAAACCCGCCCTTGGCGGCACTTGCTTGAATGTGGGCTGCATCCCCTCCAAAGCCTTGCTGGAAAGCTCCGAACGTTACGAGGAAATCGCCAAACACCATGCCGACCACGGTATTACGGTTGACGGTTTGCAGCTTGACGTGAGCAAAATGATTGCCCGCAAGGACAAAATCGTCAGCCAACTGACCGGCGGCATTGAGCAATTATTTAAAGCCAACGGCATTACTTGGCTGCAAGGTCGTGGCAAGTTGCTGGCGGGCAAGCAAGTCGAAGTCACCGCACACGATGGCACGGTAGCTACTCACACTGCCGAAAACATCATTATTGCGGTAGGCTCTACCCCGATTGAATTGCCGATTGCCCAGTGGCTGGATACGCGCATTGTCGATTCTGCGGGGGCGTTGGATTGGGAAAGCGTTCCCGGCAAACTCGGTGTGATCGGTGCTGGCGTGATCGGTTTGGAAATGGGCAGCGTCTGGCGCAGGCTCGGTTCTGAAGTCGTGGTGCTGGAAGCGATGGACGATTTCCTCAGCGCGGCTGACCGTGATGTGGCTAAATCGGCGCAAACGCAATTCAAAAAGCAAGGGCTGGACATTCGCCTTAGCTCTAAAGTTACCAAGGTCGAAGCCGGGGATAACGGTGTTACCGTCACCTACAACAATCCCAAGGGCGAACAAACACTGGTCGTTGACCGCCTGATCGTCGCTGTCGGGCGCAAGTCCAACACGGCGGGTGTATTCGCGGCAGATTGCGGGGTGCAACTGGATGAGCGTGGGCGTGTGGTGGTCGATAGCCACTTGCAAACCGCCGTGTCGGGTGTGTACGCCATCGGTGATTGTATTGGTGGCGCGATGCTGGCACACAAAGCCTCGGAAGAGGGCGTGCTGGTTGCTGAACAGATTGCAGGGCAAAAGCCGCACATTAACTACGACGCGATTCCGTGGGTTATTTACACGCACCCCGAAATCGCGTGGGTCGGCAAGACCGAAGCCGAACTCAAAGCCGCTGGTGTTGCGTATAACACAGGCAGCTTCCCGTTTGCAGCTAACGGGCGTGCCAAAGCGATGGATCAAGCCGACGGTTTGGTGAAAGTATTGGCAGATGCCAAAACTGACCGCATTCTGGGCGTGCATTTTGTCGGACCATTGGCTTCCGAACTGGTCGGGCAAGCCGTGATTGCCATTGAAACTGAATGTTCGTCAGAGGATTTGGCGCGGATGACCTTTGCGCACCCAACGGTTTCCGAAGCAATCCACGAAGCCATGCTGGCTGTGGATGGGCGTGCCTTACATGCCGTGGGCAAAAAACGTAATTAACGAAGGAAAACAGGATGAATTTACACGAATATCAGGCTAAAGCGGTTTTTAGCCAATACGGTATGCCTGTACCCACTGGCAAAATCGCCTCCACGGCGGCGGAAGCCGAAGCAGCGGCGGCTTCTTTAAGCACGGCGACAGTAGTGGTCAAGGCGCAAGTCCACGCGGGTGGGCGCGGTAAAGCCGGTGGCGTGAAACTGGTGAAAACGCCAGCAGAAGCAGGCGCATTTGCTGCCAGCTTGCTGGGTACAAATCTGGTGACTTACCAGACCGACAAACACGGTCAACCCATCAACACGATGCTGGTGGAAGAAACCTGCAATATCGCCCGTGAATTGTATCTCGGCGCAGTGGTAGACCGCTCTTCCCGCCGTATCGTGATCATGGCTTCCACCGAAGGCGGCATGGAAATCGAGAAGGTGGCGCACGAAACCCCGGAAAAAATCCTCAAAGTGCAGGTTGATCCGCTGGTTGGTGTGATGCCTTATCAAGGGCGTGAACTCGCGTTTGGCTTGGGTTTACAAGGCACACAGATTGCGCAATTCACCCAACTGCTGGTTAGCTTGGGCAAAATGTTCAAGGAAAAAGACCTGTCTTTGGTGGAAATTAACCCGCTGGTAGTCACCGCTGAAGGCAACTTGCTGTGTCTTGATGGCAAAGTGAATGTCGACAGCAACGCGCTGTACCGCCAGCCTGAACTGGTGGCGATGCGTGACAAGTCACAAGAAGATGCGCGTGAATTGGAAGCGGACGAGTGGGATTTGAACTACGTCGCGCTCGAAGGCAATATCGGTTGCATGGTCAATGGCGCAGGCTTGGCAATGGCGACGATGGACATTATCAAACTGTCCGGTGGTCAACCCGCTAACTTCCTCGACGTAGGCGGTACGGCAACGGCGGAACGGGTGGCGGCGGCGTTCAAAATCATTCTCTCCGATAGCAATGTCAAAGGCATTCTGGTCAATATTTTCGGTGGCATCGTGCGTTGCGATTTGATTGCAGAAGGCATTATCAAAGCGGTGCAGGAAGTGAAGGTGTCTGTCCCCGTGGTGGTGCGTTTGGAAGGCAATAACGCCGAAAAAGGGCTGGCATTGCTGGATAAAAGTGGTTTGGCGGTGATTACTGCCAGTGATTTGGGCGATGCTGCCCTGAAAATCGTTGCTGCCGTAGGAGAAGCCGCATGAGCGTATTAATTAATAAAGATACCAAAGTCATCTGCCAAGGTTTCACTGGCAAGCAGGGAACTTTCCACTCTGAGCAAGCGATTGCTTACGGCACCAACATGGTCGGCGGGATCACGCCGGGTAAAGGTGGCTCAACGCATTTGGGGTTGCCGGTGTTCAATACCGTGCGTGAAGCGGTGGAGGCGACGGGTGCAGATGCCAGTGTCATCTACGTCCCCGCAGCGTTCTGTAAGGATTCCATTATCGAAGCGGCTTACGCCGGTATCAAGCTGATCGTGTGCATTACTGAAGGCATTCCGGCACTCGATATGCTGGATGCGAAAGTGGTGGTGGATAGCTTGGGCGTGCGTCTGATTGGTCCTAACTGCCCCGGTATCATTACACCGGGCGAATGCAAAATCGGCATTATGCCGGGTCACATTCACAAACCGGGCAATGTGGGTATTGTGTCACGTTCCGGCACGTTGACGTATGAGGCGGTTAAGCAAACCAGCGAATGGGGGCAAAGCACTTGTATCGGTATTGGTGGCGACCCGATTCCGGGCACGAGTTTCATTGATGCACTAACCTTGTTCCAAGCTGACTCGCAAACCGAAGTTATTCTGATGTGCGGTGAAATCGGCGGTTCAGCAGAAGAAGAAGCAGCAGACTTCATTAAAGCGCATGTCACCAAACCCGTGGTTTCGTACATCGCCGGAGTGACTGCACCATCGGGCAAACGCATGGGTCACGCTGGCGCGATTATTGCTGGTGGGAAGGGTACGGCGCAGGAGAAATATGCTGCACTGCAAAGCGCGGGTGTGTATACCGTCTCTTCGCCAGCGGAACTAGGGCGGGGTGTTGCTGCTGCCTTCGCTGCCCTCAGGGGATAAAACTTCTTCTTATTGATTTTTTGCTTTGGAGCGCCCTATGACCAAACAGACCGTAACCCTTACGGATAACGCCACGGGTAAACAAATTGAACTGGATGTGCTAGAACCCAGTATCGGTGTCAAAACCATTGACATCCGCAAGCTCTATAAAGAATTGGGTTATTTCACCTATGACCCCGGTTTTATGTCAACCGCCAGTTGCTCCAGCGAAATTACTTATTTGGATGGGAATGCAGGCACGTTGCTCTACCGGGGTTATCCGATTGAGCAGTTGGCAGAACACAGCAGCTTTTTGGAAGTCTGCTATTTGCTGTTGAATAAAACCTTGCCTACCAAGCAAGAGTTGGCAGACTTTGAGTACATGATCACCCGCCATACCATGCTGCACGATCAGGTGCAGTATTTCTTCCGGGGTTTCCGTCGTGACGCGCACCCGATGGCAACCATGGTTGGGGTGGTTGGGGCGTTATCGGCGTTCTACCACGATGACATGAATATCCATGACCCCGAACAACGCCAGCGTTCCGCGCACCGTTTGATTGCGAAAATGCCGACGATTGCGGCATGGAGCTACCGTTACTCCGTGGGCTTGCCGTTTGTGTACCCGCGCAATGATTTGTCGTATGCGGAAGATTTCTTGCACTTGATGTTTTCCGTGCCGACTGAACCCTATGTAGCCGACCCGTTACATGTGAAAGCGTTGGATATGATTATGATTTTGCACGCTGACCATGAACAAAATGCTTCCACATCCACTGTGCGTTTAGCGGGCAGTTCGGAAGCGAATCCGTTTGCGGCAGTGGCAGCAGGGATTGCGTCGTTGTGGGGGCCTGCACATGGCGGGGCGAATGAAGCCGTGATTACCATGTTGCGTGACATTGAAAAGTCTGGCTTGCCATTGTCGCATTGGGTAGACCGTGCTAAAGACAAAAATGACCGTTTCCGTTTGATGGGTTTTGGGCATCGCGTGTACAAAAACTACGACCCACGCGCAAAAATCATCCGCACGCTGGCTAACCAGATTCTGGATCGTTTGCCACCGGGCAATCCGAACCAGAAGTTGTTCGACATTGCGCGTGAATTGGAACAGGTTGCGTTAAATGACGATTATTTCAAGTCACGTAACCTCTACCCGAATGTGGATTTCTATTCCGGGGTGATTTTCCTGAGCATGGGGATTCCAGTCAGTATGTTTACGGTCATGTTCGCGCTGGCACGTACCATCGGTTGGATTTCGCAGTGGAATGAGATGATGGGTGACGAAGAGTCGCGCATTGGTCGTCCACGCCAGTTGTACATCGGCGCAAAACAGCGCGATTACGTGCCAGTGGATAAAAGATAAGTTTTGTTGTTTTGAGGAGCCTATAGAAAATGTTGCAAGAATATCGCCAACACGTTGCCGAACGTGCAGCTCAGGGTATTCCACCTAAACCATTGGATGCAGCACAAACCGCTGTACTGGTGGCACTGCTGCAAAACCCTCCGGCAGGCGAAGAAGCATTTCTGGTTGATTTACTGGAAAACCGCGTTCCGGCGGGTGTCGATGAAGCGGCTTATGTGAAAGCGGCTTTCCTTGCTGCCATCGCCACGGGTGAAACGGCTTGTGCATTGATTAACCCAGTACGTGCGGTTGAAGTTCTCGGCATGATGTTGGGCGGCTACAACGTGCAACCGTTGATTGCGGCTTTGGATATTCCGGCAACGGCGGATGCGGCGGCGACGGCATTGTCCCACACGCTGTTGATGTTTGATGCGTTTCACGATGTGGAAGAAAAAGCCAAAGCAGGCAATACAGCCGCGCAAAAGGTCATGGCATCGTGGGCGGCTGGCGAGTGGTTTACCTCCAAGCCAGCAGTGGCGCAGAAAATCACTGTGACGGTCTTTAAAGTACCCGGCGAAACCAATACCGATGACCTGTCACCTGCGCCGGATGCGTGGTCACGCCCTGACATCCCACTCCATGCCAACGCGATGCTGAAAATGGCGCGTGACGGTATCGAGCCGGAAGTCCAAGGCAGCGTCGGCCCCTTGAAGCAAATCGCAGCGGTCAAAGCCAAAGGTTTTCCGGTGGCTTACGTCGGTGACGTGGTAGGTACAGGCTCTTCACGTAAATCGGCGACCAACTCCGTGCTGTGGTTCTTTGGCGATGATATGCCGGGGATTCCGAACAAGCGGGTGGGCGGTTATTGTTTTGGTAGCAAAATTGCCCCGATTTTCTTCAATACGATGGAAGATTCCGGCTCACTGCCCATCGAGATGGATGTTTCCCAGATGAACATGGGCGACGTGGTGGATGTTTACCCTTACGCAGGTGTTGCCAAGCGTCACGGTACGGATGAAGTTATCTCCACCTTTAGTTTGAAAACACAGGTGTTGTTGGACGAAGTGCGTGCGGGTGGTCGTATCAACCTGATCATCGGGCGTGGTTTGACGGCGAAAGCGCGTGAATCACTGGGCTTGCCGCCTGTGGATTTGTTCCGCACGCCGGAACAGCCTGCTGACACGGGTAAAGGTTTCACACTGGCACAAAAAATGGTCGGCAAGGCTTGCGGCATGGCGGGTGTACGCCCCGGCATGTATTGCGAGCCGAAAATGACCACGGTGGGTTCACAAGACACTACCGGGCCGATGACCCGTGACGAGCTGAAAGATTTGGCTTGCTTGGGCTTCTCGGCAGACTTGGTGATGCAGTCTTTCTGCCACACGGCGGCTTACCCGAAACCTGTGGATGTGGTGACACACCATACGCTGCCGGATTTCATCATGACCCGTGGCGGCGTTTCGCTGCGCCCCGGCGATGGCGTTATCCATTCGTGGCTGAACCGCATGTTGTTGCCGGATACCGTCGGTACGGGCGGTGACTCGCATACCCGTTTCCCGATTGGCATTTCCTTCCCGGCGGGTTCGGGTCTGGTGGCGTTCGCGGCGGCGACGGGCGTTATGCCGTTGGATATGCCGGAATCGGTGCTGGTGCGTTTCACCGGCAAGATGCAGCCGGGCATCACCTTGCGTGACCTGGTTCATGCCATCCCGCACAAGGCGATCCAGATGGGCCTGCTGACGGTGGAAAAGAAGGGCAAGAAGAACGTGTTCAACGGCACGGTGCTGGAAATCGAAGGTCTGGATCACCTGACTGTCGAACAAGCCTTTGAACTGTCTGACGCTTCTGCGGAACGTTCGGCTGCTGGCTGTACGGTTGCGCTGTCTGAAGATTCCGTAGCGGAATACCTGCGTTCCAATATCGTGATGCTGAAATGGATGCTGGCGGAAGGTTATGGTGATCCGCGCACGATCGAACGCCGTATCAAGGGCATGGAAGCGTGGTTGGCTAACCCCAGCCTGATGCGTGCGGATAAGGATGCGGAATACGCGGCGGTGATCGACATCAATATGGATGAGATCAAAGAGCCGATTCTGTGCGCACCGAATGACCCGGATGATGCACGTCTGTTGTCGGAAGTGGCAGGTCGCAAGATTGATGAGATATTCATTGGTTCTTGCATGACCAACATTGGGCATTTCCGTGCGGCGGGCAAGTTGCTGGATGCTGCCAACCAGCAAATCCCTACCCGGATGTGGATTGCACCACCGACCAAGATGGATGCGGCGCAGTTGAGTGACGAAGGTTACTACAATATCTACGGGCGTATGGGTGCGCGGATGGAAATGCCGGGTTGTTCACTGTGTATGGGGAATCAGGCACGGATTGCGGAAGGTTCTACTGCGGTTTCCACCTCTACCCGTAACTTCCCGAACCGTTTAGGGACTAACACTGACGTGTTCTTGGCTTCGGCGGAACTCGCGTCTGTGGCGGCGGTTATGGGTAAATTGCCAACGGTTGCAGAGTACATGGAATATGCCAACAAGCTCGACAGCATGTCGGCTGACATTTACCGCTACCTGAACTTTGACAAGATGGAAAACTACCAGAGGGCAGCGGCGAAAGTTGTGCCGATTCCGGTAGTGGCGGGGTAAGGAAGAAATTCCCCTATACGCATCAACTTTAGATCAAGAAAGCGGTCTCCTCTTCAGGTAAGC